>NZ_MYFM01000005.1:0-267906 GCF_002179915.1 Companilactobacillus bobalius
ATATTAAAAGTTTGTGACTCATAAATAAAAATACTAGCGAATTGACTTCGTTGTAAATCCAACAAATAAATGTTGGCCTACACAATTTTAGTGTTAAAACTTTGTTCAGTTTTCAAAGGTCTACCAGCTGATTAAGCGCTTACGCTCATCAGCGACTTAATTATTTTATCAAGGAGACAATAACTTGTCAAGAGCTTTTTAAAATAATTTTTCTAACTAATTATCAACGAATTGATAACCGGTTAGGAGTCATCTAACAGACAACTTAATTA
The DNA here is from genome assembly GCF_002179915.1 of Companilactobacillus bobalius. Taxonomy (NCBI): domain Bacteria; kingdom Bacillati; phylum Bacillota; class Bacilli; order Lactobacillales; family Lactobacillaceae; genus Companilactobacillus; species Companilactobacillus bobalius. The sequence continues at coordinate 273 of NZ_MYFM01000005.1, forward strand.
TCATATCGAAGTAACAAGAACATGTCAAGCACTTCTTTAAAATAATTTGGAATCAACGGAGAAGCAATAAAGCTTCAAAGCGTTGATTCCATTGCTCTGTCGCAACAACAAGATATATATTACCCGTTCAGTTACGACGTTGCAACCCTTTTTTATTATTTTTTGTTAATCAGTTAAAAACAATTCAGTTTCTTCCTATAGTTAACGAATATAACTTCAATATGACTTTTATGTTTATTACTATACCACGATTGCCAAACATGTCCATTGACTTTGCGTCTTCTCTCAAAACAAACAAAAAAGCCCACCCTTCCATAGGAAAAGTGAAGCATTTTAGAAGAACATCTTACTAACTATGATTGTAAATGTCAGTAAAACTACTGATGCAGACAAAGCGGCTAAAACAGCATTACGTCCACTACTCAAGAAAGCCTTGAAATTAACACTCATCCCTAAAGCAGCCATTGCCATCCCTAGTACTAGATAAGCTAACTTAACTAACTGGTTCAACAAAGCGCTAGACATAGGAACAAAAGTACCAATAACACTAGCCAATAAAAATCCTGCCATAAACCAAGGTATCGGCAATTTACCTTTTTCACCCTCATTAGTTTTATCCTGGTGTTGATACCAAATACCTATTATCAAAGCAGCTGGTGCTAATAGTAAGACTCGAGATAATTTAGTTATGATTGCAGCACTCAAACTAACTGGTCCACCGGCACTACCTGTTGCAATCGCATGAGCTATTTCATGCAGTGATCCTCCAGCCATAACTCCAAACTGCATTGATGTCATATGCAACAATGGCTTAATAGCAATTTCGATTAAAGTAAAGACTGTTCCTAAAATGGCGACAATTGCTACAGCCAATACTTCATCATTATGTTTATCAGCCTCTTGATCTTTGGAAACTTTGATTTGAGGTGAGATACCCATTACAGCTGCCGCCCCACAAATACTAGTTCCACTAGCAGTCAAAATAGCTAATCGTTTACTGACTCCGAACTTTCTAGCAATGTTATATGTCAAGACAACCATTCCGCTAACAATCACCATTGCAAAAAGAATTGTTTTCACACCAGCATGGGCTAAATCAATTAAATTCAGTTTGAATCCTAACAAGATGATTCCTAATCGAAGAAATTTGTTAGAAATGAAGCCGATTCCGCTCTCAGCTTTTTGAATTGCTGGACGATAGAATTGAAACAACATCCCTAATATCAGTGAAAGCACTAATGCGCCGATCACTGTTAAATATGGTAAGCCGCCTAAGAAGCTACCAACAATTGAACACAATAAGGTCATAAAAAACGCATAATAGAAGCTTTTTTCAAAAAATTTTAAATACATAAGTTAATCCTCCCTGTTTAAGAGGATAATATAGAACTATCATAAGTAAAAATTAGTATTTATTACATTTGCATAAGCAAAATTTATTATAGGAGCAATTATGTTAGATAAACGTTATCAAACACTCGTCGTATTGGCTGACACCAATTCATTCACTAAAACGGCTGAAACACTATTTATTACTCAACCAGCTGTTTCTCAACAAATAACTTCATTGGAAAATGAATTGAATCTTTCCTTAGTCATCCGTGATCACAATCGTATTCACTTAACCGATATCGGTCAGAAATTAGCTGATTATGCTAAACAAGTCGAATTCGAAAGTCAAAAAGTCCTTAACTCTTTAAAAACACCCGCCAAATTCAATATGGGGTGTACTCTTTCGCTTAGTTCAACACTACTACCAAAATTTTTAAATCATCTAAGTAATAAAATCCAAATATCGACTACCGAGATCAAGAATACCGACCATATCTTACAAAATATCCGTGATGGCAAAATTGATTTTGGATTAGTTGAGGGAAACTTTGATACTGATGAATTCGATTCTTTCTTCTTACAAAAAGAGAACTTCGTCTGTATTTCTCATCAGCAACTTAACATTTCAACCATTGAAGACCTTTTCAATCAAACTCTCTTAATCCGAGAACCCGGTTCCGGTAGCCGCAATATTTTCGAAAATTGGTTAGCTACTCAAAACTATAAAATCAACGACTTCAATAAAGTGATGGAGATTGCCAGTCCTAATACCATTCTTGAACTGCTAAAACAGATTTCCGGTGTCACTTTCATCTATGAATCACTCGTCACCTCGGAGATTAAAAATGGACAATTAAAAAAACTAGATTTTCCAGGGTTCAAAATTGAACATCCCATTAATCTAGTTTTTCTCAAAAATTCTTATTTTAAAAATACTTATCAGGAATTAACTGCTTCATATCTTCAAGAAACGAATTCTACTACTTACTGATTTCAACACTTTCCATAACGATGTCTTCTTTAGGTTTATCATTACCATCACGTTTAGCACGACTGATTTCTTGAACAACATCCATGCCTTCAATAACTTGTCCAAAAACAGTGTGACGATGATCTAGCCAAGGTGTACCACCGTTCTTATAAGCAGTGATAATTTCTTCAGGATAACCAGCACCGGCCATTTCTTTAACCATACGTTTAGGCATATTTTCGTTTGAAACGATAAAAAATTGACTACCGTTAGTATTAGGACCAGCATTAGCCATTGATAAAGCACCAGTCAAATTATATAGTTGGTCGCTGAATTCATCCTCAAAACTCTTACCATAAATACTTTCACCACCGGCACCAGTACCAGTTGGGTCTCCACCTTGAATCATGAAATCAGGAATAACACGATGGAAGATAATTCCGTTGTAGTAACCCTTTTGAGCTAATTCAATGAAATTCTTAACTGTCTTAGGAACTAATTCATCAAATAGTTGAATTTTGATTACTCCGTGATTCGTTTTAATTGTTGCTACACTGCCTGTGGCATTTTCTAAATCCAATTGTGGATATGTCATATTGTTGTTTCCCTTCTATTATCTAATCTAAGTAAACCTACTTTACCATACTAAATCAAAGTACAGGTGGTAACTGACTTTATTTTGTTACACTAACTAAAAAGGTTAACGGAGGTATATATGAAGAAGAAAGACATAACCCAAATGGCATTTCGAGATCTCTACCCACTTTATATCCAAAAAGTTGAGCGCAAGGGTCATTCACAATCCGAAGTCAATCAGATAATCTATTGGTTAACTGGTTATAACGATCAATCATTATCGGAACAAATCGAAACAGGTGCAACACTAGCAAATTTTTTCCAAAGTGCTCCACACATAAACGAAAATACTGCTTTAATCAAAGGAACCATCTTCGGCATCCACGTTGAGAATATCCAAGATCCCTTAGTTCAAGAGATTCGTTACTTGGACAAACTAGTCGATGAGCTGGCCCACAATAAAACTATGGAACAAATTTTACGTAGTGAAATATCTTAACTTTGTTTACGCAATTTTCTAAACAAGTAGATAAATCCACTGATCAATCCCATTAGTAAGAATAGATATCCTATGGGAATCAAGAAGAATGGCTCATGTAAAACGCCGTTACTGTCAATTGTTGAACCGATCATCGTAGACAACAAGAAACAACCGATCCCAGTTAATATCATAATTATCGTTGCATATAGATTGATCCGCATTTTTCTAACCTCACTACTATCATTCATTAATTTTGTCGTCATCGTTGGATCGCCCAGAATTAATCGGTCTAACGATAATTGGAACGTTTTAGCAATCATAACGACCATTTCCAAATCAGGTAAATTACGGTTATTCTCCCAACTAGAAATTGTTTGTCGTGAAACATTCAATTTCTGAGCTAGTTGTTCTTGAGTTAATTTTCTACTGGTACGTAACTTCTTTATTTGTGATCCAAAGTCCATTCCTTCAGCTCCTTTTTCCATTAGTTATACCGATATAGTGACAGAATTAAAAGCTAGAGTTACAAGCATCCTTGATATATCAATATTTATAACTTAATATTTACGATCCGTATACTTATCTATAAATATAACTAATTCTGTGTTATCTTGTATATCCAATGAAATCCAAAGACTGAGGGTACATATTTTTGATCACAGAAAACATTCAAGACTACACTTTAGGAAAAGAAGAACCTACATTAGATATCTCTATTACGGGAAACAGCAATATCGACTATTCCCACGATGACTTAAAGATTGCAGCCGCAATTAAGTTAATCGAATCTTGCGACAATTTGAACTTTACCTTACAAACTGGAGAACACGAATTATACAAGGAATTGTCCGACAAGTTATACGTCGCAGTTGAAGATTTCGTTCCCAAAAGTTACTTAAATTAATAAGAGGACAGCCTAGCCAATCGGTTTAGCTGTCTTTTTGTTTATGCTATCATTATTTCAGCTACTTTTTTGAAAGGAACGGAAATTTTGAATACATCCCTTAACTTAAATACTCTTATTAAAAAAGTTTTTCTGAAGGTCGATTGGGAGTCCCTATTACAACATGTAATCTCGGTTGTTTTCCAATTAGTCTTGTTAACAGTTGTCTTACTTTTGATTAACTGGATTGGTAAGAAAATCATTCGTCATATTTTTAAAACGGGACTGCGTAATTATAAGCGTGGTATCTCACCAAAGAAATTAGACACCATTTACACTTTAGCCCTCAACATCTTTAAATATATCCTGATGTTCTTTTGGATCTATGCCCTACTATCAGCCATTGGAATTCCTGTCGGTACATTAATTGCCGGTGCCGGAATCTTCAGTTTGGCTATTGGTCTTGGTGCTCAAGGATTCGTCTCCGATATGGTCAATGGCTTTTTCATTCTTTTAGAACAACAAATCAGCGTGGGTGATACGATTACAGTTAATAGTGTTGAAGGCCAAGTCACTTATGTTGGTATCCGAACAACTCAAATTCAAAGTGTTGATGGAACGCTAAATTATATTCCTAATCGAAATATTACCGTTGTCAGCAATAAATCCCGTAATAATATGCAGGCCTTGATGGAAATCCCTGTTTCTAGTGCTGCTCCTTTTGAGGAAATCACTAAAATCATTAATCAGATCAATCAGGATCTGGATTTGAAAAAATTGCAAATTACTAAAAAGCCTTATATTGTTGGATTCTCTAATCAACCTGATGGCACTTTGGTTATTCAGGTCGCTACTTATACCAAACCAGGTGCTCAATTCCATGTTAGAAATATTTTGTTGGAGAAATATCTTTCTGGTATTACTGGTGCTGGGATTGATTTGCCTAAATAAATTAAAAACCGCTAGACTTCCTTTTTTGGGAAGTTTAGCGGTTTTTTTGATGTTCTTATTTAGATAACTATTGTTCTGTTTTTAGATAACCATAGTTCTATGTTTTATAGTGGAAACGAGCTACGTAAGCCAGATTCCTGTGCTTTGCCTGACTTCACGAACTGTCTGCTGCGCAGCCAATTCGCAAAGTCCTGCAAATGCTCAGAATCTAAACGGACTTACTCCGCTCTCTAAGGCAAGTCATTTCCTGCTGCGAAGTATACGTCATACCACTCTTGTTTAGTAAGCTCTACATCGGCACCTTTTGCACTATCAATTACGTGTTCTGGATTCATTGTTCCTATCAACACTTGGATTCCTGCTGGGTGTCTTAAAATCCATGCTACTGCTATGGCATTCTTACTTACCCCATACTTATCTGCTAATTCTTGTAACTTAGCATTCAATTCTGGGAACTTGTCGCTGCCTATGAATGTTCCTTCGAACATCCATATTGGAATGGTGACCATGCTTGTATTGTTGTTCCCATTCTTCTGGAGAATTCTAATAGTCCTCCATCATGATTTATGGAACGAGCATCGGTCATATTTGTGTGCATTCCGTAATCAATCATTCCTGTGTGAGCAATGCTAAATTGTAATTGGTTAATCAATAACTTTTGATCAACGGCTTCTTGCAACATCTGGAATTGTTGAGGATTGAAGTTTGATACACCGAAGTGTCTTACTTTTCCATCTCTTTGCAATTCGTCAAAGGCTTCAGCTACTTCTTCTGGTTCCATCAATGGATCTGGACGATGTAATAGGAATGAATCTAGATAATCGATTTGCATTCTATCAAGAATTCCATCAACGGCTTCAATAATATGCTTCTTTGAGAAATCATATCTTTTACCGAAAACAAAACTTCCATGACTGCGGGCTGGATCAAAGACGATTCCACCTTTTGATTGAATATAGACATCATCACGTGAAATGTTTGCTTCTTTCATAGCTTGTCCGAAAACTTTTTCGGAATTGCCCATGCCATAGATATCGGCTGAATCTATATAGTTAATACCACTATCAACAGCAGCTTCAAGTGTTTTAGCTGCATCTTTAGCTGATAAAGCTTCCATACGCATAATTCCTAGTGCAACGGCTGAAGCTTTCCAATTTGTGTTACCAATATTTAGTTGTTTCATGAGTTTTTAAGTTCCTTTCGTTTTTCTCAACGATTTAACAATAGTACTTAGAGTGTGGTCTAGGTCAATTGTTTTTTCAAAATTATTTATCAAGTCCTAATTTAATCAAAGTTTTAGCTGCATCCATGACTGTTTCTTCTGGTTTATGTTGTGTCCAGCCCAAATCATTTTCCGCAGCGGCAGTCGTATGACGATATTTACGATCCAACATTGGTACTAATGCACGCAAGCTAGGAACGAAGCGCGCTAATAATTTAGTCACTGTATTAGGCATCATTCTGATTTTAATTTTTTTATATGGGAAATTAGTCTGATAAATCTTTTCTACATCTGCCATCTGTAATACTTGAGAAGCAGCTAGGTATCTTTTTCCAATAGCAACGGGATTCTCAAAGGCTAATCGGTGCAGCCTGGCTAAATCTCTAACATCCGAAATTTCTAACGGAACATGTGGTGTCATTGGCAATCCATTTAACATCTGTAACAGAATTCGATTAGAACTGACTGCCTTATCTGACAAGATTGGTCCAAAGATTGCACCTGGAAGTACTGTTGTCAATTCCATACCCTCTTCTTTGACATATTCCCAAGCAGCCTTTTCAGATTCAACTTTTGAAATACGATAAGGATCTAAATCTGGATTCTTAACATCTGTCCAAAAACTCTCATCCAAAACAGCGGTACTTCCACTTTCAGGAGTGGACGCTGCCTGTGAACTAGTCATTACTACTCGCTTAACGCCAGCTTCTTTAGCTGCTTTTAGAACTGTAAGTGTTCCATTCTTAGCAACGTTAACTAATTCTTCAACAGTTTGAGTTCCATTCCCCATTGGTGAAGCTACGTGGATCACGCCATCAGCACCTTTAATACTTTCTACCCAATTCTTGTCACTAGTTAGATCAGCTTCAAAAAAACTAAGATTCTTCATTTCATCCTTGGAAACGGCTCCAGCAATTTCTTTTTCTAGACGATCTGCCTTCTTCATTGACCGCACGCTGGTACTGACCTCATATCCTGCATTGAGAAAATCGACGATCACCCATCCTGCGACGAATCCTGTACCACCTGTTACAACTACTTTTTTCATAATTTATGTCCTCTGTTTATTTAATTTAGACAAATAATACTATCAAGTGTCTATATCGTCAAATAAATGATATAATTATTTTTGGAGGTATTATTGCATGACACCAAAAGAAGAACTAATTATCAAATTTAACCATATTATTCTCATACAAGGATTCGATAATTTTTCAATGGTAGATTTAGCAAAAATGGCCGGTATTAGTCGTGCTAAACTCTATATCTACTTTAAAAATAAAGATGAAATCGTCCAATCGGTCGTTCAACGACACTTAGAATTTCTACAAAAAAATCCCATCCCCACAAAAATTGAAGATGAGAATCTACTGCCAACTATTTTGAATTCCCTCTTATTAATGGGATCAACCACTGAATTATTCAAAACTGAATTAAAACAAACTTATCCACAAATGTATCGTCAATTCAGTCACGGTTACGAAGAATACTTTCAGGCCTTGGAAAAATATTATCAGATTGCCCAACAGCAACAATTAATCATTAATGATGTTTCCGCAGAATTCTTACTCTTCCAAAATCAAATCAATATTCATGGAATTTTAGATAATGTTAGAGTTAACCAGATAAGTTTGGAAAAAGGAGAACTGTACTTAAAAGAGTATTTTATTTATCAGATTCACTCCCTATTAGTTAAACCCGAAGTAGTGATATCTGATCAAATTAAAACCTTCGCCCATACAATCATTAATGAGTATTATGATACGTATGCACAAATTAATAACTAGTCCATTTGGTTTCAATTATTAAACCAGTTATAATTAAGATATTAATAACCATAAAGGGAGCGATTTAATAATGGAAAAACGTATTAAAGGTTCATGTACATCAATTTTAGTTGGTAAAAAAGCTTCTATTGACGGTTCAACAATTATTTCTAGAAATGACGATGGTCACGAAGCACTTGACCCTCAACGTTTTGTTGTAGTTAACCCTGAAGATCAACCTAAGGACTACACCTCAGTTATCAGTAAAGTAAACGTTGCTTTACCTGACAATCCTCTACGTTACACTTCAATTCCTAACTCAATTTTGACAAACGGAATCTGGCCTGCTGCCGGAATTAATAGTGAAAATATTGCTATGTCAGCGACTGAAACTATTACTACTAACTCACGTGTCTTAGGATTAGATCCATTCGTTGAAAACGGACTTGGTGAAGAAGACCTTGTAACTGTAGTTCTTCCATACATTCACAGTGCTAAAGATGGTGTTAAACGTCTTGGTGCTTTACTAGAAAAATACGGAACTTACGAACCAAACGGAATTTCTTTCGCTGATAACGAAGAAGTTTGGTGGTTAGAAACAATTGGTGGACACCACTGGGCAGCCGTTCGTATCCCTGATGATGCTTATGTCGTTGCACCTAACCGCATGAACATCGACAACTTCGATTTCGATTCAGCCGACACACTTTGTTCAGATGATTTGAAAGATCTCATTGACCAAAACAATTTGAATCCTGACTTTGACAAATATAACTTAAGACATATCTTAGGTAGTTCATCAGTCAAAGATACCGTTTATAACAATCCTCGTGCTTGGTCCGGACAAAAATTCTTCAGTCCCGATGACACACCAGATGATCCAATGAATCAAGATTTACCATTCATCTGCCACGCTAACCGTAAGATTTCTATCGAAGACGTAAAATTTGTTTTAAGTTCACACTTTGAAAACACTAAGTATGACGTTTATGGATCAGGTACCGAAGCCGAAAAGAAACTCTTCAGACCAATCGGTATCAACAGAAACCACGACGTACATATTCTACAAATTAGAAATAACGTTCCAGCAGAAATTGCCGGAATCCACTGGTTAGCATACGGTGCAAATACCTTTAATACCGTAGTTCCATTCTATGCCAACGTAAAAGACACCCCAGCACAATACAAAAATGCCACAGGCAAGTTTGACATGAACAATATGTACTGGTTAAGCTGTACCACTGCCCTATTAGGTGATACAGATTACGATCTATACGTTGATATGAGAAATGATTATGAACTAGACGCTATGAGTACATATCGTAAGATCCAAAATGATACCGATAAAGAAATCGCTAACCAAAATGATGCCGAAAAGTATCTAGAAAAAGCCAACAAGAAATTAGCCGATGTAGCCTTTGAAAAACAAACCAAGTTACTCGGAGATATGGTTACAATGGGATCAGAACATATGAAGTTACGTTATAATCTAAATGATTAGAGAGCGAAGCAGAGGCGGTTAGCTCCCGAGGATTAAGACTACTTTCTCAGTCGGTAGCGAAGCGCCGGCAGAGAAAGTTGACTTAACCGGAAGGAGTTGCCCCTGCGTAGCTCGTTTCCACTATTCATCATGGAACCATGGTTATTCAGAACAAAACTATCCAAAATAAGGACGGCAACTCAAAATCGAGTTACCGTCCTTATTTACATTAATGTTCAAAAGCTGACCGCGTTTTGTCCTGCTCTCCTATTCAATCAATTTCAAAGTAACTTTAGTATCACCGTAAACCGGATCTTTAACCGTTTCCTTAGCAATCTTATTATTATCACTCAATTTGAATTTAACTGACGAAATAGTGTCGCCATTAGTAAACAAAGTTTGAACATCATCATCCGTAATTGACAATGTATCACCTTTTCTCGTGTAGTAAAGCCATTGCGTACCATTAGAAAAACGATAGTACATCTGATTTTTCGAAACAATATGAATACTATAAGGCCTCTTTCCAGTCACACTATACTCATTATCAACGATAGAGGCAGTGTTAGTATATATTGAAAGAAACGGTATCCCAACAAACATTAATGCGGCTACTATAGCTCCGCTGATCTGACTCCCCCTATCCTTTTCAAATTTATCTTTGGCCTGGGTGAGCTCTTCTGCTGTTTTATCTTTCAATTCTTCCGCTTCTGGGTCAAAATTCCAATTCCGATATAAGTTATAAAACGTAACAATTATAAGAGCCAATGAACCCCACCTAATAATCTGTAAAATTAAATGCATCATATATTTCCTCCGATTGTTTAATTGCTTTTCAACATACTTGTTACGTTCACAATGACCAAAAGACAAGTACGAATTAAAAATCTTTTTCGTAATTTGATATTGATAAAAGCAATTTTTCGACGTAAAAAGGAAATAGAACATAATCTTCATGGAGGAATAATTATGAAACTTTTACATACTGCCGACTGGCATATTGGTCGGACTTTAAATGGCTACTCATTACTCGATGAACAAAAAGCCGCCTTTCAACAAATTTTAAACATCGCCTTAGAAGAACACGTCGACGGTATTGTTATTGCCGGTGATATTTATGACCGAGCTATTCCTAATGTTGATGCTGTCACAACTTTGAATGAAATGTTTAAAGAAATCAATATTGAACATCATCTACCCATTTATGCTATCTCAGGAAATCACGATGGTGCCAAGCGCCTCAATTATGGCCGTGATTGGATGGAATATAACAACTTTCATCTCAATACTTTAGTCAGTGAGGCTTTCAAACCAATTGAAACTACCGAAGTTCAAATCTTCATGTTGCCATTTTTTGATCCGATGGATGTTCGAGCTTACTACCATCAACAAGGCGTCTCTGAAGAAGACACGCAAAAAATTCACTCAATCGTTGATGCCATGAATCTTGTTTTAACAGACATGCAAAAAAATTTCGATCCTAATAAGAAACACTTACTCATCACTCACTTTGCAGTCACACCAAACAAAGAAGATAAAATCGAGTTAACTAGCGAAACTACTTCAACTGTTGGTGGGCTTGCCACTTTGACCGCTGACCAATTTCAAATGTTTGATTACGTCATGATGGGACATATTCACACTCGTTTTGCTTCTCCAAGTGAAACTATTCGATATTCTGGTAGTCCTGTGAAATTTAACGTCAAAGAAGCCCGTATTAAAAATAAAGGTAAGGGTGTTGATATCGTTGAAATCAACAATGACAAAATCACTCATACTTTCAAAGAAATCAAGCCTCAAACTGATTTAATCGTATTAGAGGAAGATTGGGACACTTTAACCGACCCCACTTTTTATAAGCAACAACCAATTGATAATGCTTGGTTTGCCATCACCGTGAAAAATTTCGATCGCAGCAAACACATTAATGTTCGTGCCCAACTACAAGAAATCTACGGAACTGTTGTTGAACTCGATTACGAGAACATCTATCAAGATAAACAAGATCAGACTGTGCAAAACATTAGTGAATTAAGTCCTGATGAAACAGTTGATCAATTTTTCCACAGCATAACTGGAAACGATCTATCTAAAACTCAAAAACAAATTGTGGATAAAATTTTTGTTGATTTAAGAAAGGAGAAATAATTTTGAAACCTATTTACTTACAGATGAATTATTTCGGACCCCATGAAAATTCCAGTATCGACTTTCGAAAACTAGATGAAGCGCCGATTTTTCTTATTGGTGGTGACACAGGTGCTGGTAAATCAACAATTTTTGATGCCATGACCTTTGCCCTTTTTGGCAGTACTACAACCGATGGACGTGATGCTCGGGAAATGCGCAGTCAATTTGCTCCCAACGATAAGGCAACCGAAGTGACTTTCTATTTTGAACAGGGAAATAATCTCTATCGTATCGTTCGCCGTCCGGAACAGTGGCTCAAAAGTCAGCGCGGTGACAATCTTGTGGATAAAAAACCGATTGCCAAATTAGCCATTGTGGATAAAGTTGGCGGTACTGAAATTGACAGTATTGCTGCTAAACCTAGTGATGTCGGTACTGCTATTGCTGGAATTCTCAATCTTTCGGCTGAACAATTTAAAAAGATCATCCTCTTACCACAAAACGACTTCTCTAAATTTTTGAAATCCAAAACTGATGCTAAAGAAGCCATTCTCAAAAAGATATTTGGCACCCAACTCTATTCTGATTTTGCCAGCAAACTAAAGGAGCTCTACTCTGCCGACAAGAAAAAGAATGAAACTTTTGCCACTGATTTGGCCGCACAGTTAGACTCAGATAATTGGACCGATGAAGAAAAGGAACAGCTAAGTCATGAATCTGATGAACAAAAAATTGTCGTACTTGAAAGTTTTGTAAATAAACGTCAAACCGAATTTAATTCGGTAGAAAAACAAGCTACTGAACTAAATAAACAAGTTCAAACCGCCGACAAAAATTTTCAAAATGCCAAAGATTTGGACAAACAATTCTCCGACTTAGATACTGCTAAACATGATTACCAATTGAATATCGTCAATAAGGAATCCGAAATTTCTGCTCAGCAGCAACACGTCTCAGAATTACAATGGGCAGACGATTTGAAGGATTCTTTACGTGATCTCGATAGTAAAAATGAAGAGTTGAAAAAGACCAATGATAGAAGTCAAAAATTAACTGTCCAAATGAAACTCTCTCAAAAAGATTACCAATCAGCTACGACTAAGAATGAGGAATTAATTGCTCAAAAAGATGATTTTGATCAAAAAGAAAACCAAAGTAAGAAGTTAGCAATTCTGATTCCCGACATTGAACGTATTGAAAGAATTCGTAAGGAAATCACTAAACAAGAACCTGAATTGTTAGTTTTACAGAAAAATTTATCTGAACAAAATGAAGAATTTCAAAAAATCACTTCACAAATTGATGCCAAAAAAGAATCTTTAATCGATGGTGACAAGCTCCAAACACAAAAGGATGCCTTAACACGTGAAAAAGATGATTTTGTCGAAACTCTTACTCCCCTTGAAAATCTTCAACTTAACAATCAAAAAGAAGTTAAACGTCTCCAAACTCATTTGGATGAATTAAAGTCCCAACTACAGTCGAAAACAGAAAATCTTCAACAGGATCAAGCTGACTTTCAAGAGAAAAAAGGTCATCGTCAGGCTCTAATGATTGCTCAACTTCAAAAAGAACTGGTCGACGGAGAACCTTGTGTTGTCTGTGGTTCCACCGATCATTCTCACATGATTAAGACTATCGATGCCGATGAAACTGAATTAAAGGCTTCAATGGAACAAGTTGATAAATCACAAAATCAATTTGCCTCAGCTCAAAAAGAAGTTGAAACAGTTAATAACAATATTTCTGAGACAACCACTGAATTAAATGCAGCTCAGGATAACCTTAAAACTGCTACCCAAAAATTAAACGAGACTTATTTAGAATTAACTGATAAATCTGAACTAACCTTTGCTACCGAATTCAATCTGTCAGCTTCAAAATCAATTTTTGATAAAAAAATTGCCTCTCTTACTGAACAATTAGCTGCTGCCAACAAACTAACTGCTGAAATTGAAAAATTGACTAAGGACAGTCAGAAAATTGCTGATAAACAAAATGAATTTAAACTTGATTTGGCTACCAAAAAATCAGCTTTAGAGGCCAACCAAAAAGATCTCAAACAAACTCTTGCTAAACTTGGCGATGAAAACCGTTCTAGCCAAGAAATCACTCAAGAAATTAAAACCTTAGATGCAGCCGTTAAGGACTATCAAGAACAAGTTACAGAAACACAAAAAGTGGCTCAAGATAGCCAAATTAAGTATTCCAACAATAAAACGCAGTTAGATGATGTTGAAAAACAAGCTGCCGAACAAAAGGTAGCCATTGAAAAATTACAAGAGAATATCGACTCAGTTTTAAGTGACTCCGATGCTAAAACTAACGACATCAAAGTATTACGTACTTGGATTGCTGAAATAAATGATGGTGTTCTTTCCGAATTACAGATCAAAATTTCTAACTACAAACAAGAAAAAACTCGTTTGGAAAAACGTATCAATGAATTATCTACTGCATTAACCAACAAAGAAAAACCTGATTTAGAAACTCTTCGAACAGTTTTAACTGGTCTACAAACTAAAAAGGATGAACTAATTTCTCAAGTTGCCAATGCTAAACGAACTTTCCAAGATGCTGACAAGAACTTGAAACGTATTAAAGATATCATTGCGCAACAAGGTGATTTTGCGAAGAAATTCAGTCAATTATCCGATCTCTACAATATTGTGAATGGCCAAGGTAACAACGACAGTAAATTGAAGTTAGAAACTTACGTCGTGCAGAATTACCTTCAAAAAGTTCTCAATTACGCTAACGATCACTTTATCAACTTACTTTCTAACAACCGTTATACCTTTGAATTGTCAGCTGATCCTAGCGACAAAATGCGTGATCACGGCCTGGATATCAATATCTTTGATAACGAAACTGGTAAATCTCGTTCATCAGATACTTTATCCGGTGGTGAAACCTTTATTGCTGCCTTGTCTATCGCCCTTTCACTTAGTGAAGTCGTTCAATCATCTTCTAATGGAGTTCAAATTGATGCCTTATTTGTTGATGAAGGATTCGGTTCACTTGATGATGAAACCCTTGAAAAATCTATGACTGCTTTGGAAACCATCGGTCAAAATCGCATGGTCGGTGTTATCAGTCATATTGAATCTATGAAACAAACTATTGGTCAACAGGTTTTGATTAAGAAACTTGGTGATGGCCGTAGTAAGGTTGAAATTGTTAATAAGTAATGTAAAAAAGCCGCCCATTTCTGGACGGCTTTTTATTTTTGGGGAGAATTATTTTGAGGATTTTTTTGGCTAGCTCTGGACAATTCTTAAATAACCATTGTTCTTTGCAATATAGTGGAAACGAGTTACGTAGGCCAGATTCCTGTGCTTTGCCTGACTTCACAAACTGTCTGCTTCGCAGCCAATTCGCAAAGTCCTGCAAATGCTCAGAATCTAAACGGGCCTACTACACTCTCTATCGAAACGAGCTACGCAGGGGCAACTCCTTCTGGTTAAGTTAACTATCTCTGCCGGCACTTCGTTGCCGACTAAGATAGTAGTCTTAATCCTCGGGAGCTGACCGCCCCTGCTTCGCTCTCTTTCTCTATAATGCGTTTACGCCGATAAATCTTTTCTCCAACACTCTTAAAATAGCGTCGGCTGTATCTAATGATGTGTAAAGTGGTACTGAATTTAAGACGGCATTTTGTCTGATGATATATCCGTCTGATGTGTGTGTTCGTTTGTCTCCGATTGTATTGATCAACAATTGTACTTTGTTGTGTGTGATGTCATAGATAATGTCTTTATCCGACTCACCCACCTTTGGTACAGCTTTGGCTCTGATGCCTAATTTATTGAAATAGTCGGCGGTTCCTTTGGTTGCTAGTACTTGGAAGCCCACTTCTTCGAATCTTCTTGCTAAGGTAGATGCTTCTTTTTTATCTGTATCATTAACGGTGATTAAAACATTTCCGGCATCTTTGATATGTTGATTAGTTGCTTCAAAGGCTTTATACAAAGCTTCGGTATAATCGATTCCTGATCCCATAACTTCACCGGTTGATTTCATCTCTGGTCCTAAGGCACTATCAACATCGTTTAATTTATTGAAGGAGAATGTTGGCGCTTTGACATGAATCAATCTTGACTCTGGTGCTAGTCCTGGTTCTAATCCTAATGTATTGAAGTTGGCTCCTAAAATTAATTTAGTAGCAATTCTTGCCATTTGAATTCCGGTAACTTTACTTAGGAATGGAACTGTTCGACTGGCACGTGGATTTACTTCAATTACGTAGGCTTGATTATCGTGAATAACAAATTGAATATTCATGATACCGACACAGTGCAATTCTTTAGCTAAACGTTTAGCGTATTCAACAATTTGATCTTGGACTGAATCAGGAATATTTTGTGGAGGATAAACGGCCATTGAATCTCCTGAGTGAACTCCAGAACGTTCGATATGTTCGATGATACCTGGTAATAAGACGTTCTCACCATCACTTAGAGCATCAATTTCACATTCACGACCAGTTAAATAACTATCGATTAAAACTGGATGGTTATTTGATACATGGACAGCTTCTTTCATGTACTTGTTTAGTTCAGCATCCGACTTGATAATTTCCATTGCTCGGCCACCTAAAACGTAACTTGGGCGAATCAAGACAGGATAACCAATTTTTTGAGCAATTTGTAATGCACCTTCTGGTGAAGTAGCTGTTCCACCAATTGGTTGAGGAATTTCTAATTTTTTAATAATTTGGTCAAATAAATCGCGATCTTCCGCACGGTTGATATCTTCAACTTGTGTACCTAAAATCTTGATGCCATTTTCTTTCAAAGGTTCGGCCAAGTTAACTGATGTTTGACCACCAAATTGAACGATAGCACCAATTGGTTTTTCCAAGTCACAGACGTTCAAGACATCTTCTAAAGTTAATGGTTCGAAATACAACTTATCCGCAATTGAATAATCAGTTGAAACTGTTTCAGGATTATTGTTAATAACGATTGCTTTGTATCCCATTTGTTGAACTGCATTGACACAGTGAACCGTTGAATAATCAAATTCGATTCCTTGTCCAATTCGGATAGGACCTGAACCTAAGATTAGGACTGACTTATCAGACATCTTTTCTGATTCATTTTCAGTTTCATAAGTACTGTAGAAGTATGGTGTTTCGGCTTCAAATTCACCGGCACAAGTATCTACAGTTTTATAAGTTGGCAAAATTCCACTTTGAATTCTGAAGGTACGGATAATATCTTCTGACAAACCATTCAGACGGGCAATTGTCTTATCCGAGTAGCCTAGACGTTTAGCTTCGGTTACAATCTCCTTGGTCAATGATCCATTCGTCAATTCTTTTTCGAAGTTAATGATATTCTTCATTTTGGCTAAGAAGAAAGGATTGATAGCTGTTAGTTGATTGATTTTTTCGTAAGAAACATCCCGACGCAACAATTCAGCTAAATAGAATAAACGGTCATCCTTGGGTGTTTGGACGTATGTTTCCAAATCCTCAGTAGACTTGTCTTTGAGCGAATCCATGATTAAATCGTGTTGATCAATTTCCAAAGAACGAACGGCTTTTTGAAGAGCTTCTTCAAAGTTACGTCCCAAGGCCATTACTTCACCAGTAGCCTTCATCTGTGTACCAATTGTACGGTCGGCTTTAGAAAACTTATCAAATGGCCAACGTGGAATCTTGCAGACAACATAATCTAGGGCTGGTTCGAATTGCGCAAAAGTTTTACCGGTAATTGGATTAGTGATTTCATCTAATGTCAGTCCGACAGCAATTTTGGCAGCAATCTTGGCGATTGAATAACCAGTTGCTTTTGATGCCAAAGCTGAAGAACGACTGACACGTGGATTTACTTCAATAATGTAATAGTTACTTGTCTTAGTATCGATAGCTAGTTGAACGTTACAACCACCTTCAATTTTTAGCGCGCGAATAATCTTTAGTGAAACGTCACGTAATTTTTGAACTTCAGTATCTGAAAGGGTTTGGATTGGTGAAACAACGATTGAATCACCGGTATGAATTCCAACCGGATCAACGTTTTCCATATGACAAACGGCTAAGGCATTGTCCGCACTGTCACGCATTACTTCAAATTCAATTTCCTTAAAACCGGCAATACTTTGTTCAATCAGACATTCAGTTGATGGTGAAACTTTCAAACCACGTTCAACGATTTCTTTTAATTCAGCATTGTCATGTGCAACACCACCACCAGTTCCACCCATTGTGAAAGCCGGTCTGATAATTACAGGGAAGCCAATTTGGTCAGTGAAATCTTTCGCATCTTGATATGTATAAGCTGTCTTTGAAGCAGGAATTGGTTCATGTAACTTCTGCATTAAGCGTTTGAATTCTTCACGATCTTCAGCTTCGTTAATAGTATTTAATTTAGTTCCAATAATTTCGATATTTAATTGATCTAGAATTCCTGATTCTTGCAATTGGACAGCCATATTCAAACCGGTTTGACCACCTAAGGTTGGTAGAATAGCATCTGGGTGTTCTTTAACTAAAACTTTTTCCACGAACTCCAAAGTAATTGGCTCGATATAAACTTTATCAGCGATATGTTTGTCAGTCATGATCGTAGCTGGATTGGAATTGATCAAAACAACTTCATAACCTTCTTCTTTAAGAGCTAAACAAGCTTGAGTTCCTGAATAATCAAATTCGGCAGCTTGTCCAATGATGATTGGACCAGAACCGATGATCATAATCTTTTTAAGGTCTGTTCTCTTTGGCATAATTAATTTTTCCTCCAGCTATTTGTTTAGTCTTTCCAAGAATTTATCAAAAATGAAGTCGGCGTCATGTGGTCCTGGCATTGCATCCGGATGGAATTGAACTGAGAAGGCATTGTACTTAGTATGTTCAACCCCTTCAACTGTTTGGTCATTCAATTCAACTTGGGTCACTTTTAAATCTGTATTAGCGATGGATTCCGGATCAACCGCATACCCATGATTTTGAGAAGTGAAATAAATTTTGCCTGTTTCCAAATTTTTTACCGGATGATTGAAACCACGATGTCCAAATTTCATCTTAAAAGTTTTCGCACCATTGGCTAAACATAGCAGTTGGTGTCCCATACAGATGCCAAAGACTGGATATTTCTTCTCTAGTTCCACGATGTTATCCAAAATATCGGTGTGATCGATTGGATCTCCAGGTCCATTACTCAAAAGAATTCCATCGGGTTTTAAATTTTCGATATCCTCAACTGAAGTATTACCTGGCACAACAGTTACTTTAACGTCACGTCTTTGTAATTCATCGACAATACTTTGTTTGTAGCCGTAATCTAGCATCACGACATGCTTACCTTTGCCTGCAAATATTTGTGAAGTTTCCGCAATACTTTTATTCAACTGGGCTCGATCTAGTTGCCAATCAGCAATTTGGTCAATCAATCCTGAATTCAAATTGTCAACGATGGCTGCCTTTAAAGCTCCAGCCTTTCTAATTTTCAAAGTGATGGCACGTGTATCAATCCCTTGAATTCCGGGGATGTTCTCTTCTTTCAGGAATTGATCGATAGTCATTTCACTTTGGTAATTACCGACAACTTCCGCAATTTCACGAGCTAAAACACCTTTGATGTATGACTTAGGTGACTCGTTAAATTTTTTAGAAATTCCGTAATTACCAATCATTGGTGTACAAAAATTAATAATTTGTCCGTTGTAAGATTGGTCAGTGATAGCTTCTTGGTATCCACTCATACCGGTTGTGAAAACTAACTCACCAATCGTTTCAACATCACCACCGAAGGCCTTACCTTCAAAATATGTACCATCTTCAAAAACTAGATATCTTTTCATAATATTCTCCAAACTTTCACAATATTTGAGACAGAAAAAGGGATGCTTTATCCAGCATCCCTCAAGTTTTGTCTTAGATTGATTATTTAGACTGAACCTTTGAGACCTCTCTGGATCTGATTAAAAATTCAAGATATAAAAAAACTTCCCTTGCCAGTGCGACAAAGAAAGTTAGTTAGGGTTTCCCCATAAGCGATTGCACTTTCCAAGTCTCACTGGACTTAATTAAAAGTTGTTGTCCATATAATACAAGGAACTTCAGTGTTCGTCAATAGGGTTATTTTTTAAAGACATGTTCACGGTGATATTGTAAATATTCTTTATTAGGAGAATATTGATAATTCATATGTATTTTTCTATTCTTATATTTATTTAATAATTTATTGGTTTCCGCATCCGATGCAGCAACATCAGAAATAACAATATGACCTTTATCATTGAAGGTAAAATACCCTGCTGTAAAGGCTTCAGCTAACATTTTGGTAAAACTAATTCCATTACGTGGATCCAAACGAATTTCCTTATTGGCTGACCAAGGAACAATTCTGGCTACAACTAAATCATCCTCATCCACTGGACCTGCCACCGCCGATTTATAATGATAATTAAATTTTACTTTATCCGCAAAGAACTTTTGAACCGCATTGTAAGTTTTTACACCCTTAGCCTCATCATTGATAAAGTACAATTCATTCTTCTCAGCCTGATAACATTTCACCGCCAATAGTTCTTCAGCATCTGACAATTCTGGTTCAGATACCATATTCTTCTGGCGCTCTAATAAACCTCTGTAATCATGCTCATTTATCTGGGTGATACCATTCATGTTAAAGAAGTTGGACCACTTGCCTTTGAATTTACGAAATGTCCAATCGAAAGTACGCAAATTTTGTTTCATGAGACGATGGGAAAACAAATAAGGCTGTTCAATTGTGACAATATCATTGCCAGTAGCTGGATCTTGTCTTACAACTTCACCAAATTTTCCAGCACCATAAAGGTAAAATTCATTACCCCATTCTGAAGCACTGCCAGAACGACGATAAATGATCAGATCACCTTTGTGAAGCTGATTGTTATTATGATTTTGATAGCTATAGTATTTAAAATCCACATCATTGTGTTCAATACTAGAGCTGGAATCTATTATAAAATAATTGGTTTGGGAGTTCTCATTTTGATTCATAAAATACACTTCCTCTGCCTTTCATTGTACACAAATCATCTATAAAATTTAACCGCTCTGATATACTTGTCTATTAGAACAATTACAAATTGGAAGTGAAATTATATGGACGCTGATTATGAAATTAACCAAGGCGTAAACTTTGGCTTCATCGACAACTCGACACAATCATTATCCCGTTATCAACCAGCATTGATAACTAATCAAAATGGGACCGTGCTCGATACTCTGGAAGACGAATTACGTAACGCCAAATCCTTTACCATTGCCGTAGCCTTCGTTACTTCGGGTGGTCTATTAGATCTTAAAAGTATTCTGGCTGACATCGCTACACACGGTGTCCGTGGAAAACTTATCACTTCAACTTACTTAGGCTTTAATAATCCGGATGTCTTCGACGATTTATTGCAAATCCCTAATCTCGACGTTAAAGTTTTGGATCAAGATGGCTTCCATACAAAGGCCTACTATTTCAATCATGACACTTACGAAAGTGCCCTAATAGGTAGTTCCAATCTAACGCAAAACGCTTTGAAAAAGAATTTCGAATGGAACCTGCGTATCACTTCAACTGAACGTGGTGACGTTATTCGTAATGTTAAAAATGAACTAGATAATCTTTGGCAACAAGCCGCTCCTTTGACACCATCATGGATAGAAGATTACCGCCAAAATTGGCAACCTAATTATTCAACTTATCGAAATAAGAAACAAATTAAACCAGCAGACAAAATTGTTCCTAACGAAATGCAGAAACCAGCCTTGGAAGCTCTGAAACATTTACGAGATGTCGAACATGCTAAAAAGGGATTAGTTGTGGCGGCGACCGGAACTGGTAAAACTTATTTAGCCGCTTTTGATGTCCAACAGTTTAATCCTAAGCGACTATTATTTGTCGTTCACCGGGAACAAATTTTGCGTAAAGCTATGTCCAGTTTCAAAGAAATTTTGGGTGGGTCTGATAACGACTATGGTATTCTCAGCGGTAATCAAAAAGAAGTAACTGCGCGTTATCTTTTCGCAACGGTTAACATGATTTCTAAAAAATCGGTCCGTGAACAATTGGGAGCCGCTGCATTCGACTACATTATCATCGACGAGGCTCATCGCGTTAGCCAAAATCAGCCTGATGAAAAAGAATCCATGTACCAACATTTGATGAACTTTTACCAACCACAATTCATGTTGGGAATGACGGCTACTCCCGAAAGAACCGATGGAACCAACGTTTACAAGTATTTCGACTACCATCTGGCTTATGAAATTTCACTATTAGACTCATTAGACAATGACCTACTCGTACCTTTCCACTACATCGGTGTAACTGACTATGAGAAAAACGGTGAAGTTATCGATGACAAAACTAGTTTGAAATATTTAGTATCTGATGAACGTGTAAATTACATTATTGATAAAACTAATTATTACGGTCCTCGTGGCAATAATGTACACGGATTAATTTTTGTTAGTCGTGTCGCTGAAGGTCGTGAATTGGCTGTTAAGCTTACCGCTAAAGGAATCAACGCTCAATTTGTTTCTGCTGAGGATACGGTCGAGGCTCGAGAAAAAGCTGTTCGAGAATTGACTGACGGCAAACTACAATACATCATCACAGTTGATATTTTTAATGAGGGCGTGGATATTCCTATCCTCAATCAAATTGTCATGATGCGTCCCACAAAATCCAGCATTATATTTCTACAACAATTAGGACGTGGATTACGTAAATTTGTTCATAAGGAATTCGTGACAATTTTAGATTTTATCGGTAATTATGATGAAAATTATATGATTCCAATGGCATTCGATCGTTCTCATACCAGCAACAAAGAGAAAATCCTCAAACAGATCGTCAGCCCCAGTATTTCTGGAGTTTCCACGATTCATTTTGAAGAAGTAGCTCGTAATCGAATTCTGGCAGCCGTTTCAAAAGCTCGTTTAAATGATATGAATCGTTTCAAAGCTGCTTATCAAAGCCTTAAAGATAAAATTGGCTTACGGTCACCTATGTTATTAGACTTTGCCAAACTAGGCAGTGTTGACGTTCCCGATATAATTGATAAATTTAAGACTGTTTATGACATGCAAAATAAATTTGAAGATAATCTTTCTGATTCACTTACTAAAGAACAATATTCATTTTTAAAATTTATTTCTGCGGAAATCACTGTATCTAAACGTCCTGTTGAAGCATGGATTTTGAAACAATTGTTACTTCGGCATACTTTAACTGACGAAGAAATTCTATCTGAACTTCAATCTCAAAATATTTTCTGTGACAGTGAAACTTTGGTCAATGTGGCTTCTGTCTTAGACTTCAGTTACTTTTCAAAAGTAAAACAAAAAAAATACGGCCAAGTTGTGTTAACTGACCGTATCGATGATAAATGGAAATTTACTTCTGAACTCCAACAAATGTTGCAACTACAAATGTTTAGAAAATATTTTGAAGATGCTTTAGATGCAAAACTTTGGGATGTACATCAAAATCCAGCAATCTATCGTAATCGATTTACCATTGGCGAAAAATATTTCCGTCCTGACATTATCAAGATGTTGAACTGGAAAAATGAGCCTAATTATATAAATATTGGTGGTTACGGCTTAAGAGATGATGGACGTTTTCTTCCTGTTTTCATATCTTTAAAGAAGACTGTGAAAGTTCAAAATAAGATGGTATATGAAAATACCTTCTCGGATCGTTCAACCTTACCTTTGTTCTCTAAAAGTGGACGTTCAATGTCCAGTACAGTTGAGAGTGAGATTCTCAAACATAAAGGTTTTGGGATGATTCAGTTGTTCGTGAGAAAATCTAACAACGATAGAGTAGATGGTAAGGATTTTTACTATCTTGGTTCCGCACGTATTCTTACTGCAAAAGATATAGTTGAAAAAAACAGCGATGGTAAGCCAACCAAATTAGTTGAATTTACACTTCGATTGGAACATGAATTGGATTTAGGATTGTATCATTTTTTGACTGAAGAAAGTTAATAGGAACAATTTAAATTTGTAATAATAATGATTAATTGAATAGAATGTGGAAAACTGACACTTTATTTTTGTTTAACCCATGCTAATTCCACTTTGAATCCCATAGATCTCAACTCATTAATTGTTCGTGAGAAACTAATCATAGAAAAGAATGGTAATTCTTGTTTGTTTCTTATAATAACAAACACAATTGTTATTTTATTATTAGGAATATTTTTACTTAGAAAACCAGTCTTAAAAATTTGAGAATTTTTTTCAATCAATTCCTTCTCAATTTTTTCTCTGAACTTATCATCAACATTTTGCGACATCAATTGGGCAGGAACTATCGACTGCATAAATAGGTGACTTAACGTAGATGACGATTTACCAAATTTAACATAAAGAAATTTCCTATCACTTGTAACAATATCCGCTGGCTCAACACTACCTTTGCCTATATATCTGTTTCTATAACCTGTTAAATGTAATTCACATGCATTTCCAAGTTTATTAGTAGCCCTACTGTTATACTCCGTTTCATTCTCATTATTTCTTGACTCTGGTAAACAAAGATTAGATCGTTTTACTGAATCTAAGACATTTTTCATATCCGTATAGAAAGTATTGGAAACTTCAAACCATTCTCCATTAAATAAAATATATCTTTTCTTTAATTCTATTAATTCTAAAAATATGCACTTAAAAAGTCGTTCAGATCTTTTTTCCCCATTTTCTGAAACTGTAACCGTCACTTTACTAATTGTTTTTATTCTACTCAATACTGTTTTCGCGGTATGCTTGCGACTATTTATGTACAATCTTAATTTTTCTACCAAGGAGGCATCCATTGAATCTATTTTCTTGGATAGACCGCTCACATCCATATCAGATACTTCTACGAAATATGGATAAGCTATACCAAATTCTTCACCCTTCTCTATGCTTTGAACCATAGAATAATTTAATCTTTCAATTTCATTTTTATTAGTTACTTTGGAAAGTCTAGATATCCATTCTGAAACCTTGTCATCTGTCAAATAAGCATCTAAATAATATTTTAGATCCTCAGCAATCTCATTAGGCTTCATCATTCTCTTTGCTTTAAGTAAATTACCTAAACCTTCTATTTTTGTTTCAACAGCTCCATTTCGAAATACTCCGGATACGGAACTAGGAAATTCAGAATCACCACTTATCAGATCATTTATTCCCTCAGAACTATTTCCTACGATTTGTTTATTACTTTGAACAATGGCATCCGTTATCTGCATTGTGCTGACAGAGTCTATCATTCGATTACTTATTTTTTTTGCAGCAATATTCTTCCCAAAATCATTAATAATGGTATCCGAATTTAACAATGAATCTCCGTATCCAAAAGATATACTCATGAAATAATTGTCTCCATTTTTAGACATTATTTTCATTACGATGACTGCTTTAGAATAAAAATTATCGGGAATTTCATCACGTTTTCCAATCATATTTTCAAACAGTCCTTTCCACTTAGGTGTGGATTTCTGACGTAATAAGGCAAAAGCTTTGCCGTGTCCCATACCTTTAGAGCTCAATGAATATATTTTAATTTTGTCCCCCTCGCTACCATCCTTTTTATACTCATCTTTTAAAACGTTCTCATATTTAGTTACATTTTTCTTATGTAATCTGATAGAAACATCATACTTTCTCTTTTTATCTTCAACCATATTTATTCTCCCTTAATTACCAATTCAAAAACTATAATATTACAGAAACCCTTTCTAAAAAGAATATCTTCTAAACAAATTAAACTATATAAGCATTCTCAATTTCCCCATAGCCATACTAAACTCATCACAAGTAGTATAAGCAAAGGACAATCGAATAGACCGGTTCTTCTTAAAATCATAAATATCACCGGTATTCAAAAGTATCCCTTCATTCAAGGCTTTCTCAAACAAATCCTCAGCCTCAATATCATTCTTAAATGTTAACCAAATATAAAATCCACCAATAGGTTGATTCCAAGTGGCAATTCCCTGAAAATTATCTTCCAAAACTTTCAAAGCGTTATCGCGACGTTTCTTTAATTCTTTTTTTAAATTGATTAGATATTCATCATACAAACCGCTATTCAAAAATTCAGCGAATACCAATTGCGATAAGGAACTGGCTCCATAATCCATCTGCATCTTGGTATCTCCTAGTCTCTGGATAACTGGTTCAGATGCAATGACCCAACCAATCCTCAAGCCTGGTGCCAAAGCTTTTGAAGCACTGCCTAAATACATGACCATCCCGTTTTTATCCATAGCTTTCAAAGCGGTTGGTTGTTCGTCAAAACATAATTCCTGGTAGACTCCATCTTCTATGATTGGGAGTCTATTTTGTATACAAAATTCCATCAATTCGTGACGTCTGAAATCTGACATCGTGGTACCGGTAGGATTATGATTGGTCGGGATCGTGTACAAAACTGATTCCTTATCTTTCAAACGTTTCTCAATACGCCAATATTCCATCCCGTCTCTATCCATTGGTATACCGTCTAAATTCAAACCCATGGATTGGAATGTTTGGAGTGACTTCAAATAACTTGGTGCCTCAGTAAAAACGGTACTACCATCTTCCAATAGACATGAAGCAATCAGCTGTAAAGCTTGCAACGCACCGGAGGTAATCAAAATATTTTTCACTCCAACATTGATGCCTAATTTCTGCATATGTTTAGCAATCGCTGTTCGCAACTCTAACAAGCCTAAGGGTTCCGCATATCCCAAAGATGTGATTTCGGTACTCAATTTTTGCATGATTTCCGACCACATTTTTTTAGGAAAAAGTCGAGGGTCCAACTCCCCTGTTCCTAAACGAGTAATCTTAGGAGCAAATTCCCAATGATTGATCTGTTGGATACGACGCGTATTCTCTTGAAAATAGCCGGCAGAAATATATTTTTTCCAATTTAAAGCTGTTGGCAACATCAATGACCAAGTATTACTGATAATTTGAGTCCCGGCACCATGCTTACCAGAAATTATTCCATATGAAGTCAATTCATCAATAGCGGTTGAAATGGTACTCCGATTCACGTGAAACATTTTGGCTAAATCCCGCTGTGACGGCAATCTAGTGCCGATTTGCCATTGTCCACTGGCAACTTTATCACAAACATATTTAACAATTTGGCGATAAATTGGTACTGAACTTTTTTTGTCTGGTTGCCAATCAATTACGACAGGAAATTCTCTTCGCATTTGTTTCTCCTTTGGTTGGGTTTATAAAAATAACTTGGTTGGTTACTATTTTTAAAAACACTTATATAATCATTATTATGCTTAAATTATAAACCATAATTTGGTTGGCAAGGGAGGTAAAATTATGAACTTTTTTCTACAAGGACTAACTATGGGATTCGCGATTGAAGCGCCGATTGGTTTAGCAAATTTATTTGTGATCAATAATGCGTTAACTCAATCACGCCGTCGTTCATATATTGCTGCCTTTTTTGTGGCTTTCTTTGACATTGCTCTATCAATCGCCTGCTTCTTTGGTATTGGAGCAATCATGAAGCAATTTGAATGGCTTAAAATTGCTATTCTTCTTTTCGGAAGTTTAATCGTAATTTATATGGGGATTAATCTTTTGCGTGCTGAAACTTCTGAAATTGGCAGTAAAGATACTGAATTAACCATGTTCAAAACCATTTCAACAGCTTTTGTCATGATTTGGTTCAATCCACAAGCAATCATTGATGGATCACTGATGTTGGGGGCTTTTCAAGTCACATTACCAGTCAATAGTTATCCAATCTTCATTGGCGGTGTCGTCATCGCTTCATTTGTTTGGTTTATCGGTTTGAATCTAGTCATCGCTAAGTTTAAAGATAAATTCAACGCTAAAGTTTTACGGACTATCAATATGGTTTGCGGCGCTGTTATCATTCTTTACGGTTTGAAATTGTTCTACAACTTCATTACATTGATAATTCATTAAGTCTTTTGGACTTAAAACAAATAAAAGCGGGTAATCGTATTTCGATTACCCGCTTTATTTTTGCTTTTATTTAATGAATGGCCAATGTTCTATGCAATATAGTGGAAACGCGTTCCACAAGCCAGATTCCTGTGCTTTGCCTGACTTCACGAACCGTCTGCTACGCAGCCAATTCGCAAAGTCCTGCAAATGCTCAGAATCTAAGCGACTTGTTCCACGCTCTTATTTAATTGATTCGACTAGTGACCACTCCAATTGTGTAGTGTAATTACCAGCATCATGGACACCATCACCGATATACAATTTAGGTCCTTCGTGATCTTGCCAAGCAACTGAATCAAGTGTTTGTCCGGTAGTTGTTTCAGAAACTAAAGTTCCATTTTCATTCAAGACTTGATAACTACCATCTCGTTGATAATAGCGCATCTCGGAATTCAATTCTTTCTCATCAGATTTAAAAGGCTCTCTCTGTGATAAATATAAAGTTAAAGCCTGTTTATTCCGACGTTTGTCGACTACTTCCAAATGACTGTTTTCCATTTTACTCCTGTCGATTAAGGAATTTTCCGTATACGAATTAATTGTTTTATAACTCCAATCATTCGCTTGTAAATTAATACTGTTGTCCGCAAAATTCAATTGCAAACTTTGGGCTGGTATATACTGTCCTAACAAATTACCACTAGTGTCATATCCGTTCGCACTCACAGTGGAGTTGAACGACAAGGCCTCATTTTTCCCAACGGTTGAATTGATTTCAATTGCGAATTCCTTTGTAATTACAAAATTTAAATTACGTAAAGTCAAAATTGTCCCTTGATTATTATTTGGATCAGCGACATTCGTATAATCTGTAAAATTTTGATTATTCACTTTAACATTATCGATCACCGAACTCTTAGGTAACTTAATTTGGATTTCAGCTCTCGTTAAAACCGAGTTCAGATTGCCATCTTTGATATTGATTCGATGAACTATCTTATCGTTTTCAGCGACGTTATTTATTGTTGTATTTTCACTATTGTGATCCTCGTAACTACTATTAAAAATAGTATTATTGACAGAAACGTCAGGAACGACATTTTTTCTAACCGTTAAGTTAGCTTTATTAGTAGTAACGGTTGTCGTACTATCACCACTTGTCACGGTTACAACTGCATAGTACTTAGTTCCATTGTCAGTAGCGTAGACAGTATTAGCCGTCGTATAAGTCAGCACGTCACTATTACTATTAGTCACAACTGTATCTTTTCCCGCAGCATCAACTTTGTGCCAAACAACATTAGTGGGCTTCTCATCGAAAGTTCCCTGAATTGTAAAGTTGGCTTTCTTACCCTCATCAACAGTTTGGTCATCCAGACCACCACCAATTTTAATATCAACATACCCACCAACACTAGTACCGTTACTGTTGGTCATTGTTCCCGTCACCCGTACTGTTCCTGACTTACCAGTAGTATTAGCTGTTACTAAGCCTGTTCTGCTATCAACAGTAGCTAAACTAGTATCACTAACTTTCCAAGTAATATTTCCTGTCGAATCAATTGGAGTTGGCGTTCCCGTTACGTAAGTTGTCATAGCGCTAGATTGATTATTGTACAAATATTTATCATTAGCTGTTACATCCAAAGCTGTAGCGTTAATAGGACTTGGAAAAGTTGTTATGAAAGCTACTTTTGAATAAACGATAGTATCCAACAATCCTGGAACTAGGCCATACCAGCGCGTCATCTGTTGATAATAGACCGTTCCCACTTTAGTTGGTGTTACCGTTAACTCTTTGGTTGTTTGTGACATTTGAGTCCAAGTCTGACCATCAGTAGATTGGTACCAAGTATAATGTGGACTTGATAGCAGGCCTAATAAGGCATCCACAACTGAACGACCAGAATCGGTATATAAAGTTTTAGAATTATTGACGTACGTGTATTGATTTTCTGGCTGTAAATTATATCCCGAAGACAGCCAAATAAATAACAGAATTATCGGGTCAGCTGTTGGCGTACGATACGGAGTTACCGCTGCCTTTGCAGTAGTTACCGTAGGTATCACCTTCGATATTATTTTATTTTCAGGAGCGCTTTTATCAAAATTCGATTGATCAAAACTCATCGCGGTAAAAATCAGCATTATACTAAAAAGAACACTAATTAGGATTTGACGTTTTCGTTTCATCTCCCTTACCTCTTAACCTTTTCTCAAGTTTACGGGTTTCCAGTAAAAAAGGCACTTTTATACTCTATCCCAAAATAAATAGCCAGTAACTTTTTTCGAGTTACTGGCTATTTTTTAATTTACACGATCGTAATTTACAAATAACATATTCAAAATATAGAATTCTATGAATAAATACCTAATTATTTTTATTTAAAGACCATAATCTAGTCAAATTTGCACTATTACTATTTGGGGATAATTTATCCATAAGTTTATCTACTTTTACCACAACTGGTAATTCAAAATTTATGCCTGTAAAAACTGCTGAACCTGCAGACAATGTAGGTATGGACTGTCTAGAAATCATATCTAAAGAATTTAGAGAATTATCCAACATTTCTAAATCATTTTGATTCACAAGTCTATGAATAATATAATTGTGCATTTGTGACACAATCGTTTGAGATATATCTGCCGGACGTTGACTAGATATAGTTAAATAAAATCCAAATTTACGTCCTTCTTTTACTATTTCTTCAAAAACATCCAACCTATAATCACGCCATTCCTTTCTTTCTCTATTGGAAGACGTTGATAAAATATTATGTGCCTCATCAATAATTAAATGTGTTGTACTTTTTAATTCCGTATTTCCATCATTATTTTCTTTTTGATTTTTATAGGATTGTCTTGCAACAATCAAAGGTACAATTAATTTAATTTCTTTATTAACATTTCTAAGAGATATTATTTTAATATTATTTTCATTGACATATTCATCGCTTACCTTCACAACTTTGCAAAACATATTTTCTTTTGATTCTACCCTACTAAGAAAATAGCTTATATACTCATACTGGCTATTTCCATATTTTAATTTAAATATCATTTCAAGATACAATAGAATCATTAATAAATTTAGAGGTTCTACTTCACGCTTTAGATTCTGTGCAAATTTTGATTCAAATTTTGCTATGAGATCATCCCTATTTAATTTATTCACATAACTTCCATTACGCATGTAATATTGGGAATATTTATTATTCCAATTACTATCCAATAATTCCTCTAATTCTGATCCCTTCTCGAATTCAATATGTAATATTGCCAAAATTTTATTTAATAATGGTTGTGTTCTTGCATCCATATGAGTACTAAAATATGTATTTTTTAATCCTTCAGTTAAATAATGTATAAGCTTTTTATTATTGAAATGTTTTCCTGGCTTAAAGAAATTCAAGGTTGCCCTTAAAAAAGGTTCTTGTGTTTGAGACGTTGCTGAAAACAAAACCGATAAAAATTCAGCATCCCAAAATTCTGTATTGGATAATATTAGTTTATCCTGACCATTTATCTTTTTAGTGTTCAAATTTAGTACAGATTTATTCTGCGAAAAAATCTCATTTGAAGTATATTCCCCATTAAAATCTATGAAAATAAACTTTGACTTTTTTAAAGATATCTCATTATTTTCATCCTTTTTAAATAATTCCGTATATATTTTAGTCAAAGTATTTGATTTACCACTACCAGTATTACCGAATATCGCAAAATGTGTATTAAATAGATGACTCCAGTCCAATGAAAACGGAACTTTATCAGGTACAGTGTAACCTATATTCAATTGGTAATCTGAATTAACATTATTCCCAATAATCATCTTTATCTCATCGTCTGAAAGCAAAACAATTTCAGAAAATATTTGTGGAAATCCGTATATTCCTTGTATAAATTTCTTGTTTCTGAAATTACCTATTATATTAATATTCACTTCTCTGATATATCTATTCAAACTAAATTCTTGGTCATTTGGATCTTTGCTTTTATCATCGGCAAATTCTCTAGTAACTTTTCCTACTAATTTATAAGGTCCATTTACAATACCCACATATTGACCTATTCCAACACCTCTATAAACTTGATTATTTTTGAAATATGTCATCATATTTGTATTCTGGTACATTCGTGCTCTAACATAGTTTCCTTTAATTTCAATAACACTACCAACCGTTATATCATCATTAATCATCGTATTCCCCACTTAAAAGACTATTGAATACATCAAAATCACCATTTTTAAAATTCTTTTTTTCATCAAATTCCGTAATAAACTCAACATTTTTAAAATTTGACATCTTTTCCTTTATAAATTCTATATCCTCTTCCGAATATGGAATTACAAAGATTTTTAATTCTGGATTATATTGTGCACGATGAATAATATCCAATATATGTTCATCCTTAAAAGAAAAACCAAAGACTATAAGAACAGTTTCTTTTTTTTCCAATTCGTTGGAAAATGCCCTGAGCATTTGATAATAATAGTTTTCAAAAACCGTTTCTGCAAATTTTCTTTTTGTTGGATTAACTATTAACAATTCTTTGTATGAATCACCAAATTTCTCTAATTTATTTTTTTCATCTCCTGATAAGGAAATATTATTCAGATATTGGACAGGATCTTTACTAGTGTTCAATTCTCTTTCTAATCTTTCAACATTCATAGACTGAAATCTTAGTTCACTCACATAATTACCAATATTCATTATTTCATTCTTTTTTTCATTAGAAAAATCTGAAACAATAGATTTTTTAATTTTTTTCCACGTTAACGATCCATGTATTTTATAAAGATTTATAGAAGGTATCTCACGTCTAAAATAATCTGATGCACCACTATGTATATAATTGAAATAATAATTTTTATAGTTCACTACCCTTGTGAAGAATCCAGAGGATCCATCATTAAACTTTATTAGTGGATTTATTAGTGCCAATTCATCAAATGCATTCTCAAAAAAAGTATCATAATTGGTGGTAAATATATTTACCCTTTTGGGTTGCTCAAATCCACCCATATTTGCGATATTCACTACATTTTCAATAAAATTTTTATAATTCTCAATAGTATTTTTTAAATTATTGTCTTCATTTTCAATATCTTTTATAACCAACCCTTCTTTTACAGATTTATCAAAAAATAGAGCCATGAGTATCAATTTTTCATATTTATCTTCACATTCAGTATATACATCTTCTAAACTTTTTCCCGAGTTTTCCATTTCCAAAGTATTCAACCATGTAGAACTTGCTCCAGCCCCAATTAAAAAATTTATTTTTTTCCCAACAATCTCTTCTAAAAACTTTTTGTTTTCCATAAAAATTCCTTTTAATAATATTTAACTTAATCAATCCTATCATTTTAAATCTATCACACGAATTTAAATAAAAAAACTCTTCAGATTTAAATTTCAAATCTAAAAAGTTTTTTTACGTAATTTAATCTGTAACCATTTGATTATGATAAAGTCCGGCATAGAAACCATCCCCTGCCAACAATTTATCATGATTACCTTGTTCAATAATCGCACCATCTTTTAGAACAACAATCTTATCGGCGTTCAAAATTGTCTTCAAACGGTGGGCAATAACGAAACTAGTCCGGCCTTGAATAACACGATCCATTGCCGCTTGAATGTTGGCTTCCGTAACAGTATCAACATTTGAAGTGGCTTCATCCAAAATCAATAATTGTGGGTTAGTCAAAATTGTTCTAGCAATCGACATCAATTGTTTCTGACCAGCTGAGAAAATACTCTGCTCATCAGATACTTCTGTTTCATAACCCTTAGGCAAACTAGCAATAAACTCATGAATATTAGCTTGTTTAGCAGCATCAATAACACGTTCCATACTTGCATCAGGATCACCGAATCGAATATTGTCCGCAATCGTTCCTGAGAATAATTGTGGATCTTGTAAGACGATACCAACATTCTTTCGCAGTTCTTTCAAAGAAAACTCACGAATATCAGTCCCATCAATCGTAATTGCTCCACTGTCCACATCATAGAAACGATTCAAAAGGTTCATAACAGTTGTCTTACCGGAACCTGTTGGTCCAACTAAAGCCACCATTTCACCCTTATGTACTGAAATTGAAACACCATGTAAAATTTCTTTACCTGGTAAATAACTAAAGTGAACATCATCAATCTGCAATTCATTTTTAATTCCAACCAATGATTTACCGTCAGCGGGTTGAACTTCATCTGGTTGACTTCTAACTTCATCAACACGACGAGCACCTGTAATAGCCAATTGAATCATCCCGTACAAACTAGTCAACGACATGATTGGTTGGTAATACTGTTGCGCATAGTTAACGAAGACGACGACTAAGGCCAAAGCTGCTCCAGTTGATAAAGTTCCATTCAAAGCAAACCATGAACCGAAGAAAATAACGATGGCCGTGTTCAACAAGGACATCCCTTGCATCAATGGATTCAAAACACCTGACCAAATTTGACCAGACATAGCTGATTGACGAACTTTTTGATTATGTTTTCTAAATCCGGCAATTGAATCTTTTTGTAAACCATTAGTGATAATAACCTTTTGAGCGGTAACTTGTTCATTAATATAACCGTTCATCTTACCAATATCATCTTGTTGATGGTTAACCGCCACGCCAGCTTTTTTCATAACAACTGCCGCAATAATTAAAGCTACCGGAGTAGAACCCATCGTTACCCAGGCCATTGTCACATTCTGATCAAACATGACAATCAGGATACCGATAAATTGGGCGACGGATAAGAAAATCTCGATCAAAGCCTGATTCATCGCATTAAAAATGTTATCCAAATCAGAAGTGTAACGTGCCAAGATATCCCCATCACTGTGAGAATCGAAATATTGTACCTGCATTCGTTGCATCTTACGGAATAACCCAACACGCATCGTACCAGTTGAATAAGCCGTAATTCTAGCTAAAATCATACTGGCAATAAATAAAGTACTGGCATCACCTAGATATAATCCTAAGTAAACCCACAAAGTTTTATGGAAAGAACCTAGATTGGCATCACCACGAGCAGCAGTATTCGTCCACTGTTGCAAGTAAGTTGTTAACTCAGAAACTGCACGTCCCAGATAAGTTGGAGCAATAACAATACATGCGGTTGAAATACCGATCAGTATTGCCGTCATGAGAAAGCCAAACCAGTATTTCTTCAAATAGTGCCAATAGTATTTCCCTGCGTTTTTTAAATCCCTCATGACTTTGCCCCCTCTCTAGCCTTTTGTGTACGATAAATTTCTTGATATACCGAATTATGAGCTACTAATTCTTTGTGATTACCATTTCCGACAATGTGACCACTATCCATAACTAAAATTCGATCTGCTCGTAAAATTGAAGAGATCTTTTCGGCAATCACTACTGTAGTAGTCTTAGTTAAATCTCTATCCAAAGCTTCCTGAACCAGTTTTTCAGATTTTGCATCCAAAGCTGATGTCGCATCATCCAAAATTAAAATCTTTGGTTGTGCAATAACACCACGAGTAATTGACAATCTTTGTTTTTGACCACCGGAGAAGTTAGAAGAACGTTCTTCAACTGGTGCATCATAAGTTAAAGGCAAACGCTCAATAAATTCAGAAGCTTGTGCAACGTTAGCTGCCCACTGCATTTGATTTGGTGTGGCATCTTCTTTAACTTGGCGCAAATTGGCTGAAATAGTTCCCGAGAACAATGTCGAACGCTGTAAAACGTAAGCAACTGTTTCTCGTAAAGACTTTTCAGAAAGCTGACGAACATCAACTCCACCAACTTTGATCGTACCAGAGTCGGGATCATACAAACGGGCAATTAATTGAGCTAATGTCGTCTTACCAGATCCAGTCGCACCAACGATACCAATCATTTCACCGGCTTTAACTTTAAAACTAATATCCTTCAATGTTGGTGCATCATCACCAGGATAAGTAAAGGTTACATGATTAAATTCAATATCCCCTTCGACCGGATCAGAATTACCCTCAACGTATGACATACTAGGGTCAGTTCCCATAACTTCACCGATACGTCCTAATGAAATATTAGCTCTAGAAGCCGCAATCATTAAGAAGCCACCATTGATAACTGCAAATAGAATTTGCATTAAATAAGAAATAAAACTAGTAATCGCAGCTAAGTAAGTAGGATGAACTGTTAAATTTTGTCCAACTAGATAAACAGCTAAAACCACGGCAATATTGGCCGTTAAGAAGAAAGCTGGCATCAAAATGGCAAAAGTATAACCAATTTTGGCTGTAACTTTCGTCAAACTATCTGAAGCAGTCGAAAACTTCTTAATTTCATGCGGCTCTTGCACAAATGACTTAACAACACGAATACCCATCAAATTCTCACGAGCAACCGTATTAACATCTTCAATATCTTGTTGTGTTTCCGCAAAATAACTACTCATCTTTTTGTATGTGTACAAACTAACCGCTATGACAATAATCATCATACCAATCAAGACCCACCACTGTTGTGGCATTGTTATCATGGCTAAAATAAAGGCTCCAATAAATAGCAATGGAATCCGACTCACTTGTTGAAAAGTGGCCATAACAATTTGTTGAACCTGGTTAATATCATTTGTCATTCTAACAACTAAGTTCGACGCCGAGAACTTTTCTACATCTGCATAGGCAAATGACTGCACCTTATCATACAGATCCGAACGCAAATCAGTCGCTACACCTAAGGCGACGTGAGCCGAATAAATCGTATTGATGACCCCGGCAATAATTCCGACTATCGCCAAAATAATCAAAACTATTCCTTGTTGAAAAATAGTATTTTTGTCACCTTTCAAAATTGCATTCATAATTACTTGCAACAATCGTGGTTGCCAAAGCGTCGCAAATACTAAAGCTATAACTGAGATAAGCGCAATATAAACATCTTTTCGATAGCGCTTGATATATGGCATTAATACTTTCATTAATTTCCCCCCTTTTGTTTAGTTCCAATCCAGTAAAAAAAAACAAGACACTTAGTAGCACTGGCTACCTAGCATCTTGTCCAGCCTCAAAAACAGACCCTCCGATGATTCTTCAGTTGAATTAAAACGTTAGTAGCTAATATTACAATGAATAAATATTAAATTCAAGCATCTTCCTTAATAATATAAAAAATGCCTCACAATTACCAAAATTTTAATCAGTAATTGTAAGGCATCATTAACAATATTTTTTCTATCTAAAACATTTGAATAAATTCAGAAATCAAATTAGATTTTTCTTTATAATTTCTAGTCAACAAATGGGCGTGAACGTGATTCACAATATCAGTTTTAATGACTCGTAACTTCTGATTCTTTATTTCACTTTCTACCATTGTTAATGGTAAATAACTGAATCCTAATCCATTAACCACTGCCGCTTTGATAGCCGCAATACTATCTAAACTAGTTGTTCTAAATTGACGTTGATGTTGCTGCCAAACAGCAGTTTCAAATTGATTGCGATAACTACACTCTGGTTCATTAATGATAAATTGGGCGTTTTGGTCATCAAGTATTTTTTGAAATGAAACTTTACTATCAGTTGGCACTACTAAAACCATTTCTTGTTCGCCCAAATCATGATCGATCAGTTTCTTACTAGGACGACTAGGCCACATCATAAAAGCTACATCCACTTCACCACGCAACAATGTTTCTTCATTATGTAAACAAGTCGCATTCTGCAATTCAATTTGAACCTGAGGATATTTCTGTTTAAATTGCCTCAACATCGGTGCCACCATAGAGATAGTTAATGATTCTGGTGCTGCAATTTTTAAAATTCCTGTCTGTTCTGCTTCTTGATTCCAAGTCTTGATTTCAGAAAAATTCTCTAACGTCTTCGTCACCAATGGTAGAAGTTCTATTCCAGTTTGCGTGATTATGACCTGTCGCTTTTGGTATTCGAATAATTTAGTTCCTAATTCTGCTTCTAAATTTTTGATCTGCATTGAAACATTCGACTGTGTATAACCTAATAATTCAGCTGCCTTTGAAAAATTGCGTGTCTCCGAGATCATTTTAAAAGTGGTTAACTCACGTACATCCATAATTTTGTCCTAACTATCAATTATTTTGATAACATATATTCTTAATATCAATTATACATATTAAGAATCTCATATTACAATTGAACCATCATTAAGAAATGAGGCTTTCCATGCAAATAATTCCTTATCAAAATAATCCTAAGAATCAAGCTCAGTTAGTCGATTTAATTAATTATTGTCAAAACATCGAAGCCAAGTTAGATATCAAAATGGCTGAACAGGACGATATTTTTCAAATTCCAACCTACTATCAAAAAAATGGCGGTAACTTTTGGATTGCTTTAGATGACAATCAAATCGTAGGCTCCATTGCTTTTTTGCCCTTAGACAATAAAACTGCAGTCCTAAAAAAATTCTTCACTTATCCGAAGTATCGTGGTCAACCTCACCATTTAGGTGCCCAACTTTATCAAACTTTATTGACTCATGCTAAACTAAAGTCATTCCAACGTATTGTTTTGGATACACCAGAAAAAGAAGAACGTTCACACTATTTTTATGAAAAACAAGGCTTTCAACAGGTTGCTTCAGAAAATTTTCACGCCGACTATCCCTATCCTGACCGTGATTCCAGAGTATATGTTCTAACTATTTAACCAAATTTTGAACGTCATCAACTAATTTTTGAGACATTTCTAAACTCTGATGTATATCATTCACTACTTTGGAATATCCTTCTAGCAATTCCTTTGACTTAGGGTGATTGGGATAGGTTTGGTAGGCCAACTGTAAATCTAAAATTTTAGATATTTGAAAAGTTAATTTTTACAATTTCTCTACATTAGAGCAATTCTAATTAGTCACTCTAAAATTAGTTTTTATCAAATTTTTATTTTACATTTTCAAATTTAATGCTAATATAAGTGTCACAAGATAAAAAACGACAAGAAAGAAGAGTAAGTTTTTCCACACTGACAGTGAATTGGGAATGGTGAGAACCCAACTAGTAAATGGAATCGCTGAATAACACTTTCTTATGTTTCTGGCTGAAATGACTACGTCAAAGTAAGTACAGACGTTAACCGGTACGTTACCATCGGTGGAGCATGTTTGTGCTCTTATTGAGGTGGTCTATTTTTATATAGGCAACTTGGGTGGTACCGCGAAAAGTCTTTCGTCCCAGTTATTATTAATTTAATAACTAGGATGAAAGACTTTTTTATTTTGCATAAAAGGAATCAACAATCAATTGGAGGACTCAAAATGGACTTAATTATACCTAAGGATTACGATCCAAAACTATCTGTTAAAGAAACTCAAAAAGCTATTCAATATATTCGTGAAACTTTTCAAGATGAATTCGGTAAAGAATTAAATTTATCCCGTTTATCCGCACCAATGATGGTCGAAAAAGGTACTGGTTTGAACGATAACCTTAATGGTGTCGAATCACCTGTTTCCTTTACGATGAAAGGGATTCCTGGTGAAACTATCGAAATCGTTCACTCACTAGCAAAATGGAAGCGTCTAGCTTTGAAACGTTACCACTTCGACATGCATGAGGGTATTTACACTAACATGAATGCCATCAGAAAAGATGAAGACCTCGATAACATCCATTCAATTTACGTTGACCAATGGGATTGGGAAAAAATCATCGCTAAAGATGAACGCACAACTGAAACTTTGGAAAATACTGTTAAACAAATTTTCAAAGTTATCAAACATATGGAACACGAAGTTTGGTATAAGTTCCCTAAAGCAGTCCATCATCTACCTGACGAAATTCACTTCGTTACAACTCAAGAACTAGAAGACCGCTGGCCTGACAAGACACCTAAGGAACGTGAAGATGCCATCTGTAAAGAATACGGTGCCGTCTTCTTAATGCAAATCGGTGGACCTATGAAGAGTGGTAAACGTCATGACGGCCGTGCCCCTGATTATGATGACTGGAAATTAAACGGTGATATCTTGTTCTGGTATGAGCCTTTGCAACACGCCCTTGAAATTTCAAGTATGGGTATCCGTGTTTCTGAAGAATCAATGAAGGAACAATTAAAGATGGCTCACGCTGAAGATCGTGCCAAATTACCATTCCATCAAGCCTTATTGAAAGGTGAATTACCATACACTATCGGTGGTGGTATCGGACAATCACGTCTTTGCATGTTACTACTTGGTAAAGCTCACGTCGGTGAAGTTCAAGCCGCAGTTTGGCCTGAAGACTTACGTAAGAAATGTGATGAGAACGGCATTCACTTGCTATAAAAATTATCGAAATTAAATACTACTAACTAAACTCTTTGATAAATACGTAAAAATAAAAGGCAACATCTATTAGATATTCAAAGTATAAACATACTTGAATCTTCTAATAGATGTTGCTTTTTTAATAAAATCTCAAAAAATTTTTGGTCTTAAAGCAAGTTCTTAATAATTTCTACATATCTAAGAATCATTGAACGAGCTGTTATCATGAAAATAATAGAAACAACCACATTGCTAGCAAATAAAGTAATAATAGCAACATAGATTTTATCTAATTTAGCTTGTGCTTTAGTTACTACAATCGAACCAATATAAGCCACAGCACTAATACTTGAAAGTATCATCATAAAGACTATCAAAAGTATAAATGAACTCGTACTTGAAACCAACAAGAAAAGAACCAAAAGTAATTGCACAATCATTATTGAATTTCCATAACTACCTAGTTGATTAGTGTAATTGAAAATAGTCGTATCTTTATCAATCATATATTTCTTACATACAAATCCA
Source organism: Companilactobacillus bobalius (assembly GCF_002179915.1). Lineage (NCBI taxonomy): Bacteria > Bacillati > Bacillota > Bacilli > Lactobacillales > Lactobacillaceae > Companilactobacillus > Companilactobacillus bobalius. Next base: position 40,776 of record NZ_MYFM01000005.1, read on the forward strand.
ATCAAGATAAATACTGCATAATAAACTAGAACCATTAGAAAGAGTTGGAAATAAAGTTTAAAGCCAGTTGGAACTCCAGCATTTGAAAGGTTCGGATAATATCTTGATACTTCATTGATAGCTGATTCCGCACCAGCAAAGACTTTACCTATAATTGAGTAAAAAGCAAACGATGCTAATAGAACACTAATTACAATAGAAACTACTCCAAAGTATTTATTACTATTGTCGACTTCAGAAGGTTTAGAAATTGATTTCTTATACCAAGAAAAATAATTTAACGAATGACTTTTAATACTAGCAATTGTTTCACTATTGTTTGCCTTATTTAATCTGGACGCCGTTGTCGAATTATTTTCTATACTTCCATCAACTGGTGCCCCACATTTTCCACAGAACTTAACTCCCGGTTGAAGATCTGCTCCACAGTTTTTACATTTTTCCATAAAATCCCCCTAGATTTTAATTCTCATTGATTTTTAAACTTGTTTTCTATCTTAATTACCATAAATTTGATGATACTTTGCGTTAGCCTCTTCAGCTAATTCAACTTCTGGTCTCATTTCACTCATACCATAATAAATATTATTATCATCACCTAAGAAATACATATCCATTGCCATACCAGCATCTGGAGCGACTGTATACTTGGCATTGACGGTCTTTTCTGGTGTCACATCATCACTAGATCCTAGTGCAGCTTGGTAATCATCATTACTGTAAACTTTAAATTCATCAACCTGACCGTTTCCGTTAAATGCATTAGTTTTTCCTTGAATAAAGTTATACTGCATCATAAATTTCTCAAAATCTTGAGCACTATTGATTTTGTCAGCGTTCTTCTGCATTGAGGATTCAACCCTTTGAACGTTGAATTTACTAATAATATTTTCATAGGTTAAATTTGAATCCTTTCCATCCTTATTAATTGAATCCATATTCATGTTATTAAGATTATTGGTTAAAGGCTTCAAATAATTCTGATTACCATCATTAACGTACTGCAATCTAACTGTACTTGGCATTGATGGCCCAGTAACGCTCTGGTAACTAAACTTATCTAATTCCAAAGCATATCCCGTATAAGCCTTGGACTGATTAGCAATATTCAAAGTAATAGTTTTGGAATTAGAATCATATTCATAAGTTCCTTGCATAACTATGAAATTTTCTTCCTCACTTGATTGATTATCTGCATTTGTACTTACTGGATTAGTATATTTCCAGATATATTGATTTCCTTTAAAGAAAATACCCGAAATAGAATCAATCCAAGATGTCGCAAATCTCTGATTTGAAAAGGCCGTACTAGTATTATCAGTTTTACTGCTTATGGTCTTCTTTGTTGCCTTTTTAACAGTCTTCTTTTTATGATTGGCTTTCACAACTTTATGTGTCTTGACCTTTGAATCACTAGCCTGACTTTGTTTATGATTACCACAGCCAATCAAAGTCAAAGTTACTAATAGTGTCGCGATTAAACCCCATGTTTTCTTCATTTTTTATCCCCCTATTTATCAGTCTAATTTTATAAAATAGGTACGACGTTATTTGTCGTTTTCAGGCAAAAATAAAAAATCACCTATAAAAAGTGATTTTTATTTGGATAAAATATAATTAAGTAATTCCATAAAAATGCTTTGTAAACTATTCTTAGCTGTTGTGAATGTACCCACATCAACTCCCGACAGTTCTTCCTCACCAAAATAACGATTTTCAATATACATATGATAAGCTAGCTCAATTTGCATCGATTCTACACGTGGATTCTGACCGTAATGTGGTGTGATATAGCCACCTGTGAATGGATGATTATTGGAAACTGAATAACCTTTTTGATTGAATTGTTCCGTCATAAATTGACGTAATTTAATATCAGAAGTCGTATCAAAACGATTACTCAACACAATATCATCAGTCTTGACGTCTTCATGTGGATATTCTGCAAAACTGTGGAGATCGAACAAATATACTTTTTCAAACTTCTCTAGTTTATGATCAATTAATTTTTTCAATTGTTGATGATATGGCTTGTAAAAAGTTTCAATCCGTTGAGATATTTGATCTGGTGTTAACAAATCTTGATAAATGTCCTTGCCGAAAGTCGTTTTACTATAAACTACCTCGTAACGATAATCACCATTCTGATCAATCATGGTAAGGTCTCGATTTGGATCTGCCATATAGCGATGCACATTATTTTGTAAAGTGGTGAATCCACTTTGTGGTAGAAACTCGTATAAATCTGGTAAAAACCAATCAACGTTAGGTAAAAGTCGATCTGGAATAATCTCTTTTTGAATTTCAGCAGGAATTTGTGTCCCACTGTGTGGTAGATCGATAATAATCGGTAATTCATCAATTCCTTCATTGTAGACTGTGAAGTTCTCCATCAGTTCTTCCCCTCTTCTTTATTTTATTAGACTACCATTTTTGTAAAATAGAAACTTGTTTTTACTATTCTATTTTAATATTTCGCCACTTTACAAAAAAAGAGCCGCATAATCGCGGCTCTTTTTTTAAATATAACTAATTTTCAAATTACCTAAGGAAACCAACCCGGAAATCGTCACATCTGGACTATCTTCATCGACATTGCGAACACCATCTTCTGTGATATTTCCCATATTATTATTTACACCTTTGATAATATTCCAATTACTAGGAATGTATAATTCAGCTCCACCTAAGGAAACATTAACATTAATAATAGCCGTATCTTTAACGGTCACATGATCAAAATAAACTTTGGCTTCACCCATATTTACATCAATCTTGGCTGTCTTAAAATCATCCGACTTCACATATCTAACACTGTTTCCCATTTTGACATAAACATCGACATCCGGTTCATCGATTGTTTTCATATCAGGTTCCGACTTATACTCATAGCTAAAAAAAGGACCACGATGACCTCTAGTAAAGGCTTTTCTGTATCTCATCCAAGGACGATGTCTATTCAATAATGGATTCAAAATCATTGATAAACCAATTGTTATTAACAAGGCGGCTCCCAAAATTGTCCAAGGAACAATTGCTGTAATTCCTAAAGGCTTCGCATACAGAATTCCCAAGAATGCTAAAGAAAAGACTGTTCCTGAAATTGAAAAGTACACTAGACTCTTAATCAAAACTGCTGCTAAAAAGATAGTAGCTATAATTGTCCAAAAACTAAACGTATATGTAATTAAATGTAATTGGCTGACAACTAAAATGGCAGCACTTAATAGTAAGAATAGTCCCCAAAAGATTCCATTTCTATTTTTCATAATTAAACCTTCCTTTGATTCAATTTGATCTTTAAGCTTTTCAAAAATCGCCTTGAAACGTAAATTTGCTTGTAAGAATCACGAAATTGAACAACATTACCAGTTACTGAACGTGTTAATGATAAAATCTCATCAATATTTAAAATAGCTGATTTAGATATCCGTAAAAAGTTGTCGGGCAAATTTTGTTCCAACTCATATAACCGATAATGAATTAAAAAGGCGTTATCTTTAGTGTGCGCGTAGACATTTCGGTCGTTAGTCTCAAAAAACAAAATTTCTCTGAGTTGCAGCGAATAGACAGTATCATCCAAATAACCATTGAGACTGTGAAATCTGGTTTCAACTTCTTTGATGTTATGTAAAATTTCTTGAACTTCATCATCATTTTTATTCGCATGAATCACAATCTCTTTTTCCGAGTATTGCGGCGAAATATCTACTTTTATTTTCACATCGAACAACCCTTTCGTTAAATGTATTACACCACATCCCCATTCCGATGTATACACTATTGGTTTATGCGGTTAAAATTCAAACCTAAGTGGTTAAAAAAGCTTCCAACTCATTTAGAATTGGAAGCTTCTTCAATATAAATTTGTTCTGAAGGGTAATTACCTTTTGGTTGCATCAATTTCAATCCAGCATTCATTAAGGCATCACCACTATAAATATGATTTTTGATTTTATATTTAGCATCGGACTTCAAACCACGTAATTTAATATAGACGAACGGCGGATTACCAACCACATCCGTTGCCACAATCGTAACCAAACTTTGCGATTTATCTTTAGAAACAATTTGCCAAGCCATAACATCATTATTACGATCAAACGGACTGACCAGACGATAATAATCACCATTGAAAGTCATTTCTTGAACCCTTTTGTAAAAATCAGTATAAGTCTTAGCTTGCTTTTTGTCCGCATCACTCATCTTAGTAACATCTAACTCATAGCCAAACGTTCCCGCCATTGCTACATTGGCTCGAGTTTCAAATGGTGTTACTCGTCCATTTTGATGGTTAGGACTAGCAGAAATATGTGAACCCATCGTCGATATAGGATAGAAGAAACTCGTTCCATATTGAATCTTTAAGCGATTGATAGCATCCGTATTATCCGAAGTCCAAATCTGCGGTTCATATGCTAGCATTCCTAAATCAAATCGAGCACCGCCACTAGAACAACCTTCAAATAAAACGTCGGGATATCTTCGAGTCAATCGACCTAATAATTTATAAAGTCCCAACACATAGCGATGCTGTAGTTCTCCTTGTCGTTTGTCAGTTAAACTTTTAGAATACCACTCAGTAATTGGACGATTCATGTCCCATTTAATATAGCTAACATTGGCACTGTCTAAAACATCCGATATTCGATCAAATAAATAATTTTGAACTGCCTCTTTTGACATATCCAAAACCATCTGTCCTCTACTCAATAACGGTTTGCGCTGTGGAAAGTTCAGAACCCAGTCGGGATGAGCATTATAGAGTTCACTATCTTCATTAACCATTTCAGGTTCAAACCAAATTCCGAATTCCATTCCTAAAGTATTGATTTTTGTTACTAATTCATTCAATGAGCACCCTAGTTTTTGCTCATTTACAAACCAATCGCCTAAAGAACTGTTGTCATCCGAACGTTTGCCAAACCAACCATCATCCATAACAAAAAGATTAGCACCAATATCTTTAGCTGCTGTCGCTATCTCTAATAATTTTTTGCCAGTGAAATCAAAATAAGTTGCTTCCCAATTGTTAATCAATACTGGACGTGGACCGTTGATATACTTATTACGACAAAGGTTTTCCCTTATCGCATCATGGAAGTTATGTGACAGTTGTGTCAAACCTGTACTAGAAAAACTCATAATTGCTTCAGGGGCTTCAAACATGGCACCCGGATCTAATTGCCATGAGAATTCATTATCACCAAGGCCTAAAGTAATTCGACTTTGTTCCAAAGTCCCCAATTCAGCCGTTGCCTGAAAATTACCACTATAAACAAGATTGAAACCGTAACAGTTCCCCGTTTCTTCAGTCGTATTCTTATCTAAAAGTATGAAACCAGGATTTTCTTTAGCACTTGATATCCCATAATCTGATCCAAAAGTCGTTACATTATGAGTCAACGGAACTCGTTCGAAGTTACGTTCATCCGCCCAACGACCGTGGAAATGGATCAAATCATACTGACCTGAAATAAGGTCGAGTGATAGGGATTGAGCTTTTTTAATCTGGATTGCATTTTCACTAAGATTACTGATCACCACAGCTCGAGTGATAACATCTTTATCCTCAAACACACCATAGTAAAGTTCAACTTCAATATCGGAAACAACATCTACCAAAGTGATTTTCAAGGTTTGTGCATCGTTGTCGTGAGCATAAAATGAGGGCAATTCGGTCAAACTATATTTACCATCTAAAACCTCGTAGCCTTTATACTTCAAATCAATAATTCGTGTACCATCAGCATTCTCAACATCCAAGGCCACACTCCCTAAATCTCCAGTACCTACGGTTGGAAATTCTTGTGGCATCAACGTTAAAGAACCAACGCGATTCTTTGATTCATATGGATAAGGTGCAAAGTGAGAAGGTCCATCATACAACAAGTAAGAAAGATCTTGATGATCAATTCTCTTTCCATAATAAAGATGATAAAGATAACCAAAGTCGCCTACTTTCATTTGATAGGTACTATTTCGTGTCTGAAGTGTAAATATCTTTTTATCGTCATTTATTAGAATTGCCATTGTCAGTTTCCCTTCTACTTTTAATAGTTTTTATTCCATCACTGTCTTAGATACTAAACCAATGCTCATTACAAAGTAACCCGCTAAAGTATTAAAAATAGATGAGAAGATAAATTTAATTCGGAACAGAAAAACCGATTGTTCAAATCTATGTCCATATCGTTCCAGCCAATCGGTTTTTCTGTGGAGAATGGCATACTTAATCAAAATAATAATTTCATAATATTTACTACTAATATCAATAAATGTTATGCTATTGTACAATAATTATAGAGTCTTTAAGGAGGAAACTATGCAAAGTATAGACAAAGTAAAGGCCACTGGTTTGGCTAGATTCACATCCCTAGTTTACTTATACACTGGCTTGGGAATTGCTTTTTGGATGATTTGTGCTCAAGCAATCGCTAAGAACACTGCTTTATCCATGGCCTTATTCCAAGGTATGGCAAATCACCGTATTATTTCATTAATTTTAATGATCGGTGTTCCAATGGGATTCATCAGTTTATGTAGTCGTTTCGCAACAAAATCTTATTTCTTAACATTTTTAACTTACTTAGGATTCTTGTTCACACTATCATTTATCGGTGTTCCAATTTTCTACATGTACTCAGCTAAGAGTATTATTCAAACATTAACAGTTACATCGGCTATCTTCGTTGTTTCAGCTTTTATTGGTTTCGTTACCAAGAAAGATTTAACTAAGTGGAGCCGTACTTTAATGATTGGTCTTATTTCAATCATCGTGGTTGAAGCAATCAACCTCTTCATTTTCAAGAGTACAGCCTTAATGATGCTCGTTAGTGGAATTATCATCATCCTCTTCTTGTTCTACATTGCTTTTGATTCTCAAAATATCAAACGTATTTATCAAAGCAATGCCGGATCAGAAAACTTGGGTGCCATCGCCTTGTTAGCTTCCGTTAACTTAGTAATGGACTTCATCAACTTGTTCCTAAGTATCATCCAAATTTTTGGTAATAATAACTAAAAAAAGAGATATCGTATTTTACTTAATAAAATATGATATCTCTTTTTTTATGCATTAATGTAATCTTGACAAATACTATCTAAAACTGAATTAGGCAAAATGCCTAATTTATCATCGGAAACATTATTATCTATCAAATATACTTTTTGTAATTTATCTAATCTTTCCGCAAAATTTCTAGCCCAACGCCCATTAGAATGTTGGTTTTCTATAGTATCGTTTTCAAAACATTTTTTGACAATTTGCTGTAAATATTGTGAATCAACAGTCCATGTCTTAGTGATACGTTTATTGACCATTGTCGAAATTTCATCTTCTGAATAATCTGGAAACATTATTTTCGTTTGAACCCTGGATCTTAATCCTGGATTAGCATCTAAGAAATGTTCCATATTTTCTGTGTACCCTGCAAAAATCACTACAAACTTATCTCGATAATTCTCTAATGCTGTTATCAATGTTTCAACTGCTTTCTTCCCAAAGTCATTATCAGAACTATCATCTGTCAATTGATAGGCTTCATCAACAAAGAGAACACCACCCATGGCTTCTTTAATTGCCTTAGTAGTATTAGCTTCCGTATCACCGATAAACTTTCCAACTAACGTTGATCTTTCTACAGTTTTTACAATTGGTTTTGGCAAAATATCAAGATTATAAAATAATTTTGCAACAATTTCTGCTACGGTCGTTTTACCTGTACCTGGATTACCTTCAAATACCATATGATATGACGGCTTGGATAATCCTTTTTCTGCTAGTTTTTCATCAATCTGAGCTTCTTTAATTAGATTTGAAACCTCAGTCTTAACATTCTCGAGACCTGTGAGATTATCCAATTCAGCTAACAGTTTTTTAACATTTTCTTGCTTTTCTTCTTTATTTCCACCAACTAATTTATCCAAATCTTTTTGAGTTATTGTACGCAGATCATCGCTCTTTTCCTCAACGATTCTTTCTCCTGCAATTGACAATAATTTATTATTAAAATTACGAACCCAACGTGCATTACTATGATCTATTGAATGCGAATATTGATTAATAACAATATCCATATACTTTTTTTGATATACGTTATGCTGCGTATTAATTAAATCTTTATATCCAATCTCAGCTATTTCTTCAGGAGAATAATCCTCAAAATCAAACACATTTGGAATTCTTGATGCTAATCCAGGATTCATATTAATAAAGTCCTGCATCTGCTCTGTATATCCAGCAAAGATTATCATAATTTCATTTCGATGATCTTCCATATATTTCAGAATTGTACTTATTGCTTCATTACCAAAATCTTGTTTGGATTCTGAATAAAGTGAATATGCCTCATCAATAAATAAAATCCCACCGTTTGCCTTATCAAGTATCGCCTGAGTATTTTTTGCTGTACCACCAATAATATCAGCCACTAAATCTTTTCTAGAAGCTTCAACAAACTTATCGGTAGAAACAACACCATTTTGATAAAGAATCTTCCCTAGTAATCTGGCAACAGTTGTCTTACCAGTACCTGGATTACCTAAGAACAAGGAGTGCAAAGTGACCGGTGTCGTTACTAATCCATTATCTTCACGTAACTTTTCGAATTTGGCATGATTAATAAATCTCTTTACTTGTTCTTTAACCATCTTTAGACCGTATAAATTATTCAACTGCTCTAAAGCATCATCCTCTTGTGATTTATTTTCATCATCCGATTCTTCTTTATCTTCTTGGGAATTTTGTTGGGTCTTATTTTCCAATTCAGAATTTTCATTCGACTCAGAGACTTTATTATTTGCAACTTGTGCAGTTTTTTCCTTTTCAGCTTCCTCTTTTTCTTTTGCTTCTTCTTGTCGTTTTTCTTCATCTACATTTTCTAGGGTAGCTTTATTTTCATCCACATCGGCAGTTGATTGATCATTATATCTGACAACAAACTCGCCTGTACCTGAAGATTCGACCTCATTGATTTTTAATAAACTATCTGAAAGATAAGCATAAATATCATTATCAGCTTTTTCAAATTGATTTAGTTTAACAATGGAACCATTTACTTCATAGATAGAATATCGATTTTCATTCGCACCCAAAAACTGTACATAATCAGCCGATTCAGTGACTGAACTATTATCTAAACAAATACAAATGGTTATTTGAGAATTTGAAATATTTAGTTTTGATTCTTCTAAATTAATTACATCTGTAATAGAGCTAGTAAGGGTTATATTTGCATTCTTAGAAGCATAGATCCCGTCCAAAATTTTATCAGCATTTTGATTATTATCGCTATAAATATTACATGAAATAAACTCTGCTTTGGATTCATCTTCAACATATATCAAAGGATACTTACTTTCATTTTCTACATTCTCAACATTGAATATTGTATTAGAGCTGCTAAAAGTGCTGTCTTCCTTAACATTTATCCCATTATGTTTAATCGAAGGATGCAATACTAAATTATCCAATTCAAAATGAATCCCTGCATACAAATAAAAACTAGTATTTAAGACAACTTTCTCAGGGTTATCCGTAATACCCTTGATAATCAGACTTTTGCTTAATTTGTACCCATTCTCAAAATCGTAAGTTCCTTCTTCAATAAGGATTGTGTCTCCGGACTCAGCCATTTCAAGAGCTTGATCAAAGTGCTTCTTTCCAAATCCACGTCCTACCGTAATAGTATGTTTCATAAATAATGCTCCTTTATTTATTGGCCTTGTTAACTGTAATAACTATTGATGCAATACCAATAATCCCTAAAAAGTATGAAAAGCCCCAAACAATATAATAAAGTGCTAGTTTACTTACATACCAAATAATATTTAACAGCCCAGAGTCAAAATTTGCACCTGATTTAAAATCTGGAGCCAGCCATCTTGCCACTCCAGTTAAAGAACCTGTGAGATAAACTTGTAATTGTGAAAATAAAATTAACGTGAATGGAAACAAAAGTAAATTCATCGTGTCAAGTAGTCCCCTGCCCGAGCCAAGAAACATAAAAATTAAAACTGAAGCAACATAACTTATTATCCAAAAAGATACCCCTTGGCTTTTAAAAATCTCTCCTAAACCATTCTTACTTGTTTCAGACTTTTCGTTTTTTACCCCAACTCCAAAAGACTTCTCTACATGTACATCTTTATCTACTGATTTTTCAGTACTTTTATTTTCAGAAATACTTTCTTTCTTTTCCTTCTTAATATCAGCACTATTCATACTACCAACACCAAATTTTGGCTTTTCCGTCATAGTTTAAATCCCCCTATATTCCCCAATTGAAATTATTGTCTATTAAATTTATGTTAGTATATCGTTTCTCCCAAAGCAATAATGCCAAGATATTTATTATGATTATTTTCTTCCTGAATTGTCAAACCAAGTGCAACACTTGTAATTGGTATAGATGCTAGTCAAAGGAAGTCAGTAACTCTTGAGCACACTTATATCCTAGAATCTTTCTAGGACGTTGATTCAAGACATCTTGAATACCTTGAATCTCTGTGATAGTAGCAGAACTCATTGAATGATCTTTTGGTAGAAACTCACGTATCAACTGGTTCTGATTCTCATTGGAACCACGTTCCCATGGTGAATAAGGGTGTGCAAAATACACCTCAGTACCAGTTACTTAGCTCAACTGTGCAAATTCAGAGCCATTATCAAAAGTAACCGTTTTGAAGTGAGATGGCCCATAGTCGTCAATGACATCCTGAAGTGCCCGTTGACAAGTATCTGAATGATAATTGGGTATCTTAACAATGATCTCATAGTGACTTGCACGATCGGTCAGAGTCATATCGCAACCCTTTTCCCTTTAACTAGATCACCTTCCCAATGGCCAATCTTCAAACTTTTATTAGCTTCCGGTGGTCGATTTTCAATCGACTGTCCGAGAATGTGCTTATTCAGTCGAGCATGCTTTCTATACGAACCTCTTACTCGGCGGCGTAGCTTCGCCAGTAGATCACTATTCTTAATCATTAGAAGGCCAGCATCAATGTATCGATAAACAGTAGGCGTAGATGGATAAGGAAGCTTAGGACGATGTATTTTAAACCAATTAACAAAGCTATCAACACTATGAACACGATACTTCTTGCGTAACTCTTCTTGTAGAAGTTCGAAAAACAAAGGTGCTTTCACACGCCAATCTACAGAATGACATGCTTGTCGTCGCTTTTCGTGAATCGATTGACCAGTTTCAGCAAAATAAATCACATAAGGTTTTTTGTTTGGACCAATTTGTCTTGTGGAACCACGTTTAATCTCTCGACTAATCGTACTGACATTACAGCATAAATACTGGGCAATTTTTCTATACGACCATTTGAGCTTTAAAAGCGTTTCAATAGCTTTATGTTGTACTTCATTGAGTTGTTGGTAATGGCAAGACATGGTATTCTTAGTTTGGGGCATAAAGACACTCTTTTCTTATTGGTTTGGTCACTTATAAGAATAGGTCTTTATGGCCTTTTTGGTCTAGTTGATTAAGTGTTGCACTTAGATTTTAAATCCGGGTAATTTAAAAAGCATAAAACTGAATGACAGTTTTATGCTTTTCATTTTTCTTCAAATCAAATTATTTGCATATAGATTAATTTGCTAGTAATATCATCATTTCAAAGAAAAGACCCGAAAACGTCAGCCCTCATATGCTATGTTTTCGAGTCTTTTTTTGTTTTAAACGGATTCTGAAAGAACCCAATTCATTTTCCCACTATATTGTCCGCTTGAATTAAACCCAGTAGTCTTCAATAAAATACCATCTGAATCGTTCCAAGATTTTCCAACATTAGTAACTTGATTCCCGTCAGCACTCTTATAACCGTTAGCAATATTAACAACTGCATCATTTGTTAATGATTGTTCCGAGCCACTAGAATTTTTGAAAACTAGATTACCATTAAAAGCCGTATCACCATTGTACAAACCTGAAGTTGTAGCTGATAAATGCCAAGGATTGGTCGTTCCATTTTCTCGACCATCATTCACAACAATATTCCAATCGCCTTTTCTAGGAACTAGCATTGCAGCTGTCGCTTGATTAATACTGCCAAAAGAGTAATCATCGACTTTCAATGACAAACTACCCTTTTTCGTAATAACCACCGTCGATGTAGTTGAAACATTACCGTCAGCATCCTCAACGTAAACTTTTAAAGTATTAGTTGTTTGGGTCAAATCAGCTGATGGAATATTCAAATTCAATTTACCACTGGCAGCATTACTATCTAATTTAGAAGTAGCCAAGTCCTTGCCGTTCAAATTTTCATGAACTGTGACATCAGAATTGTTAACAGTACTACCATCAACGTATGAAACAGTTCCAGTAATATTAGCATCATGACTATTATCAACAGTTAAATTACTTTGATCTAAGGCTAAACTGATAGCTTTGGCCTTTTTGATAGTGAAATCAGGTGTATTAACATCCGTAATCAAATTATCACTGTCAAAATGAGCACTAACCGTTTTAACTTTAGTAGTAGTTGTGACGTCATTAGCCACCCCATTAACCGTAATCGTAGCTTCAGAAGGTCGATATGTTCCATCCGAACTGACATATAAATCTTTAGCTATACTATGTTTTAGTCTACCTGTGTCTTTATCAATTTCACTCGCATAGATTGGCTCAGCTTTAGCATCACTGCCATCATTGTAAGTTACATAACCTAATACTTGATTAGCATCACCATTTGTAAAAGTAACATTACTTGGGAATGTGATTTGAGCCACATCATTTAACCATTTATTTTCTCCACTATCAAAACGTAGATGGTAATTAAAACTCAAACTATCACCAGAATTAACATTTCGATCAGTATCCGTTTCAGAAAATGTTTTGTTTTGCGTATTGTCAGTTATATCCGAAGTAACCGTCCCTTCAACAGAAGAAGGAATAGATTCCAATGCAATCAAATTAGGCTCATAAGCTGCACCACTAGTCGCTGTGAAGCCCCACTGCAACTTATTAGACATAGCATTCTTTCCACCAAATTCAGTCGCATGAACTGGATCACTGGTTGATACTAAAGGTGTATCACTCTTAGATCCATCCAAATTCTTATCATTATACTTATAAGTAATTCTATACGTAGAAGGATCCCAAGAGACAGTTAAATGATGCCAATTACCATCATGCAATGATGTAATATTTTGAACACCAGAATGATTCATGGAGTAATAATTATTAGTATTAAAAAAGCTGGAGGCATCATGTCTAACATAAGTACTAGCATCACCTGGATAACCATAGGCAATATGCTGCCCCGTAATATCACTTTCAGCATCAAAATCATCATTCGAAGCATTCGATTTATTAGCATTAGTATCAAATTCCAGAGCCCAGCTATCTTGAATAGCCGTATTAGCAATTGTTTGAGTGGATGTGACAGATTTATCAGTATCCATACCCCAGACTCCTAAAGTTTCACCTGTCCCAATTGTTGTACCCTTGTGAGAGAACGATGAAACACCATTAGCTGGGTTTTGTAATACGAAAGCCATCCCGTCACCAAAAGAATCACCACTATGAATGTGTTGTGATGGTCCAAAATATAACCAACATGACAAGGTCTGTTTATTATTGATATTAACGTAATTTCCGTTATCAACATTAGACCAGATAGCACCTTCCTGATTGGTGTAATTAGTCATTCTAATTGCCATCAACGGATCATAAGATGTTCCCGTAGAATGCATTGACGAGTTTTGTAAAATGGCACTATTCTGAGCACTACTACCAAATCCTGAAAAATCACCATGTAAAAATTGTGACTCATTCAATCCAAGATTATCCGGTGCTTTAGCCAGTCCCTCTCGTGTCTCTGTCATAGAGTCTTGTTGCGATGTACCAGCCTGAACCACTGTTTGTTCACTCTTGATAGCCAACCCCAATGAAGCCATCAAAAATAGAACCTTTAAAAATTTTTTCCTCATACTTACCTTTGTTTCCATTACATAGGAAATGAATCCCATAGTTATTATTATTTTTATAAAATTTCCTAATAGCTCAATAGTATATCTAATGAAAATATATTTAAACTAATATCTTTTCATTTATCCGTTTTCATACACAAAAAAATCATGAATTGAGAGATTTCTCAATAATCATGATTTTTTCTTTAATTATTTTACTTAAATACTATCCTGCAAATTCCAAGTTACAGTGGAAGTATACGTACCTGCACTTTCATATGAGCCACGCTTCAACAAGACTCCATTGTCAGACGACCATTGACTATCAATATCATAATCCTGTGCTGCTGTCTGACTTTTAACTGCACTACTGATTTCGACTTCATTATTGATTAAACTATCAGTATTGCCAGACCCATCAACGAAGATCAAACTCTGGCCATCTTTAGAATTAGTCCATGTTTCTTTATCTCCATTAACTAGCGGCGTTGCGGAAGCGAATAATTTCCAACCTGCTCCCTTTTGACGACTATCAGTTACATCAATTGACCAACCGCTTCCTCTTGGAATAATTGAATTATCTCCAAAGGATTGCGTGGTCTTAAAGTTGCTGGCCGGTGAGGTCTCTATGGAAACCGTTCCTGAAATAGTTACGGTATATGTAATTGTGTCGGAAACGTTGTAATCTTCATCATTGTAAACGTAGATTGTAACTGTGTTAGCACCTTCATGCAAATTAGAGAATAGTTGTGAAGATACTGGTAAAGCAAAAGTATCAGTTGAATTGCTGGCTAAAATTGAACTCATGGAAGTTTTAGCAATTTCACCATTTACACTGGCAACAACTGTTAACTTAGATGGATCAACAGTCTTAGTCTTGTCACTGTATGATACTTTACCATTTAACAAAACTTCTTTATTAAAACTAGTTGTGACGTCAGATCCAGTCTTGGTTAACGTAATTTTATTTGGTTGCTTAATTACGAAGGCCTTAGTCATGACATCTTTTTGCAAATCACTACCATAGAAACTAGCGTGTGCCGCTGGTACATCAGTTTCTGTAGCGGTTGTACCGGCATTAACAGTTCCTTCAAATTTAACATTAGCTGAGGTGATTCCTGTCTTGTACAAAGATTGACCTAGTTTATGTTCAATTTGATTATTAGTCATGCCGCTAAACTCACCAATTGTTTCAGTGGATGTCTTACCTGCATCATCGGTATAAGTAATCAAAGCACTACTGTAATCAATTTTATCAGGTAGATTAATTGTGGCATCAATATTTTCCCAAGGCTTTGAACCACTCAAGTAATTTAGATTATAGTTCACACTAACTTTGTCTCCTTGATGGACCACGTTAGCATTAGGATTATCAGTTGTAGCATCGGTAATTTCACGATTACCTGAAGTTTCATCAATAATTGAAGTTAAAGCATCGGCTTCAACCAAAGATGGAATAGATTCAAAGATAACTAAATTATTTTCAGAACTTGAACCAGTTGAACCGGTAAAGCCCCAATAGAGTTTATTGCTACCATTGAGATCAAAAGCAGTTGTATCAATTTTCATAACTTTAGTATTGACCTTGCCAGCACTGGTCAACTTAGGAGTCCCGTCCATATTCTTGTCATCATAATTCAAGGTCATTGTTGCTTCAGTAGAACCACTAGGTGCTGGTGTCCATGTCAATGTCACATGATGCCAGTGATCATCGGTTAAGAAATTACTACTCTTTGATGTAGTAGGAATACTAGTAATCAAATTATCATGGTTCATATAAGCACCTTCTGCCCCAAGCCCATAGGTTGACTCTCTAGCCGGATAATTGCTGGCAATATGGTTGACACCACTGACATTCTTATCAAAATTACTATCATAAGTACCAGAATTAGGATAGGTATCAAATTCCATGGCCCAACTCTTTTGAATGGCTGTTTTAGCTAGAGCAGATGTAACAACATCAACTGGTAAAATTACAGTTCCCCAGACACCTAAGGCTTCACCAGGCGTATTATCAACATCACCACTATTAGTAAAAGCACTATCTGAAACATTTTGTAAAACTAACGCCATACCATCACCAGTATTAGTACCACCAAAAGTATCAACACCGCCAAAGTACATCCACATAGACATGGTTTGACGTTTATTTACATCTATATAATTCTGTTTACTGGTATCTGATTGCGTTCTCTTGGACCAAATAGCACCAACTTTATTAGTTTGCCCTAATTCTGTTAATACGGTAACATCGGCACTTCCTTTATTACCACCTTCATTAGGAGCCAACACTTTAGTATCATTATCAGTAATTGCTGGCACATTAAACAATTCGTTAATATTAGTTAAGCCCTTAGGCAAAGTACGATCTACACCTTTATTATCTACTGTATTACTCAACACCTTACCCAAGGTTGCTTGAGTGGCAGTAGCTGCATAGGTAGTATTTGTTGAAAAACTCAATATCAAAAAAAGACCCAGTAAAATGAATCCTACGTATAGAGCTAGTAATTTTTTGATATCAATCACTCCTTTCACAATGGCATCGCTAACATTAATAACTTTATTTATATAATAGTACTAATACCATAATATGTTTACCCATGTTTAGACAAGCTTTATATCCTATTTTGAAAAAAGTATTTTCTAAATATTTATTTTTGGACAGCAAAAAAGCCTGAAGAAACGGCATTGATCATTTCTTCAGGCCTTTTATTTAAATATTCTAATTTTTTATAATTAAAAATTAAGCATTTTTAATTGCTGCATTAACAGCATCTTTTTCATCTTCAACCAAGTTAACCTTAGTCTCAATGATACTGATATCCATTGTGATTTCACGAGTCAATCCTGGTGTATTGATCTTAGGTTCAAAGAACTTCTTGAATTCTTCAAAACGTTCTGGTGTATGGAAGGCATATGATGTGACAGTGATAAATGTAGCAAATTCCATGTCACCACCAACAGTATCTTCCAACCATTGCCAGTCATTTCTGATCCAATCCCAAGCAGCTTGTTGACCTTCGTCATTATTCAAAATACCACGATACCATGCACGTAGATCTTGGGGTTTGATAATGTCAGCATTTTCAAATTTATCAACGATTTCACCAATCAACTTGCTGTCAGTTGTACTTGGAATAGCAACAGATAAATCGTTCTTGTAACTTGGATCTGAAGTTGTCTTGTATTCATTCAATAAACTATTGATTAGCTCTTCGCTACCATAGTTCTTAACTTCATTTCTGATTACTAAGAGACGAATATCAGCTGGTAAATCTGCCAAGTCATCTTTGTTAGTAACAAATAACTTATGAGCTTCAGAGATAGCTTTTTCATCCTTGGCATACAAAGCAGCACTCAAAGCGTATGGACGTGTCAATTGATCATTGATTGATTCGCCAGCTTTAGGTTCCCAGCCAAGACGAGCAACTTGTTTAGCACTCAATTTAGCATAGAAGGCTTGCAAAGCTTTTTCTTCGTCAGTATTAGGTTTAACAAATTTCTTCAAGTTATTGGCAATACGATACATTGCAGCTGTAACTGTAGATGATTCACTTTCTGAGAAGCCTTCAAGCATTGGTACAACATCAGCATATGAAATTTGACGAGCATCAGCCAAAAGACGGAGATCTTGAAGCAATCCAAGTTGAGAAATAGTATCAACTGAATCGATATTATCGAAGATATCCTTTTGAAGTGTTTCGTCATACTTAACAACAAAGTGTGAGTTGTTTCCAACATTTAGACGGAATGGCTTACCATTTGCTTTACGTAATTCTTCATAATCGCCTAAAGTAATTGTTTGATCAGCCATAATCTTAGGAGCAGCATCATAATTGCTGTTCAAAGGAACTTGCCATTGACGGCCAACTTCTTTACCTTCGCCGATAAAGAATTGTTTTTGTGACAATGTAAGTTTGCCATCAACTACACTAGCTGAAACTACTGGATAACCAGGTTGTTCTAGCCATGAGTTCATGATCTTACCAACATCCATACCTGAAGCTTCACCTAAAGCACTCCACAAGTCAGCACCCTTGGCATTGCCATACTTATGAGCTTCGAAGTATAACTTCAAACCTTTACGTAAGTTATCATCACCAAGCAAAGCACGTACCATGACAAGCATTCTAGCACCCTTAGCGTAAACAATGGCTGAATCGAACAAAGCATCAATTTCAGCTGGATCTTGGACTTCAACGTGAACTGATTGAACACCATCAGTTGCATCACGTTGTAAGGCAGCAGGAACATCTGATGTTTGGAACATTTCCCAAACGTGCCAGTCAGGTTCAATAGCATCAACCGCAACATATTCCATCATATTGGCAAAACTTTCGTTTAACCAGAGGTCATCCCACCACTTCATAGTTACAAGGTCACCGAACCATTGGTGAGCCAATTCATGAGTAACAACAGTAGCGACTAACATCTTTGTATCAATTGATGTGTTATCAGGATCAAGCAATAAGTAAGCTTCACGATAAGTTACAAGTCCCCAGTTTTCCATCGCACCAGCTGAGAAATCAGGAAGTGCTAATTGCCATGAATGTGGAAGTGGATATGGTGTTTGATAGAAATCCTCATAGAATTCAATTGCACGTTTAGCAATATCAAGGGTAAAGTCCAATTCCTTAGCTTTATGAGCTTTAGTAGCGAAGACACCAACTTCTACACCACTCTTAGTCTTGGCCTTCTTAGCTTGAAGATCACCAAAGGCAAAAGCGATTAGGTATGTTGACATACGTACAGTTGTATCGAAGTAGTGAACACCATCTTCGTTACGAATTTCTGGCATATTAGCCAAAATTGTTTCGCCAGGTTGTTCGTCGAACTTAATAGCAATATCGAATTTAGCCTTAGCTTCAGGTTCATCAACACATGGGAAGGCTTGACGAGCAAAGGTTGTTTCGAATTGTGTACCGATAATTTGTTTCTTCTCACCGTTCAATTCGTAATATGAAGGATAAATACCCATCATTGAATCAGTCAACTTAGCATCGTAACTAATTGTTAAAGTAGTTTCACCTGTCTTTTCAAGATCAATGTGAATTCCTTCATTCTCGTCATCAACTTTGAAAGGTACCGTTTCGCCATCAGCCTCAACTGATTTGATATTCAAATATTTTTGATTAATTGAGACTGTCTTTTCTTTAGCATCACCATTAATCTTAGTTGTTCCGGAAATGGTCTTAGCACCACGATCGATATCTATAAAAATATCGTAGTGTGCTGGATGAAATGTTTCATAAAAATGTTTAATTTCAGACATGAGCTACCTCTAATTTATTTTTAATATTTTTCTAATTTACTATAATGTTAACTTTATACGACTTTCTATAAAAATGAAACAATTATAACCGAATTTTGTCAAAAAAATTGATTGCAACATATTGATCCACATAATTTTATTTATACTATTATAGAGGGAGAAACATAATAAGGGAGTGTTAATATATGGAAACTGAAAAAATGATCCGTTCGCGCAAGGCCGTTCGTCACTACACTGGTCAAATCACCGATGAACAATTGAATAAGATTTTACTTGCTGCTAATGCTGGTCCCGTCGGTATGGGTGAATATAACAACTATCGTCTTACAGTTATTCAAAATTCAGATATTCTAAATAAAATGAGCGGTATCTACGATGCTCCAACTGTTATTGTGGTTTCTGCTGAAGACCCTGATGCCATGGAGGATGTCTCAGCTGGGGCCATCGTTCATAACATGGAATTAGCCGCTGAGGATCAAGGATTAGGTGCTAATTACAATATGTCTAGTGTTGGTTCAATTCCTGCCAACGTTCTACCTACCGGATTCAGAGGCATCTTTGCTCTAACTTTAGGACAAACAGACGAAAAATTTGTTCCGCGTGAAATTCCTTTAGATCGTATTAAGACTAACTTTGTTAAATAAAAAGGGTGTTTATATTGACCAATTAACTTTGGTTGATATAAACACCTTCTTTAATTTGAAATCAAAGGATTATGATTCTTTTTTCATACTCATAATATTTTTAAGAAATTCATCTGCTAATCGAGATAAAGAACGCGATTTTTTCCAAATTAAAACTGTCTTAACAGTATCAATATAATTCAAATCCTTAAAAACCAAATCACCAGTTTCATATTCTGGCTTATCAAAGGTAATCGCATTGCCCATTCCCGACATAACCATGGCTCGCATATTGTAATTCATATCATAAGTACCTGTAATTTTATAGTCACGGACATACTCATCTAAATATGAAACCCATTGTGAATGAACATCCATCTGTCTGGGGATCAACAAACGCATTCCTTTCAAATCTGAAGCCGCAAAATAATCCTTACCGGAGTTGTCATCCTTTCTAGGCATGACAACCCCGGTTTTGTTTTCAATTGGCAATGATAACTTATTATATTTATCCAAAGAATCATTCGTATAAACAACGCCAAAATCAAGAACCCCAGCATCTAAATTTCGAAAAATTTGATCAGCGTCTTGAGTATCAAAGTGAACGTTGACGTTCTCACCCTTATCTATCAATCTGGTAAAAGTCCTTGTTAAATAAGCATTAGCCTTACCTTCTCCAGCGGCTACATATAAGTCACCGGACAAAACCTTATTATTCTGAATCGTCAAAGAAGTCGAATCAACTAATTGATCAATTTCCTTGGCCCTTTCTAAAAAGAAATAACCATCGTTAGTTAAAGAAATCTCCCGCGGGCCCCGTTCAAAGAGAACTGTTCCCAATTCTTCTTCCAAATCTTTAATCTGTCTGGACAAAGTTGACTGCGAAATATGTAATTTTTCAGCTGCCGAAGTGATGCTTTTGTCGTTAACAATCTCTATAAAATACCGTAATACTCGTAGTTCCATTTTATCCATCCTTTTTAGTTATGGCTAGCATTGCAATATAACTATTTTACATCAAGCTATTCAGCACTTATATTATAAACATAAATTGATTCATACAGGAGGATTTTAAATATGGATTTATCAAATAAAGTTACTGTAATTATGGGTGCTTCATCAGGTATTGGAGCTGCCACAAGTAGATTATTAGCTAAAGATGGTGCTAAGTTAGTTATCGCTGCCCGTCGTTTAAATAGATTAGAAGAAATCCAAAAGGACCTCCCTAAAGCTGAAATTGACGCTTATAAGGCTGACGTTACAAAATTTGAAGATGTTAAGAATGTAATTGATAAGACAGTTGAAAAATACGGACGTATCGATGTTCTCTATAACAATGCTGGTATCATGCCAACTGCTCCTTTAATTGAAGGTCGTCGTGATGAATGGCAAAATATGCTTCAAATCAATATCATGGGTGTCCTAAATGGTATTGCTGCTGCTCTTCCTTACATGGCTAAAGCTAAGAGTGGTCACATTATCTCAACTGATTCTGTTGCCGGACATACTATTGGACCTGATGGTGCTGTTTACAGTGGTACTAAATTTGCCGTTCGTGCCATCATGGACGGACTAAGAATTGAGCAAGCTGAAAATAATATTAAAACTACCATTGTTTCACCAGGTAGTACTGGTACTGAATTATTCAATTCTATCAATGATAAGGATCAAAAGAAGTTTGCTCAAGATTACTTCAAGAACGTTGGTGGACTAGAACCTGAACAAATTGCCCAAGCTGTTGAATTTGCCATCGGCACCAAAGATAATATGTCCGTCAGTGAAGTAATTATTCGCCCAACTAGACAATCACTTTAATATTAAGAAGGAAAAACATGAAAACTTTGATAGTATATTACTCAAAAACTGGCGTCGTTGATAAGATGGCACATTTCATCTCTACTAAACTCGGCGACGTTGTTCTTTACAGAATTCAAACCGTCCATACTTATGCTAGCGGTATGTACGATGCTTGGGATCAAGCACAAGTCGAAATTGCTGACAACCAAATGCCTGAGTTAGCTGGAACCTTACCTAACTTAGATGACTATGACAATATCATCATCGGTGGACCAGTTTGGGGCTTTAATCCATCCAATCCCATCTTGTCCTACGTTCGTCAAAATGATTTTTCAAATAAAAACATCTTAGCCTTTTGGACTTATTATGACCATGATGAGAAATACGCCAGTGCTTTACATCGTGAAGTGCCTACTTTCAATCCGAAGAATGGTTTGGAATTAAGCATGTCGTTGATGGATAACGATAAATTATTGAATCAAAATGTCGATAAGTGGCTACAAGAAGGCAAGTTCAATTAAACATCTTTAAAAGAAAATCTGAGAATGATTTTCTTTTTTTATTTATTATTTTAGAAAGGATTCACATGCAAAAAAAATTAATTTTAACAATTGTATTACTCAGTTACTTTGTGACCGCAATTGACGCATCCATTGTTACCACAGGTTTGACAATGATTAAATCTGATTTGAACTTAAATCAGGTCTCACTATCTTGGCTTCAAAATGCCTATTTGTTAGCCTTCGGCGGCATGGTTCTTTTGGGAGGACGATTAGGTGATCTTGTTGGAAGAAAAAGAATATTTATTCTCTCTTTAGCCTTATTCGGTATTGGATCATTATTCGCCGGTATCTCTCAAGAGGCCACATTAATGATTTTGGCTAGATTTATTCAAGGCATCGGTGCCGCCATTTTAGCCCCTACCTCTTTAGCATTATTGATGGACAACTTTGAAGGACCTGAAAGAATCAAGGCCATTGCTTGGTACAGCTCCGTCTCCGGGATTGGAACTAGTGTCGGCATGGTTTTAGGTGGCTTCTTGGCTAGTACTTTATCGTGGAGATACGGTTTCTTTATCAATATTCCTTTAACTATTTTTATGATCATTGTTGCAATCAAAGCGTTAGAAACACAATCTATCAAGAAAGAACGTTATGACGTTTGGGGTTCACTTTTCTCAATTCTGGGATTATTTGCTCTAGTTTATTCCATCAACGGCGCCAAAAATATTTTGCTTTGGTTCATTTTGGCTCTTATCTTATTAACCACATTTATCATAATTGAAGCGAAAGTTAAAAAGCCAATGATGCCTCTGTCACTGTTCACCGATCGAAGTAGAGTTATCGCCTATCTAGTCAGAGCCATGTTTGTTGGTTCGATGATGGGATACTTCTTCTTTGCCGCCGAGTTTCTTCAAGGAGTTTTGCATTATTCTCCTTTGATGACAGGTTTTGCATTCTTCCCACTAACCTTCTGTACTTTTATTGCAGCTCTCAAGGTTCCTGCAATGGTTGATAAACACGGTAACAAGAATACATTATTATTAGGTATGATCTTTTTAGTCTTAGGATTTAGTCTAATCATTTTAATGTCTGGTCTTAGAGGATTCTGGGTTAATATTGGTATTCCCTCTATTCTATTAGGATTCGGACAAGGATTTGCAATGAGTCCTCTAACTAATCTTGGAATTCAAGGTGCCAGTCGTGAAGATTCTGGTGCGGCCTCTGGCTTAGTCAATGCTGCTCATCAAATTGGTGGCTCTATCGGTATTTCCATTATGGTAGCTTTAACTGCACAATATACTGCCACATCGACTATTTTCAAATTTGCTATGATTATTGGCCTAATCATTAATATAATTGGTTTGATAATCTCATTTATTGTGGATTCAAAATAGTTTCAAGATATAGTAAAAATCCAGTAACTCAAAATTGAGCTGCTGGATTTTTTTTTTTAAATTTTAACTTTTGTAATGGATGCCAGTTCTTGTAAATAGGCATTTTGTAAATGTTCATCATCTGCCCTTTGGTCGTATCGGCTTAATTTTTTATGATGGAAATAATTACCGGAAACACTCTTATCTTCCAACGTTGCCAACCATACTTGAGTCATATAACCCTCTGTCAAATCATCCGTTGCCATTCTGCCACCCATTTTAGTTGGAACCCAACCAGGATCAACCGCTGTTACTACTATGTCAGAGTTTAATCGTGCCAATGCTTTAGTTAAAAGAACTAATTGCAATTTTGATGATGAATAATCGGTCGTTTGATGAACTAAATCCATAATATCTAATCTAGCTCCAACATGTATTCCTAAAGATACATAAATAATTCGTTTAGGAGTTTCGATCAATGCTGTTAAAAGATAAGGAGCTAGATCATTCACTTTAAAGGTTAATGTTGTTCCGTTATATTCCTCTATGATCTTTGATTCATTTTTAAAATACTTGTTAGTTGTATGAATACCTTCTATTTATTCAATTGATTTTCAATTAGATAGATCAATATCTTCTAAATTTATAAGGTGTGTATGGTGCCGTATTTTATAGTAAAAAAACAAAATCAAAAAAATTATAATGCTTAAATAAGTCACAATTATACTTTTCCAATCAAAAGTTACAAATGCATCAACATTTTGACCAACTATAACAATTAGGCAAAGAGCAAACGCAAAAATTGGTCCAAAGGGAAAAAACTTAGATTGATATTTTAACTCAGACAAATCATGTCCTTGTTTAATAAAAGCTCTTCTAAATCTAAAATGTGCTATGGCTATTCCTAACCAAGCTAAAAATCCTGATAATCCTGATGCATCAATCATATAGTTATACGCTTTTGCATCAAAAAATTGGGTTGACCAAATTATTAAGCTGACAAACGTTGTTCCCATCAAAGCAAAAATCGGTATTCCTCTATCGTTCGCCTTACCAAAAATTTTCCAAGCATATCCTTCACGTGCTTGAGAGTATAGCATTCTAGTTGACCCGTATAACCAAGAATTTGCGGAAGATAATACGGCCACTAAAATAACTGCATTCATTACACTTGCAGCGGCAGCTAGTCCGACTCGCTTAAAAATCAATGTAAATGGACTGGTCAAAATATCTTGAACATTCGCATTCAATAAGTTTTTATTTGTATATGGCAAAATACAAGCAATTATAAAAATCGTCAAAATATAAAAAATAATGATTCTCCAAAAAGTAGAGTGAATTGCTTTGGGAATACTTTTTTCTGGATTATTAGATTCCCCCGCTGCAATTCCAACCATCTCTGTTCCTTGAAAAGAGAATCCGGCTACAACAAAAACACTGAGTATTCCACCGAACCCATTAACAAATGGTGCTTTTTTATAAGTGAAATTTTTCAATCCTATTGCTTGATGTCCTCCCATAATTCCTAAGATAACTGCTACTCCTACAATTAAGAACAAAATTACGGAAACAATCTTTACCATGGCTAACCAAAACTCAGTTTCACCATAAGATCGCACTGAAATAAAATTTATAAAGAAAATCAAAAAAAATGTAATTAATCCAAAAATCCACGACGGAACTTGAGGAAGCCAAAAATTCATAACAATTCCTATTGTGGTAGCTTCTACAGGAACTGTTATTGTACAATTCAACCAGTAATTCCACCCCATTGCGAAACCCAGAGAATGTCCGACATATTTATTAGCATAGGCTGCAAAAGAACCACTTAAAGGATCATGAGTTGCCATCTCCGCCAAACTAGTCATCAAAAAGTAAACCATTAATCCCATAGCTAAATATGCTACCAAAGAGCCACCTGGTCCAGCGGTAGTTATTGCCGACCCACTAGCTATGAAAAGTCCAGTTCCAATCGATCCTCCCAGGGCTATCATCGTTAGATGTCTGGTCTGAAGTGATCTTTTTACCTCTGCCATTTGAACTTCTTTTGCCATTATTAACTCAGCCTCTTAACCAGATTGTACCAAGTTTCGTCAGCGTGGTCTGAATCAGCAACGCCTTTATTTTCAAAGCCATTTTTTAAATAAAACGGTATATTACGATCGAGACTTGTTAGTGAAATAGTTTCTCTTTGATGTTTTATAGCGTCCTTCTCCACCGCATCTAGTAATTTGCTACCAATACTATGTCCTCGATATTTAGGATCAATTGCAATTGTAAAAATAATTTGATGTCCACCACTTGCTAAATTAGTGGGCGTATCTTCGTACATCCAATCCTCTACATATGGTTGCTTAGTTGCTGGTCCTACAACAAAACCTACCACTTGATTGTCAATTTTGGCTACTAGAAAAGTATCAACCAGTTTTTCAATACGATCACGATATTGCGTTTCAGTTCCTGCTTCTTCTGCAGTAAATCCCAAACGTTCAATTCTCAAAATCGTTGGTAAATCTTTTATTGTTACATGTGTTATTTCCATTTTTAAAAACCTCATATCCTGTATAATTAACTTATGACACAATCCTAACAAAATTTATAATTAGTGATTATCAGATATTCCACAGTTAAAGTGGAAATTTTGGAGGATGACTAATGAGACCCTTTTTTAATCAAGATAATCTGAATATTCGGATTTTGGATATTCTTGAACAACAAAATAATTGCAGTTACACTGAACTCGCCGAATTATTAAAAATAGATCGAGCTACTGTAACCAAAGCAATTAAACAACTTACACATATAATCGATCAACAAAGCTTAAACGATATTAAAATCACGTTGTCCAATCAAGGCATTGATTACCATCGTGTTGCCAAATTTAATTTAGCTGCCTTATTACCCATGCTAACTGATCAGCGAACAGCTATCATTTTTGAAAGTTCTTTTAATGAACACTACTCAACCATCTCAAGCCTAGCTAATAAAATCTATGTCAGTGAATCAACCACTCGGCGCTTAATCAATCTTGTTAATGATACTTTAATTGACTACCGTATCCAGATTGATCCTAAAAGTTTACATTTGATTGGGCCAGAGCCCAACATTCGCTATGCGGCTTTTCAATATTATTGGAATACTTATGGTAGTGTTACTTGGCCTTTTTTTGTAAATGAAGAAGAAATCAAACAAAACTCAAATGTTCCTAGTTATGACAAATTACGTTTTAGTTTTTGGCTGGCCATTTGTAAACAGCGTCAACTTAAACAACATCATTTAGAAATTTCAGAACTAGAATTTATCAATCTAATACGTAAAGTAGATTTCTTACAACTAAATAAATCTGGCTTAGATCAAGTCAAACAATATTGCCATTTATTTGGTAATGTTCCACTATTGTACGACCGTCAAAAACAATTGGATGAATATTTACAATTCATATCTGCTGGTAAAAGGCATTTTCTTTTTACTCAGGCCAATCATCAAAAATTACTGGCTCTAAAATTATGTGAATTATCTGCTGACAAGAATTTAAAAGAACATCTTAAATTTTCCATGGTAATAGACTCAGACTTTTTCAATCGTCAGCAATTAATTCAACAATTAGTACAATATTTTAATAAGGTTGAACTGGAAGTAATGGAAAATCAACAACAATCAGACTTTATTCTAACCAATCTCACTCTACGTAATTCTAAAACCCCCACTCTTTTCATCAATGTCCCTTTAAATCCTTTAGACTATGAAATGATCGGTAGACAAATAAAAGAAATAGTCAAAAAAATCTAGTGTAGTAACCAATTCCAATAATTGGTTTTTACACTAGATTTTTTATTCTCTAATATGCACTGGCAACTTGTTTAGTAACGGTCCATTCACCATTCTTTTTCTCAAAATACATTTTCATTTGTAGAGGCCAAGTATTTACACCGCCATCCCAAATCTTGGCTTGAACTCGATTCTGACCTACTAAGCTGGCTTTATTACCATCAATTTCAATATTCTTAATATTATCTTCTTTGGAAGATAAATATTGCATTTCGTCATTTTGAATTTGATCAATCCATTCTAATTTTGGTTGAACGTAACCCGTCATATGGGTCAAAGTCATTGATGAAGCTAAAATTTCGTTTAAACGATTAATATCTTTCTTTACCATTGCTGTATTTTCATCACGGTATAATTGCATAATTATTTCTTTATCCATCATTTCTATCACGCTTTCCTAACTTACAAAGAGCATGATACCAACATTTTCACACTTAAACTATTCTAAAATTAGGGATTATTCATAAGTAAAAGTTATGCAAAACTTTGTTTCAATAAATCCGCAAACGTTTCGATATAATAACCAGAATTGTCGGCCTGCCAATAGGCGTAATAATTCTGAATCAACTTGCGATCACCTTTTACTAAGGGAATCATTTTCACGATGTCTTGATCCAATTGCTTACGCATTCGATGATTAATTATCAAATAGCCTTGATTAGAAGCAATCAACATCTGGGCCTCATCATAATTCTTTGCCAAGATGAATTCACTCTTCACGCCTAAAACGTCTCGATAATACGCTTCTTCAGCTTCCTGTTGATTACCATCTAGAATTAAGATACACGGTATATCAGCCAAATCAACGATATCAATTTTTTTATTATCAACTGGTAAAGAATGATTTACCGCAACCATAAATTCACTAGATGTCAAAAACTCATTTTGATATTCATTAGATAAGGCCCGACGCTGATCTGAAAAATTTAAATCTAACTTATTTGTACGTAACAACTCATAAAGTTCTTCATGGGTCCCACTGCTAATCTTGATTTTAACCTTAGGAAACTCCTGCGTAAATTTAGATACCGTTTGTAAAAATTCAGTCGTTCCGAAACTTCTTAAATAACCAACATGGAGTTCTACTTCATCATTCTTTTCAAATTTAATAGTATTCTTAACTAATTGATCAACATCCGCCAAGACATCCTGACTATGCGTATAGAAATATTGACCAGCTTCAGTCACTTCAAAGCTACGACCTTTCCGGTTCAACAATTTCACGCCCAGACGACTCTCTAATTCTTTCATCTGTT
The DNA here is from genome assembly GCF_002179915.1 of Companilactobacillus bobalius. Lineage (NCBI taxonomy): Bacteria > Bacillati > Bacillota > Bacilli > Lactobacillales > Lactobacillaceae > Companilactobacillus > Companilactobacillus bobalius. The sequence goes on from NZ_MYFM01000005.1 coordinate 69,358, forward strand.
GTGAAATAGCTGATTGTGAAATATTACAATCGACCGCTGCCTGCGTAAAACTGTGATTTTTTACGATTGCTATAAAGTATTGCATTTGTTGAAACATTTTTGCACCTCAATTTTTACTATTAATTTGCATATTCCTAAACTATTATTAATATTATAAACAATTTCACTAAAAGGAAATGATAATATGCGTAAGTATACTTCTATCTTAACTACAGTGTTATGGGCTTTAATCATTGCATACGCTATAAAGAATGTTGCCATCAATCATGGAGTTTACAATTTCGATATCAGTCTTAATTTCAAAGATCCATTTGGATGGCTTTTCTCAATCACATTATTAGTCACCGCTTTTGACTATATTTGTTACCATTTAATTTATCCTAAAAAAAAGTAGTCTCTGTCAAAGAGACTACTTTTTCTTATTTTGTATTCAAACCAACGCTATCATGTGAATAGTAATTATCGTCAGCAATCGCGTTCTTTACAAAATCAGCAATTGAACTGATTGAAACGTCATGTCCTCCAAAGGGTTCACCCTTCTTTGTAATTTCATAGTCAACAGGTCCATTAGTAAACCAACCAGGACGAATAACTGTGTAATTCAAATCAGAATCCTCAACCACATCAGCTGCTTCACGATATGAACGTAACATTGAATTACTACTCAAGTTACCACTGGCACCAACTGAAGCGGGTATTTCATCATAAATACCCATTGATGTGATGAACAACAAGCGTGAAACGTTATTACGATCCATTGCTGCAACAATCTTTTTAGCAAATTGGCCTAAATTACCGCTTAAGGCGACAAAAACTGCATCTTGCCCAGCAATAGCTTTATCCAAATCACTATCTTTCGTTACATCCCCAGCCAAAACTGTTTCACGGTCACTGGCATTCAAACGACTGGCGCTTCTAGCAAATAAAGTTAATTGATCGTCAGTTTCATTCAATAATGTTTGACGAACGGCACTACCAATCGTACCAGTTGCTCCAATAATTAAAACTTTTTTCATCATTTTCTCCTATTTATCACTCACAACAATCAAAGATTTGATAGCTGTACGTTTATCCATTGCTTCATATGCATCTTGAATTTCATCAAGTGTGAATCTCTTAGTAAAGACTTTTCCGGGGTTAATTTTGCCACTCAAAACAGCGTCTAATAAAACATTCTTATCATCAGTTGTTACTGAAGCAATTCCACCACGTAAACCAATATTTTTCCAGAAAAGATTATTAGTATTCATTTCAGCTTTTTGCGGTACACCAACACGTCCAACGACAGCACCGGGACGACCTACTTTAACGGCTGTATCAACAGATTGTTCTGTTCCGACACATTCAAGAACCGCATCAGCACCTGTACCAGTTAATTCCATAACTTTGGCAACTGCTTCGTCACCACGTTCAGGAATAATATCGGTTGCACCAAATTCTTTAGCCAACTTTTGTCTATCTTCATGACGACTCATGGCAATAATTCTCTTAGCGCCTAACAGATGAGCTGAAAGAACACCACTCAAGCCAACAGCACCATCACCCATAACAACTACGGTGTCACCTTTTTTTACTTCAGCACTAGTTGCAGCATGGAAACCTGTTGCCATAACATCAGCCAAAGCTAGAAAATTATTAAGCATATCATCAGAGTAATCTTCAGGTTGACCAGGAATCTTAACTAAAGCCCAGTTAGCATTAGTGAATCTCAAGTATTCACCTTGATAACCACCATTGCCACCAGCTTCTTGATTCAAACAATCACCATCAAAACCAGCTAGACAAGCAGCACAGTGACCACATCCATGGGTGAATGGAGCGATAACGAAATCACCGACTTTAACATCCTTTACTTCTGAACCAACGGATTCAATGATACCAATTGCTTCATGTCCGACAGTTGAACCTGGTTCACGTTTTGAAATACCACGATACCACCAAAGATCAGATCCACAAACACAAGCACGAACAATTTTAATAATTGCATCAGTTGGTTTTTGAATTTCTGGTTTAGCGTATTCTCTAATTTCCATTTTTCCTGGTTCTACAAAGGTCGCTGCTTTCATAATTAAAATCTCCTCAAAAATTTATTTTTGTGCTCCAATATTACGTACCTCTGAAACATTGCCGTACCAATATTGAGCGGTAATACCACCATCAGCCAAGAAATCACTACCCGTAATAAAGGCACCACGACGATCCATTAATAATTCAGCTAAATTAGCAATTTCGTCTGGCGTACCTGGACGTTTTGTAACCATTGAATCAAACATTTGCTTGTAGCCTGCACCACGTGGTCCATTCAATTCATCAACAGCTAACGGTGTCATGATAATACCAGGACTAATTGCATTGATTCTAGCACCACGTTTTTGCCACTTAACTGATTCGGCGGCCACTCGTAAAACATTAGTCCGTTTAGCATATTGATAGGCTGCCAACGAATCTTTGATAACATCTGGTTGTAAAATTGATAGATTTAATAGTTCTTCAGTCGGTGTCATTGCCAAAGCTTGATTATCCTCTAGTGACAAAGCCGGCAAACGATGACCCGATTGTGATGAAATCACGATTCCTGCTCCGCCGGGAGCCATTACTTTACCAAATTCTTCTAATAAAACCGAAGTTCCATAAAGATCTACTCTCAAAACTTGTTCAGGACTAGCTTGTGAAGGTGAAACCCCGGCTGCGTTGACCAATCCCATAATATTGCCAAGAGATTGAGCTTTTACAACTACCTCTTTAATAGATTCTCTGGAAGAAAGATCTGCCTTGATTGTTTCTACTACAAAGCCTGCTTCCGTTAAATGTTGTTTCATTTCGGTTAATTTATTTTCATTGTAATCAGCTAGTAATAACTTACGACCAGCCGAGACTCTTCTAACAATTGCTTCACCGATTGAACCGGCACCAAACAATACGATAACTTCATTATTCATTTATATAACTTACCTCTTACTTGCTTCATCAACTTAACTTACAAGTGATATCTTACAGGCAAACCGTATTTCAACCAATTTCAAATTCAAAAGCAATTGATAAGTTTAACTTATGAATGGTAATAAAAAAGAACGCTAATTAGCGTTCCTTCAATTTTCCAACCTCATTTAACTTTGCCAAAACTGAATGTTTATGTGGTGATTTCATAATAGCCTCAGACAAATCATTACCAGCAACGTTGCCATGATGTTTCCCACCTTGCCAAGGTTCCACGTCAGTTACATCGTAGACAACACCATCAATAGCTACATAAGCTGGTTGGCCATTTTCACCATTATATTTTTTTAATTCCTCAAGTGTAAATTGCTTCATCTAATCAACCTCACTTCATAATTTGTCGAATCTAGCTTCATTATGCCATGTTTCAGACGCAAAAGAACATTTTTATCACTCGTAAAATTTGTTGAATTCAACATCTAAATCATTTTTGGCTTGTTCCATAGCTTCGTTAACATCGACACCATTAGTTTGCAATCCTTGGGCACGCACAATTGAGAATTTGTCGAAGCCCATAAGTTCTTCAAAGATACCTTGCAAGTACATTCTAGAGAATTCCAATGGTGTATAGCGGTCATTGTTGGTATAAATCGAACCACTAGCTTGAAGTAACATCACTCTATAGTTGTCTGTCATCAAACCAACTGAACCTTCAGCCGTATATTTGAAAGTTTCGTGTGCCACCAAAATATTGTCGATGTAATCTTTCATCTTAGAAGTCACGTTAAAGTTATGGAGCGGTGAAGCAATGACAATTCGGTGATGGGCTTTAAATTGTTGAATCAAATCCTGATTTATTTGAAAAATTCGTTTTTCTTCATCATTTAAAGAAATGTGATTAGCTTGTTTTTCCCAAATACCTAAAAGTTGATCCGTAGTTAGCTGAGGAATCTCCATGTCATAAAGATTGATTAAGTCGACTGTTTCATTAGGGAAAGCTGTTTGAAACTTCTTGAGAAATAATTGTTGAAGTTTAATTGAGTAGTGATCTCCATTACGAAAATCTGGTTGAGCGTTAATAATTAATGTTTTCATTTTTAATTCATCCTTGTCTTAATTGATAAGTTAATACTACAATTTAAAGGTGACAATCTATGACACCATTAAGGAAATAAAAATGAATAAAGCTGAACGACTCAATCAAGAACTAATTTTTCTCAGTAACAAATCAATTTTTCACATCAACGACTTAGTAGCCGAATTTCAAATCTCTAAACGGACAGCCTTACGCGATATCACTGACCTCGAAGATATGGGTTTAAGTTTCTACACCGAAAATGGCCGTTATGGCGGATTTCATATCGTCAATCGCCAACTATTGATTCCCGTAACTTTCAATCTCGAAGAAATCAACGCTATTTTCTTTGCCCTCAATGCTCTAAGCTCCCTTTCTGCCACTCCATTTGAGAAACCCTACAAACATATTTCCGACAAATTAATGGCGACTCTCCCCAAAATTCAGCAACAAGCCGTCGTCAAATTACAAAAATCAGTTCAATATTATAAAATACCTTCCATTTCGGCTCCGACTGATTTAAATATTATTTTGCAATCAATTTTAGAAGAAACTGCTCTGAGTTTAACCTTTCATAATAAGAAACAAACGATTCAAATATTCGATCTGTTATATCGTCACGGAATTTGGTTCTGTAATATTTATAACTTTGAAAATAAAAAATGGGCCACTTATCGTTGCGACCAAATGGAAGATTGTTCACTCAATCGCACCCAATCAACTCTAACCCACGCACAACTACAAAAAATTCAGGAGAATTATGAAAGAAACTACCATAACATCCCCTTTGAATGCAGTCTGACTCCGCTTGGTGTCGAATTATTTCAAAAAAACAATTATCCTAATATGAAACTGAAACAAGTTGATGGGCAATATTATCTCTATGGCGGTTACAATCAAGAAGAGTTCGACTACATGGTCCAGTATCTTCTTTCATTGGGAAATAACGTCAAAATCAACTATCCTCAAGCTCTAAAAGATTCCTATTTGGATGAACTTCGAAAAATTATCGATCAATACTAAAAAGGAACTTCATTAACAAATTACGTTAACGAAGTTCCCTCTATATTCAATATATTCAATTATTTACGATTAATTCTAACTGGAGACACTGCAGGAGTACTCTCCAATTTCTTAAAAATTAGTGTTAATAATACGATTGATGATAACCCCATGATTTGTAACATAATGTCATCCTTTCCATTAGCTCTTTAATTTATCTTGATTTGATAAATCATACTCTTTTGGAAATATAATTTACAACTATATTGTCTCATGAAGTACGACTTTTTTTCACATATCTTGCTCACCAGTTGTCAATTTTTCTTAATTCCTCTTTAATAAAATTAAAAAAATAAGTTGTGCTCATTTAATATTTGAGTAATAATGAAAATTACGTTTTTCTTTTTTATTAGGGGGATTTTCATGAAAAATATTTTTAAAAAAGAAAGTGTTGAAAACTATGTCAAAGCCGATTCTCACTTGGTGAGGACTTTACACGCTAAAGACTTAGTTGCACTTGGAATTGGTGCCGTTATTGGTACAGGAATTTTTATTCTACCAGGACATGAAGCAGCTCTACATGCAGGACCAGCCGTTGTTATTGCTTTTCTGGTGGCAGCGTTAGTCTCTGGAATGGTCGGTATGGCTTACGCTGAATTCTCGTCCGCTATGCCAGTTGCCGGTTCAGCCTATTCCTTTGGTTCTGTTATCTATGGTGAATTCGTCGGTTGGCTACTCGGTTGGGCTTTAATCCTTGAATATTTCTTGGCAGTTTCAGCTGAAGCTACCGGTTTTGCCTCATACTTCAATGACAATATCTTAGCGGCCTTTGGTATCACTTTACCAAAAGCCCTACAGGCCGGACCTTTAGAAGGTGGCGTTATTAATTTAACTGCTGGTCTTATCGTTTTGATTGTTTCTTTCATTATTTTCCACGGTGTCGACTTATCTAAACGAATTGAAAATATTGCCGTAGTCGTTAAAGTGGCGATTATCATTCTCTTCATCGTAGTCGGAGTCTTCTATATTAAGACATCCAATTATGTACCATTCTATCCAGCTAAATTCCATTCATCACCATTCGGTTTGGGTGGTATTTCTACCGCTGCCGCTACTGTTTTCTTTGCTTTCATCGGCTTCGATGCTTTAGCAGCTAATTCGGCTGAAACAGTTGATCCAGGTAAGAATGTCGTTAAAGGTATTATCGGAACTGTTATTGTAGCCGTTGTACTTTACGTAGCCTTTTCATTCGTTCTGACAGGAATCGTTCACTATACTAAATTGAACGTTGACGATCCAGCAGCCTATGCGTTGAAAGTCATTCATCTGGGTGCTTGGAATAAAATTATCACTTTAGGCGCTTTGATTGGTATCTTTACAGCTATGATCACTATGTTCTTCGGTGGTTCCAGATTAGTTTACGCACTTGGACGTGATGGTTTATTACCTAAGTTCTTAGGCCACGTTAGTTCTAAACGTGCTGTACCAACTAATGCGATTATTATCGCAACCATTATCCAAACATTTTTCGCAGCTTTAGTACCATTAACACAATTAGCTTCCTTGATTAATGCTGGAACATTGTTAGCATTCGCCTTTATCTCATTTGGAGTTATTCCTTTGAGACATCGTAAGGATATTCCAAATAACGGCTTCAAAATGCCACTATATCCAGTGTTACCAATACTTTCAGGACTATTCAGTGTTTACTTCATTGTCATGTTACCAAACTTGACTAAAGTATCCGTTTCATTCTGGTTGATTTTAGGTGTGATTTTCTACTTTGCCTATGGAATCAGACATTCTAAACTACAACAGGATAATTAAAATTACGAAAAGAGTAACGTTTCTTTAAACATAGAAACGTTACTCTTTTCGTTTTTACTCAATTATGTCATTAACTATTCTAATAACATCAAAGAAAGTACTATCATCTAGCTCTCCAATTTTATCAATCTTTCGAGCTTTATAATCAAAGGTATGTATTTGTAGAGGATTTATAAATCCATCTATTCCTAAAACTTCCGTAATGGGGATCAAGCCTGTCATTCTTAAATGATTCTTCTTGGCATGAGTTATTGGACAAACCAAAACCAAATTTGTAACTTTACTATATTCTTTATTACTCAAAACTAAGGCCGGACGTCTTTTCCCAATCTCTTTACCTGATGATAGATTGAAATTTAGCCACACTACGTCCTGTTTTTCAGGAATATATTCAGTCAATTTCTTCCTCTCCTATTGATTCATCGTTGAATTCTTCTTTTTGTTTAAGATTATGTTCTTTAAGGAATTTTTTATCTTTAAAAATATTAGTTTTCTTGGGGGAAAACACGATTGAACCATGACGGCCTTGAAACACTTCATATTCTCCATCGGTCGGTTTTATATTTTGAGGTATAGTAAAAACTTTAGAATTACCTACTTTTCTTGCTTTAACACTCATATCATCGCCTCCGTATATACGAAGTATATATTTACACTAATTTGTAATCAACTTCTTATACTTATAAATACGAAAAAAGGTTTAGAACATGGTCTTTCCTGCTTAAAAAATAAAGCAGATAATCAAAATACGATTACCTGCTTTATTTCGTTCTTTATTTAGCCCATTTATTCAAAATCAATTGCCCAATTTCTTGCCAATGTGTTTCTAAAACAAAGTGACCACCATCTAACAAGTGTACTTCTGCATTCTTGTCATTTTTGGCAAAGGCTTGGGCACCTTGATAAACGAAACTAGGATCGTTTTTACCCCAGGCTGCAATAATTTCAGGTTGATAATCTTTAACATATTTTTGATACTTAGGATAATTAGCCACGTTACTTTGATAATCAAAAATCAAATCCGATTGTCTTTCGGCGTAATCGGGAGATTCTGTGTAGTGAATGTCCAAAGTATAACCATCCGGAGATACGCTACCCTCTTTTTCACCACCAGTATATTGGCCTTTAATCGTTGCTGGTTGGAATGCTGACTTATAACTTTCACGTAATTCTGGTGTAGGGTTTTGCCAATAGTCTTTACGGCCTTCCCACTTCTTACCTAATCCTTCTTGATAAATATTACCGTTTTGACTGACGATTCCCAAAATTCTTTCTGGATATTTAGTGGCAATATTGAAACCAATCGGTGCACCATAATCAAACACATAAAGATAAAATTTATCAATTCCCATAGCATCTAAGAATCCATCGACATAATTAGTTAAGTTGGCAAAAGTATAATTAAATTTTGTATGTTCCGGCGCAGCTGATTGACCGAATCCGATGAAATCTGGAGCAATCACATGAAAATCATTCTCTAACATTGGCATCAAATTTCTAAACATATGACTGGCAGTTGGAAATCCGTGTAATAACAGGAATGTTGGCTTACTGTTATCACCACTTTCACGATAAAAAACATCTAATCCATTTACTTTGATTGTTGAAAATTTCATATTTAGCGACCTCGTTTTTTGTTTGAATTAACTTACAACAACAGTATATGGTCGTTTGGATATATAATAAACCATGATAATGAGAAACTAGCCATACCAAAATTCATATATCAGGAGTTAACTATAAATACAAATACTCTACAAATGTTCATTACTATCGCTCAAATTGGCAGTATCTCCGGTGCCGCTGAAGAAATGGGCTACGCACAATCAAACATTTCTGCCAAATTACGACAATTAGAAAACGATTTGAATACTAAATTATTTTTTCGAACCAATCGCGGTATTACTCTAACTGATAATGGTAAAGACTTCTACGCCAAAGCCATTAAAATAGTCAGCCTAACTGACGATGCTATCAATCAACTGCAACATCCCGAAGAAATCCATGGTAATTTGAAAATTGGCACTTTACAAACTGCGGCTTCGACTTTTCTGCCTCAAATACTGTCCAAATTTCACCAACAAAATCCTCAAGTTGAACTTTCAATCGAGACTGGCACAACTTTACTGAGCGCTCAGAGAATTCTCAATTATGAATTAGATGGCGCAATTATTGGTGGTAAAGTCAGCAATCAAAAGCTGGTTGCACTACCTTTAATGTCTGAAAAACTCTGTTTGGTAACTGCTAATACTCCTGACATTGACATCGATAATTCTTCTCTACTAGTTTTTCCAGTTGGATGCGCTTATCGTAAGACTCTGGAAAGTTGGTTAGATTCAAAACAAATCATGATTCATCATCCGATTGAATTCAATTATCTAAACGCTATTATCGCCAGTGTTAGCGCCGGTTTAGGTATCAGTCTCTTACCACAAAAAGTTGTCCAACCCTATTTAGATCAGGGAACTCTCAAAGCAATCGAATTACCTGATCAATTTTCAATCTTGCCAATTTCTTTTATTTATCGAAGAGATTACATTATTACCCACTCATTTAAACAATTTCTAGAGAATTTAAAATAGCAGCCACTGGATTTTCCAATGACTGCTTTTTAATATTTTAATTTATATGTAAATTTAGAAGTACAGTTCCAAAAGTAATAAGAATAATTCCTGACACTGTAATCCAACTAATCGGTTCGTGCCACAACACTACCGATATTATAGTAGTGATAACTATTCCCAATCCTGCCCAAAGTGCGTATACTACATTCAAATCAATTGACCGCATACTCAAAGATAAAAAATAAAAGCAAAACAAATATGCAAACAAACTCCCCACTGTAAATAATGCTTTGGTAAAACCATCAGACAGCTTTAAGAGATTTGTCCCTATCACTTCACCGACGATTGCCATCCCTAAATATAAATATCCCATTTTAATGCCTCACTTTTCAGAATTTTATTTCATTATCCAAAAAGTTTTTCCACTTGGATTCCCAAGCACAAGCATATCTCAATATATAATCTATTTTCATAACAAACGGTATTATATCGTGTAAAATTCAAAAAAATCAAGATTCAATTTTCTTTTGTCGTTCGTTTTTTTGAGCTTGTTCTTGAACAGCTTTGAATAAAGTATGACTATCACTATTGGGTTTTAAAATACTCAGGTTATAAAGTGAATTAAGATTTGCTACCTCAAAAAATCTTCGCAAATTTCTTAATTTTGCACTCTCATCCTCAGCACTACCAATCCACCCCTTATCGACCATTTGTTCATAGGGAAAATTTTGGGCCAACTTGGATTCACTCTCATTATTCAACTCACGTTGTACACGGGCTAAGCGTTCTCGATAACGTAATTCCAACTCACTCCAAACCTTTGCTGGAATTCCTAAAACACTCTCTAGCCTTTGCGCCACGTCAAAAGTTAATTCAACCTTTCCATTAATCAAATGGCTAATATGTTTTTCACTCATATCCATTCTTATGGCAAATTCTTTTTGAGACATATGACGACTATTCAATTGTTCTTTAATAGTTGCCCCAGGCGGAACTGCAATTGTTTTTCTACTGTGCATAATCATTAATTATCCCTCCAAGGAAAAATTTACCTGTAAGGTAAATTTGTATTAACATTCTAAATTTTATTAATCTACATTATTGATTTCGATTAAATATAAATCTCATTTTTAATCGGAAAATTCACTATCGTATAATATATATTGAATCCTAAATACAGAAAGAATTGAATAAAGTGGACAATACTGATCTTAAAATATTAAAACAATTAAATAGAGATAGTCGCATTAAGAAAAACAAATTAGCTAAACTCGTTAATCTCACTCCACCGGCCGTTGCTACCCGGATCGAACAACTTGAAGACGAAAAAATTATCAAAAAATATACTATTGAAGTCGATCTAGATAAAATGGGTTACAATTTTCAAGTTTTTATTCAAACTAAGATGGATTATCGTAGTAACAAGAAATATCTAAATTTTATTCATTCTAAACGAAACTTTATCCGCCATCATTATAAGATATCCGGACAAATGAATTATATGATTCACGGTGCTTTTCGTTCCAATTCAGAACTCAATGATTTTCTCACCGAATTAGAAAAATATGCTAATTACCAGGTTCTCAACGTGATTTCGGAATTGATTTAATTTCATAAAAAAAGCTTCATCACACTCAATAATTGAATGCGATGAAGCTTTATTAATTAGCTTAAATTTCTTCTTTAGCAGCTTTTGTTTCTGCTTCTGTTTCTTCAACCTTAGCAACTGTCTTTTGCATCTTACCCAATACTCCACGAGCAATTGGTCCAACAATCAATAGTTGTAAAGGTAGAGCAACAATCAAATTAAAAATCCAAGTATGACCATAAGTAGCTAGTACATGTCCTTGAGATAACTTGCCCTCAACGGCGATTCCGAAGAATGACATCAAAGTTACCATACCAAAAATCATCAAAACTGAGATTGTAATACCGATCAAAATAGTGTTTTTCTTCATATAATCATTAATAATATATTTGAAAGCTAATCCTTTAGCGATTGGTCCAACAATTAGTAGATCCAATACGATAGCGACACCTAAACCTAGTGGATAGGCGCTTAAAATTGCCATTGGCAACTCACTGCTGAGCCCCTGAGCCATGGCAACATTATATCCCGTCATTACTAGCACCATCAATCCGGCCATAATGGCTGTGAATACAATTTCTTCTTTTAAATTACGTGGCATTTGCACACTCCTATATTTAATTACATATTTAACAACAGATACTTAATATATCACGTTAAAAATTTCTTCATAAGTTACAATTATGTTACAAATTAAGTAAACCGCTTGCATTTCGAATTATAGAATGACATTTGACAAAAGACCTTATCAAACTCAAAATAACTTATACATAGATATCGTAAATAAAATAGAAAATGTAGGTATAATAATGGATAAACAAACTAAGTTTGTTAAATTATCAAATATTGGATTGGATAACTTGGAACTTTATAAAAAAGACGCAACTGGTTACTTGGATAACGTTTGTTACTTATACACTAATAAGAACAGCAGCAGCACTTTCGTTGCCATGAACTCTACTGGAAAAGTATTAGATTTCTACAAATTCCATACTTCAATGGATAAAGATGACATCATGAAGAAAATTATGGAGCTTTTCAGCGATGATGAAGCTACTGATTTTAAGAAAGTTTTTGAGAACGTAAAAGAATTCACTTTAACTGATAACGTTGCAGTTGAATTACCATTTGATAATGGTGTCTTTACAATATAATACATAAAAAAGCTGGGAATATTATTCTCAGCTTTTTTCTACTCCATAATTGACTATTCGAAACCATTTGATAGTAAATGACATTAATTATTTTCAAGAATGTTAATAAATTCTTCGAAAGGTTTATTGATCAAATAATCCTTACGATAAATAAAACGTAATTGTATTTCTGAAAATTTTACAGGTAATTCTGTCTTATACAATAAATGATTTTTAACAAACGAATCCGCAATCTTTTCAGGTACAATTGCGATTCCTAAACCTGCACAAGCACTGGCCATAACGGCATCCAAATAATTGAATTCGATTGCTTCATGAATCACCAAACCTTGTGACTTCAACCAATCGTCAACGACATCCCGATAGACGCAACCAGTTTGAAAAACCAGAAATGGTGCTGTTTTTAAGTCTGGCAATTCAGGAGTAACGGAAACAATACAGAGTTTTTCCTTTGCTAAAGGTATGAAATTCAAGGAAGGATTCTCAATATTTTCCCCAATTACCGCTCCATTCAATTCATAATCTAAAACATGATCGATATTGTCAGTCGGATTTCCTGTCTCAATTGTTAAACGAACTTTTGGAAAGGCTTGATGATATTGTGTCAATATCGGTGGTAAATAAGTAGCAGATGCTGCTTGTAAAGTACCTATTTTAAGATCACCCTCAATCACTTTAGGATGTTGCAATTGATTAATTGTATCCTCAGTTAAATTAACTATCTCGACAGCTTTTTTGTAAAACTTATTACCATCATCAGTTAAAATGACCCCACGGTTCGTTCTATAAAATAGCGAAGTCTCTAAATCTGCTTCTAATTGATGAACCCTAGCGGAAATATTAGATTGAGCATAACCCAACTGATCTGCGGCTCCAGAAATACTGCCACTTTGGGCGATTGCAATAATCATCTTAAAAGTATCAATGTTCATAATTAACTCCTCAGGTATCATTTTTTTATATATCAAGTTTCTTATTCTCGTAGTTTATTATATATCCAATACTCCATATACTGTACTTGTAAGTTAAGAGAAAGACAACGAGGAGGAATTAATTATGACAACAAAAATTGGTATTAACGGATTCGGCCGTATTGGTCGTCTAGATTTTAGAAGAATCGCCGAACTTCAAGATCAAGGTAAAACAGATTTGGAAGTTGTTGCAATTAACGATTTGACATCACCACATATGTTGGCTCACTTGTTAAAATATGATACAGCTCATGGTAATTTTAAAATTGATTCAATCAGTAATGAAGACAACGCTATTATCTACAACAAAAAACGTATTCCCGTTTACGCAGAAAGAGATGCTCGTGATCTGAAATGGGTCGCAAATGACGGTGTCGATATCGTTCTTGAGTGTACAGGCTTCTACACTTCAACCGAAAAAGCTCAAGCTCATCTTGATGCTGGTGCCAAACGTGTTATGATTTCTGCCCCATCAGGTCAAATGCCTACTATTGTTTACGGAGTTAACGAAGATACTTTGACAAACGATGTCAGAATTGCTTCTGTTGGTTCATGTACAACTAACTGTATTGCCTTATTAGCCAATGCTGTGAACAAGGAATTTGGCATTAAAGCAGGTTCTATGACAACTGTTCACGCTTATACAGCTACACAAATGTTGCAAGATGGTCCAGAACGTAACGGAAATGTTCGTGCTGCCCGTGCCGCTGCTGAAAATATCATCCCTCATTCAACTGGTGCCGCTAAAGCCCTTGGTTTAGTTATTCCTGATTTGAAAGGTAAAATGGATGGACATGCTCAACGTGTACCAACAATCACAGGTTCAGTTACTGAATTAGTAACAACTTTGGATAAAGAAGTTACCGTTGACCAAGTTAATGCAGCTATTAAAAAGTATACTGATGGAAGCCAATCATTCGGATACAATGATGACGAAATCGTTTCTTCAGATGTTATCGGTACTAGCTTTGGATCAATCTTTTACCCTACTCAAACACAAGTTGTTGGATCAGGCTCAAGCCAATTGGTTAAAACCGTTGCTTGGTATGACAACGAATCAGGTTTCACAGCTCAAATGATCCGTTCCCTTGAAAAATATGCCAGTTTGAAATAAGGAAATTCAGCTTACTACAAGACTTGTATATCAAGAAGAATTAATTGATATCATTTAGTATTTCGTGCTACTATTTATCTATAAACGAAGGCATTAAAAAAGACTAAAGACGGCAATCTTCAGTCCCAAAAACTTTAATGTCTTCGCCTAAATATTTTATGAAACTAAATGCTATTCAGGTCAGACATCCCAAGTGTCTGGCCCTTTTTTGTATCTAACGCTTTGTTTCCTCGATCAATAGTAATATTATCACTAAGATCAAGAATACAATGGAAAGATATTCCAAAGTTAACTCCTATAATTAGACTAGGATTCGATGCAAAAAATTCATTTGCAACACCTCCAGTAATAAGAATAGACGAAGGGAACACACTAAGTTTTTGTATTTTTATTATACTATTTTGATAAAATCACAGATAGAGTTGTATAGCCTTTATAATAAATTTTAACCAGTTAGATGTTATTACTATTTGTAAATTAACAAAAAAGAAGTTAAGAAATTCCTCTAAATGGGGATCCTTAGCTTCTTTTTTACTTCAATTTTAATAAACAGGTCGATCTTCACCTTGTGTATCAGCATTAGCAATACCAACAGAATCGTTCTTCAAATATTCTGGATCAGCAATAATCTTAACAATTACATCAGCCATACTTTGGCGAGAACCTGAAACACCAACATATTGGTCACTTCTGTGAGTAATCGTATATTTAACTTCATCACGATCATTCAACCATGGAAAACGTAATGTAGTATACGTTAGACCAGATTCAGATAAGAGTTTGTCAGCATTGATAGCAGCGGCCAAACCACTTTGAACCATCTCATCATTCCAACGACCAAATTCACCAGGAACCTCATGATAGAGTCCTAACAAACTTGATTCGATAATACGGCCAACATTATTTTCCTTCATCGACTTAATTACATTCTTAGTAATGACATTATCCTTAGTGTGATCAACCATCGCAATATAAACTACGTCTTGACCTTTCATAGCAGCATTAACTGCATCGTAATCAGTAATGTCGCCATCGACAAGTGTTACATTTTCATTGTCGTCCAAATCAGCTAGTCGTTGACTATTACGTAAGAATAAAGTCAATTCCACATCTGGTTGTTCTTTTAATAGTCGCTCTTCAACGATACGGGCAATTTGTCCGTTAGCACCTAAAACTAATACTTTTGTCATTTAAATTTCTCCCAATTATTTTAATTTAGCTAAACTTGAGCCAAAAATCTGTTCAATAGTTACAGGATCACGGTGATCAAAGAATTGGCTCTCACCTTTATCCAAGTTAGCCATTGTTTTCATTTCGTCGGCAGTTAATTCGAAATCAAAGACATCAATATTTTCCTTAATTCTATTAACATGAACTGACTTAGGAATCACGACAATGCCGCGTTGTAATAACCATCTTAAAATCACTTGTCCGTTAGACTTGCCATACTTTTTAGCAATCTGAGCAATTGTTTCATTAGTGAAGATGTCATGTTTACCTTCGGCGAATGGTGCCCAGGCTTCAACTGTAATATCTTCTCTTTGAGCAAAGTCAACTTCTGAGTTCTGTTGATACCAAGGATTAACTTCAATTTGGTTTACTACTGGTTTAATATCAGTAGTCAATTCCAAATTCTTCAATTGATCAGCATAAAAGTTTGAAACACCAATAGCACGAATTTTTCCAGCTTTATAAGCCTCTTCCAAAGCTCTCCAAGCGCCAATTGTGTCGCCATATGGTTGGTGTAAAAGATACATATCAATATAATCTACGCCTAAATTATTCAAAGAAGTTTCAATACCCTTCTTGGCTCTGTCATAAGTAAAGTCTGAAACCCATAATTTTGAAGTGATGAACAAATCTTTGCGATCGACGCCGCTTTCTTTGATAGCTTCACCAACGGCTGTTTCATTTTGGTAAGCTGCAGCTGTATCAATCAAACGATAACCAGCATTGATTGCATCTAACACGGCTTGTTTACATTGTTCTAAGTCTGTTACTTGGAAAACTCCGAATCCTAATTGTGGCATTTCAATTCCATTATTTAATTTAACTGTTTGCATTATTTTCTACCTCGTCGTTATTTACTTTATGAATACATTCTATGACCAGACTTATGGTTTGAAAATTACTAGATATATATGCTAGCATACATGTAGCGTATACTGTGAGGCATATATAATGATTGATAATTATTTACTTGAGGAATTAGTAGCATTTAAAAAATATGGAACTCTAGCTTCCACGGCTGAACATCTGATGGTGACTCAGCCTACCGTTACACGGGGAATGCAGAAACTGGAAGACGAATTGGCCGTTGAAATCTTTGATCGTCAGCCCAACCGCATCACATTAACCAAAACTGGAGAGCTGGCTGCCAAAGAAGCTCAAAAAGTCATTGATCAGAATAATAACTTTATCAATACCGTGCAGAAGTACGACTATAATCACAAAAATATCCGCATTGGTGCTGTTGCCCCCGGTCCTTTGATTCTATTACGCCATTTAAAAAAATCTAAACTGGCTCAGGCAAAAATCGATATTGACGATAACTTAATTAATCCTGGAGACGTAACTAAAGAACTTTTGGATCACAATTATTCTTTTATACTAACTAATCAGGAGATAATGACTGATAATATTGAGTCACGTTTTATCGGAACAGAAGAGCTTTCTGTTAACTTAAACCAATTTACCCTTTTGGCTAATAAAAAAGCAGTTTCTTTTGCTGATCTTAAAGGCTTGAGTTTCATTGTCATTGCTGATATCGGTATCTGGAAAAACATCACCGAGAAACAAATCCCCGATGCAAAATTCTTATATCAAGATCAACAAGAAGCATTTCGTGAAATCACCAAGTATTCTGATTTTCCTTATTTCACAACTAATATTTCTAAAATTGACCGCAAATTAGAAATGGAAGGTCACGATCAAATCAACGTCCCTATTAGTGACGATGCCGCTAAAGTCGATTTTTATGCAGCTTACTTAAAAAATCAAAAGAAGAACATTAATCCTATTTTAAAGACAATGAATGAAGCATGGGATAAATATCTAAATTAATGTACACAAAAGGCCCTCGGAACAAAATCCGAAGGCCTTTTGCATATCTTCAAATAACTTAAAATCAGTTTTCATTTTCTACAAACTCATCGAGGTCCCTTAACGCCAATTTCAAATCTTTACCATAAAATCCATGACCGGCATTTCTCAACACTATAAAATGAACACTCTTAAAATTATGAGCAGCCTGTCTAGGATACTTGATGGGAACAATATCGTCACTATTACCATGGACAATTAAGACGGGGCCCTTATACTTAGTCGCTGCCTTAGTTATATCCATATTTAGTAATTCTTTATAATAATTACGTCCAACTGTAAATCCCATTAAATCATGCGTTTTAGGTACTTGATCGAATGAACTATATTGCTCTTGAGCATCATGTGTAATCGAAAACGCAGGATACATTAAAGCTAATCCCTCAATATCTTGTGGGTGATTTGATGCTGCCAAAGCTGAGACAACCCCTCCTTGACTACCACCAACCAAAAGAACGCGATGCTTTAGTACATCATCCTTTTTTGTAATGCTTCTTTTACAGCCAATAAATCTTGTTCTTCCGTAAGAATCGACATCTGAGTTTGCTTTATACCAGTACTTTGTCCATTATAGCTACCCCCAGGAAAATCAAATGAATATGCTAAATACCCCTGATTGGCCAAGTTCTTAGCATAACTCTCTAACTCCTGATAATTACCACCTAACCCGTGAGAAACAATTGCAAGCGGCATCTTTTTAGGATGATTTTTAGCTGTGTAAATGTGACCATAAATATCTTCATTATTATATTTCACATGCCAAACTTGATCATTAACTGATTTAGTTTTAGTATTCGCAACTTTACCTGCAGATGGTCCATTATTATTCGCACTAACATCTTTTTTACCACATCCCGCAATCATTAACATTCCTACTAATAGCAAGACACTTATAATCATTTTTCTCATAAATTAATCCTTAGATATCCTAATATCGACATTATTACCCATATTCTTAATTACACTACGATAATTAGCAGAATCGAATTTTCCAATGATATGAATTCCCTCGTAATACTCTTCAGTTCCCCAATAAAGAACAATTCTCTGTTCTGGAGACCAGTAACCAATTGAACCCTTTGTTCCAACATGTCCACTAGGCATTCCCTTAGTAGATAAACTATGATTTAAATCAGCAACTTTTTCTGGCAATCCTGCATAATCTCTAAAACTCAAAGTAACTGGTAATTCTTTAGCAAAAGCTTTGGCAGCACTGGAATTGTTTAAATGTGCTTTCAAATTTGTACCATTAATTGAAACTGTAATTTTTACATTAGTTTTTGGATCAGATGTCGTTACTTGACTAACCCTATTTTTAGAAACAGCCTGACTGGATGTCTGTTCTTTCTTCTGACCACAACCAGTTAGTAATATCAATGTGCCTATGACAAGTAGAACATTTTTTAAAATTTTCATCTTTTTCTCACCATTTTCTGAAATTGTCTTCATGGTAGAGCCAAGTTTGAATTATGTCTAATACCAATATTCTATAGATGCCTATTACTTTTAGTTATACTAGGAAAATCTACAAAATAGTAATAGCTATTAAAATAGGCCATCTATCAACGACTAATGTCATAAGATAGATAGCCTATTTAATTTTAAAAAGTATTTTTACCAACTTGTTAAATTAGTCGTTAGCATGAACATCAAAAGCGTTCAAAAGCATTTCTTCAACGCCGTCATCATCAGGATTGTGCATTCCTTTACCATTACGGTCCAAAGCACGGATAGCATCCATTTCGTCTGATGTTAAAGCAAAATCAAAGATTTCCTTGTTTGACTTGATACGTGCTTCATGAACTGATTTAGGAAAGACGATTACACCTTCTTGATGTTCGAAGCGAAGAATAATTTGACCGACATCTTTGCCATATTTCTTAGCCAAATCGTTCAACAATGGTTCTGCGAACAAATCTTTACTTCCTTGACCTAATGGAGCCCAAGCTTCAAGTGTTACATGAGCATCAGCCATAATCTTACGCAATTCTTTTTGTTGGAAATAAGGATTGTATTCAATTTGGTTAACACTTGGCATTGTAGCAAAGTTTGGTACCCACTTGTTCCAGATCTTAGGTGTCATATTTGAAACACCAATTGAACGAATTTTACCAGCAGCCTTAGCTTCTTCCATAGCCTTCCAAGCTTCATCAACTTTACCATATGGTTGGTGAATCAAGTAAAGATCCATGTAATCTAAACCTAATTTTTGAAGTGATGTATCAATAGCTTTTTTAGCATCTTCGTAAGCAAAATCTTGTAGCCATAGTTTTGAAGTAACCCAGATTTGATCACGAGGAATGCCACTATCTTTGATGGCCTTACCGACTTCTTGTTCATTGAAGTAAGCTACAGCTGTATCAATGTGGCGATAACCTAATTTCAAAGCATCACTAACTGCTTTATAAGTTGAACCGTCAGCGGGAATTTGAAAAGTACCGAAACCAAATGATGGGATTTCTGTACCATCGTTTAATTTAAAGTTTGTAATGTCTGTCATATGATTGAACCTCTCTTTAATTGTTTATTTCTTAATCAATGACATTAGTATAAAGCCAGATTCAGAATAAAAAAATTACTAAAATGGCATAGTAGTATACGTTATACACATACTATGATTTTCTAAATTCAACTTTTAAATTTAGCAATATATTTAATTTCTAACTTGATCCCCGTAGCATCAGCAATTTCATTTAATAGATCCAAACTTACATTAACTTTACCTGTTTCAATTCGTCCTATTGTTGACCGTGGCTTGCCAATATATTCGGCAAACTTTCTTTGCCTCTATCATTTATATAAGATTCTAAATTCCCCATAATTGATCCATCCTTTATTCCATTCTTTTGCGTTTGTGATAGCGTAGTTGCTATTGTAAATCTGCTTTGCTACATTACTAATATTTAATACTACTTCTAAATCACGAAAAAAAGGAAGACCTCTCGGCCTTCCTTTTCATATTTAAAATCAATCTGTTTCTACTTAATACCAAGCCTTAGTGTCTAAATAAACACCTTCAACTTTTTTTACCCATTCATTTGTTGCTACTCGATAATAAACATTTCCGGCTGGATCAATAGCCTCTTTATCGGCTAACCATGAAGTGTCCTTTTGAAGCGCACGATTCTTTATAACTTCACGATCGATATTGTAAAGCTTGTAATAAGAACTAGCTTCATTGACATTGACGATACCTTTAATATTTTTAATAAAGGTTACATCGTGTGAGTCGATCCATTCGTTTGTTGCAACATGGTATTGTTTAACTCCTGCACGGTTAGTACGGTATTGATCTGTTAGCCATGAAGATTGTTTAATTAAAGCACGATTCTTCACTGTTTCATTAGTCCAATTCTTCAATGAATAATAATCTTGTCCGATAACTGTTCTAACAACACCAGAATCTTTGTAATAGGTCCAGTCATCTTCATTATCAATCAAGTATACATCGCGAGAATCAATCCATTCGTTTGTCGCAACACGATATTGTTTAACTCCCGCACGATTTGTCCGATATTCATCAGTTTTCCATAAAGTATTCTTATCTAATTCACGGTTCTTAATCATTTCGTTAGCACGATTATTCAATTGATATGAATCTTGATCAGCCTTAGTTTTGACTACGCCATAATTGTCATAGTAATAAGTCCAATCATCTTCATCACCATTTCCAACAAAGTATACATCGTTAGAATCAATCCATTCGTTTGTCGCAACACGATACTGTTTAACTCCCGCACGATTTGTCCGATATTCATCAGTTTTCCATGAAGTATTCTTATCTAATTCACGATTCTCAATCGCTTCGTTAGCACGGTTATTCAATTGATATGAATCCTGATCAGTCTTAGTTGTGACCACACCATAATTATCATAGTAGTAGGTCCAGTCATCTTCATCACCTGTACCGGTAGTATTATTGTTATTTCCGGTATTGCTGCCAGTGTTGTTACCTGTGTTACCACCAGTATTTGTATTTGGTTTAACAGTAATTTCACGGATATAAGTTACTGACTTACCGTCTTGAGAAACTATTCCATCACCAAAATCATAAGCATTATTATCATTTTCAGCCAATGGGAAAGTAACTCTTTGATAGTAAGATCCTTCTCTCAAATCACCAGTAACATTACCATCATCAGATGTAGCATTCTGAGCATTTTGCTTGGTACTGAAAATACCACTAAAGGTTGGATTGCCAGAATTAATAGCATTTCCCTTGTCATCTTGCAAAGTTACTCCAGTTGGATCTTTCAAACTAGCTGCATCAGATGAAGTATTGTAACTAACACTTGGACTGACAATAGTTGCCGTAGCAGGATTAGTTGAAGCATCAATTCTTTGAAGGAAACTAACCGTACTATCAGTCTTATTAACTTCTCCCTTAATGGCGCTAAAGTCATAGTTAGCAATTGTATTAGCTGAAACTTTGAAGATAACCTTACGGTAATAAGTACCCTTTTTAGCGATTGTATAGTCATGGGCATCGCTAGAATCAGCCGGTGTTAAGGTATTATCTTTCATAATATAGTATTCAGGACTAAAGCTAATGCCGGCAACAGCAGTTGGAGCATCAATCAAACTATTTCCGTCAGCATCAGTTAATGAATAGCCGACCTTAGAACTCAAACTCGAATCTTCACCATTAACATCAACTTTAACATTCTTAGTATCAGTAACAGCTTGGCTTACCTTAGTTCCACTTTCTTGTCCGACTGAAATTGGTTGAACATAAGTGATTACTCCATCTTTATTGGAGATAACATTTGGATCAACGAACGAATATCTATCAGCGTCAGCAGCCTTGAATGTAATAACACGATAGTATGTTCCAACTGTGTCAAAACTTGTTATAGGATCACTAAGCTTTCCGGCATCATAATTCTTATATACAGTTGTACCTGCACTTGCTTCAGTTTTGATGGTCTTTCCATCAGTAGTCTTTAGAGTATATTTCTCGTTAGTTGCTGGTAATGTTGATACCAAACTACCAACTGTAGAGGTTACTTTATCAACATTAACTGTTGCCACAGTTACCTCTGGAGCTGTTACATTAATTGCCTGAATATAAGTAATTATTCCATCTTTATTAGAGATAACATTTGGATCAGTGAACGTATATTGATCATTATCGTTGACAACTTTGAATGTAATGACACGGTAGTATGTTCCAGCCGTATCAAAGCTTGAATCTTTTACAAGATCACTTAGTTGTTGATTCCTATATACAGTTGTACCTGCACTTGCTTTAGTTTCGATGGTCTTTCCGTCAGCGGTGGTCAAAGTGTAGTTCTTGTTAGTTGCTGGTAATGTTGATACCAAACTACCAACTGTGGAAGTTACTGTATCGGTATTAACCGTTGCTGCTATGGAATTAGTTGTTGCTTTACTTACAGTCACTTGTTGGGCAAATGTTACTGTCCCATCACCATTATCAATATAATCTTTTCCACTTGTTCCATTGATTGCATAATCACTCAATGATTTACCATCAGATAATGTTAGTGTTACGAGACGATAATATACGGATGCGGTTGTAAATGAACCCGTAATTCCATCGATATTGTTCAAAGCATTAATTGCACTAGTGAAGTATTGATCTCCATAGCTTGTTTTTGTTGAATCAATGATTGAATTTCCGTCATCTAATGTTATATCTGCTGTTCCATTATCTGTTAATTTATTTACGGAATCGCCAACCTTAGCATTGGCTCCAGTTATATTAGACGTTACTGACGGAACCGTTACTGTTGGAGCTGTTACGGTTACTTCTTGGGCAAACGTTACTGTCCCATTACCATTATTAATGTAATCTTTTCCACTTGTTCCGTTGATTGCATAATCACTTAATGATTTACCATCGGCTAACGTTAGTGTTACGAGACGATAATATGGTTTATCTGATGTTGTTACTGTTGTGAATGCACCCGTTGTTCCATCGATATTCTTCAAAGCATTAGTTGCACTAGTATAGTATTGGTTTCCATAACTTGTTTTCGTTGAATCAATTATTGAATTTCCGTCATCTAATGTTATATCTGCTGTTCCATTATCTGTTAATTTATTTACGGAATCGCCAACCTTAGCATTGGCTCCAGTTATATTAGATGTTACAGATGGAGCTATTACATTGACCTTTTGAAGATAAGTTACTGTATTATCATTTTTATTAATTTGAGCATCTGTAGCACCCTTGATCGTATAAGAATTCAAGGCACCTTCCGTCAAATGAAGAATAACTGTACTATAGTAAGTTCCCGCTTTGCCATAAACTGTTCCATTTACTGGATCAGTTGTTGCACTAGTCTTTCCACCTAGAATATCTGCTAAAGCCGCAGCCTCATCGGTATTATCAGCTGGGTAATAACTTCCAAATGTGACGTTATCTACGATTGAATTGCCATTAATAATCTTTTTGTTTTCGTTACCCTGTTCTGAAGCAATATCGGTACCAGAGGTAACCGTAACATCGTCATTACCGTTAAGAGTTAGAGAAACTTCAGCGGCATCTACAGTAACCGGTTGAGCAAATGTTACTGTCCCATCGCCATTATCAATGTAATCTTTTCCGCTTATTCCATTGATTGCATAATCACTCAACAATTTACCATTGGCTAATGTAACTGTTATGAGACGATAGTATGGTTTATTTAATGCGGTTATTGTTGTGAATGCACCCGCTGTTCCATCAATATTGTTCAAAGCATTAGTTGCACTAGTGAAGTATTGATCTCCATAGCTTGTTTTTGTTGAATCAATAATTGAACTTCCATCATTTAATGTTATATCTGCCGTTCCATCATCGGTTACTTTATCTGCAGTTTCACCAACTTTAGCAATGGCTCCAGTTATATTAGACGTTACAGATGGAGCTATTACATTGACCTTTTGAAGATAAGTTACTGTATTATCATTCTTATTAATTTGAGCATCTGTAGCACCCTTGATTGTATAAGAGTCTAAGGCATCTTTCTTCAAGTGAAGAACAACTGTACGATAATAAGTTCCCGCTTTGCCATAAACTGTTCCATTTACTGGATCAGTTGTTGCACTAGTCTTTCCACCTAGAATATCTGCTAAAGCCGCAGCCTCATCGGTATTATCAGCTGGGTAATAACTTCCAAATGTGACACTATCCACGATTGAATTATTCTTAACAATCGTATTAGTTTCTCCACCTTGTTCTGAGAAAATGTCTTCACCAGAAGTAACTGTTACATCTCCATTTAGAGTTGGAGTAAATTCGGCAGCTTCTACCGTAACCTTTTGAAGATAAGTTACCGTATTAGCATCCTTATCAATTTGAGCATCTGTAGCACCTTTGATTGTATAAGAATTCAAGGCACCTTCCGTCAAATGAAGAATAATTGTACGATAGTAAATTCCAGCTTTACCATAAACTGCTCCATTTACTGGATCAGTTGTTGCACTGATCTTTCCATCTAGAATATCAGTCAATGCCACAGTTTCATCAGTATTATCGGCTGGGTAATAATCTCCGAATGTAACCTTATCTACGAGTGAAGTGCCATTAACACCGGTAATCGTATTAGTTTCTCCACCTTGTTCTGAGGAAATGTCTTCACCAGAAGTAACTGTTACGTCTTCTTTAAGTGTTGGAGTAACCTCGGCGGCTCCCACGGTAACTGGTTGAGCAAATGTGACTGTCCCATCGCCATTATCAATGTAATCTGTTCCGCTTATTCCGTTGATTGCATAATCACTCAACAATTTACCATTGGCTAATGTTAGTGTTACTCGACGATAATATGGTTTATCTGATGTAGTTACTGTTGTGAATGCACCCGTTGTTCCATCGATATTGTTCAAAGCATTAGTTGCACTGGTGAAGTATTGATCTCCATAGGCAGTTTTATCAATGATTGAACCTGTTCCATCATTTAACGTTATATCTGTTGTCCCATTATCTGATACATTATCTGCAGTTTCGCCAACCTTAGCAGTAGCTCCTGTTATTTTAGATGTTACTTTTGGGACTGTTACAGTGACCTTTTGGAGATAAGTTACTGTATTATCATTCTTATTAATTTGGGCATCTGTAGCACCATTGATTGTATAAGAATCTAGGGCACCTTTCTTCAAGTGAAGAACAACTGTACGATAGTAATCTCCAGCTTTACCATAAACTGTTCCATTTACTGGATCAGTTGTCGTATTAGTATTATTACCACTTAAGATGTCTGCCAAAACTACAGCTTCATCGTCATTATCGGCTCGGTAATAATCTCCGAATGTAACCTTATCGACGAGTGAAGTACCATCAACTCCGGTAATCGTATTAGTTTCGTTACCTTGCTCTGAAGAAATATCTTCACCAGAAGTAACTGTTACATCTCCTTTAAGTGTTGGAGTAACTTCAGCAGTACCTACAGTAACTGGTTGAGCAAATGTGACCGTGCCATCACCATTATCAATGTAATCTGTACCGCTTGTTCCATTTATCTCATAATCACTCAATTTGCCGCTAGCTAATGTAAGTGTTACGCGACGATAATATGGATCAGTGGTAGATGCAGTTGTAAATGGCCCTTCTGTACCATCAGTTTTGCTCAAAGCATCAGCCTCACTAGTGAAGTATTGATTTCCATAACTAGTTTTTGTCGCATCAATGATTGAACTTGTTTGAGTCGTTCCATCATCTAATGTTGTTTCTGTCGTTATATCCGTTGTCCCATTATCTGATACATTATCTGCAGTTTCGCCAACACTAGCAGTGGCTGTAGTTATATTAGATGTTACATCTGGAGCTGTTACATTGACTTTTTGAAAATAAGTAACTGTATTATTTTTTTTATCAACACTAACAAAATTTTTATCAGTACTATAATCAAAACCGTTAACCCAACCGTCTAACAGCGGAATGGTTACTTTACGATAGAAGGATCCTGTTTTAGCAAAAACACCATTGATTACCACTCCAGAGTCCACGTTTTCATGATTAATATCATCATAAAAAATATTTGAGTACTCAACAGATCTAGCATTCTCATCGTCGCTATTATTATTGTAAGGTTTCGTTCCAGCGAAACCATATGGATGGATATAGATAGATACTCCTGAATCTTCTATAGGAGGAGTTGACATCTCAATATCCGTAAGCTTCGAGCCAAAATTAACATTCTCTTCATCGATGTTTACTTCTGGCGTAACAGAAGTGAAGGTGCCCTTTTGAGCATAGGTAATTGTGTCACCATTAATAGTATAGTCTTCACCTTCCACTAGACCACTCGGTTCAAAATTAATTTCATCCTTTATACTAGTTCCATCAATTAAGGTAATAGTAACAGTATGATAAATTACATCACCATCTAATCCAAATAAGCGCTTAACAGATTTATAAGCGTGGGAAGAGTCAGCAGCAGCAACATTTTTCAAAGCCTCTTCCTTACTGTCAGTCCAATTAGTTCCGTACACAATACCATTAACAAGGTTCTTTCCTGCACTGTCTGTTACGGTTGGTTGGTCAATTGGCAGGTTTGCTGATGTTTTATCTGGTGACCAGTTCTTACCCATAAGTGTTCTACCCGAACTAACTGTTGTAGCTGGAAGTGTGACAGTTGCACTAGTTGCTATGTGAACCTTTTGAATGTAAGTTACAGTGTTATTAGTTGTATCCTTACTATATGTTTGACCACTGGCTTCAAAATTATTGGTATCAATTGTACCCTTGACTAAGTAGAAGGTAATCGTACGTAGATAATCACCATCTTTAGCAAATTTATTGTTGGCATCAACAACTCCAGGTTTAGCAGTTGCCTTACCATTTAGAATGTCACTATAAGTGCTGTCCCCGTTATCAACATAATAATCAGTTCCAAAACTGATTCCGTTATTACCTTGAGAATGATCAATTAATGCCTCATCAGTTCCGTTGCTTAATGTATCACCTGAAACGTCACTGGTAGTATCTGATACTGGATTACCGACCGCCGAACTTGGACTGTCAATATTAGCTGAAACACCATTTTGAACTGTAACCGGCTGTGAAAATGTAACAGTGGTATCAGTAGTACCAACGTAATTATTACCTGAGAATTTAAGAGAATTTGTACTTCCATTGGCTAGGGTAAAGGTTACTCTACGATAGTATGTTCCGGTCTTTGCAAATTTCCCATTATCAACTACATCCGTTGCCACATCTGCATCTGATGTTTTGATATCTTTATAATAAGTTGTACCAAACTCAATTCCACTAGTAGCAAATTCATTTCCAGATTCATCCTTTAATTTATCATCAGATGTATCTGACAAAATAGAATTATCTGTCGGAGAAGCTGAAGAACCTACAGTAACTTGGGGGG
Organism: Companilactobacillus bobalius; assembly: GCF_002179915.1. Classification (NCBI taxonomy): domain Bacteria; kingdom Bacillati; phylum Bacillota; class Bacilli; order Lactobacillales; family Lactobacillaceae; genus Companilactobacillus; species Companilactobacillus bobalius. Next base: position 97,014 of record NZ_MYFM01000005.1, read on the forward strand.
TAGTTAAATCAGAACCAATAGTACCCTCAACAACAACTGGTCGAACGATAGTCAACATTCCGATAACTTTATCGCTTGAATTCTTTTCCCTGTTGAAGACATAATCACCATTCTTACCATCTGTAGCCTGAGTATCACTGCCATTGATATATGTTTCATATGGTTGAATTACAGTACCTGTTAAATCATCATCTGCACCACTTAACATATATTCAATGGCTTTATCTTTTCCATTATCCAACTTAAAAGAAACAGTTTGATAATATGGTCCACCCGTAACAGCTTTGCCATCTTTATCTACAGTGCCCTCTACTTTGCTCGTAGAATCATTTGGATCAAAGGTATTACTTTGAGCATACCCTAAAGCAGCACTAGCTGAATTAAAGAGATGTTTTCCGTAAATAGCTTTTCTGCCCATATCTTCAGAATCACTAGTTAAATTAGAAAAATTATCAGTTACAGAAAGTGAATCATTTCCACTCTGTAATGGACTATTCTGATCCGAAATAGATGTACCATGCGATACCGACACTTGATTAGTATCTTTAGTTATATCAAATCTACTTGAGTATACTTTGAAAGAAAAATCTGTTAAATCACTACTTACACCATACAAAGAACCTTGTGGATAAGTTGTCCCATAACCATCTTTAGAATCTTTACTCTGAACTAAGTGAACCCCAACAGTTATAGGCAACTTAATATTTTTATTTTTAATTTCATATGCCAATTGTGCAAGACTATCAGGATCATTGGAATCATTAGAATTCGTACCAAGATGAGTAAGTGTTTCTGGGGAGTTTTTACCATCGACAGTAATTGATAAATAGCCCTTAATATCACGATAATAATAGTCTGTTAAATCCCAACTATCAGATGTCCCAAAATATCCAGGTGACGTGCCTAATTCCGTAACTTTATCTCGATCTTTTAATCCACTTATACCTTTATTATTTTGGATATCATAAAGATACTGTGGATTTTGGGGATTAAAGTAAAAGAAACTAGTTCCCTTATCTGTGTTTATCATATTTTGTAAAGCAGCTACCAAACTATCTGTACTTGAAATATATCTATCATCGAATTGGTTCCTAAAATTTGTCAACATATCCTTTGCCGATGCAGGTGCTTTATCTGGAGGAAGAATTTCTCCAGCCGCCTTAACGACAATTGTTGGAATTACTTGATTAATAATAATTGGAGAACCGGCGGCAAGCAGTGCGACTGCAACAGCGCTACCTATATATTTAATATTCTTTTTTTTCATCATAAAATCCCCTCCGATTTTCGACGAGCAATTAATTAGCTTAATACCTTAAATTTTAGCACTATCAAAAAAAATATAACCAATATTTCGATAAACTTATACATTTAAAATGATTTAATTCTATAAAGCAAATAATGTTTTGAATTAATTTGGGGTTGAATGCACCATTTTTTTGAAATCATTTTATTTTTTTATGCTTTTTCTTCATTATCGATTGAAATATAAACAAAAGTTATTATTTTTAAACCACTATAATTGTGATTCCAATATAGAAAAATAGTGATTTTGATTATTAACTATTTTTAAGATATGTGAAAATTAACTGTACTAGAAAAAATATCAAAAAAAGTGCCTCATAATTATTAGATTTCTCTTCTAACAATCATTAGGCACTTTACTTCTTATATACATGAGTTAATATAAACGTTTTTTATACCTTATAGTTTCCCACCAAAGACTGGGAATACACTAGCATCACCATATTCCATTTGGTCAAGTTTTGCCAAAGTCTCCATGTCTTCATCAGAAATTTCAAAGTCGATATCAGCGTTTGACTTCATGTGATCTGGGTTAGCTGTCTTAGGTAAAACAACTACGTTTAATTGCCAATCGTAACGAATGCACAATTGTGGCACGCTGACGTTGTATTTAGCAGCCATCTTCTTGATAAGATCATTATTCATTGCGGCACCGTGAGCAATTGGTGAGAATGCTTCAACAACAATCCCGTTATCCTGTGAATACTTGATAATATCAGTTGGTGTATCACCAATATGGATTTGAACTTGGTTGACGGCAGGTTTAGTATCACTATTCTTAATCAAATTATTCAAGTCTTCTTTTTGGAAACTTGAAACACCAATTGTCTTTAACTTACCGGCTTTAACAGCGTCTTCCATTGCACGCCATGTTTCCAAATTGCCCTCAAAGTGACGGTCGTTGCCTTGGTTAACTTCTTTCCAAGGTTGTGGATTATGAATAATCATCATATCCAAGTAATCTAAGCCCATCTTATTCAAAGTTTCATCGATTGATTGTTTAGCTTCATCGTAATTCTTGATTTCAGCCGCAACTTTTGAATTAACGAAAAGTTGATCACGAGGTATTCCAGCATTACGAACACCTTCACCGACACCACGTTCATTACCATATGCTTGAGCAGTATCAATATGTCTGTAGCCAATCTTAACCGCATTCTTTACAGCATCAGCTGTTTGATCGTCAGGAATTTCCCAAACACCTAAGGCTAATTTAGGAATCTTCACACCATTATTCATCGTAAATGTTTCATCAAAAACTGTCATAAAATCCTCCTTGTTTGTAACCGTTTCTATTATAAGTTTGTTTATACCTCTTGTCCTGTAGGACGAATTACCATTTCATTTACGGCCATATTAGCTGGGGTATCAATTACAAAAGCAACCGCTTGGGCGATTTCTTCTGGTCGAAGAGCCATTATTTCTGAACCAGGTTGCTTCATAGCTTCTTTCAAACCATTACGTACTTCGTCATTGTTGATCGAATCGAAAAGTTCAGTCTTAACAGAACCTGGGGCAATAATTGTTGTCTTGATATTATTCTGATGTTCCTCTTGGCGGAGTCCTTCCATAATTGCACGAACGGCATACTTAGTACCTGAATAAGCTGCATAGCCGGGTAAAACTTCATAGCCTAAAACTGATGAAGTGGTGATCACATGACCACTCTTTTGCTTTTTCATAATTGGTAGAGCTGCTGCAATACCATTTAGAACGCCTTTAACATTGATGTCCATCATATTTTGCCATTCATCACGAGCAATTTGGTCCAAGTTATTAACTGGCATGATTCCTGCATTATTGAACAAAGCATCAACACGACCATATTCAGCTACAGTTTTATCAATAACATTTTGAACCTCATCAGCTTTAGTAACATCAGCTTCTACTGCTAAAATATCACCATCAGGATTATCTTTTTTAATTTCTTCCAAACGATTCATTCTTCTGGCGGCGATGGTTACTTTAGCACCCTCACTAGCCAAAAGTTTTGCAGTAGCGGCACCGATACCACTAGAAGCTCCCATAATTACAACAACTTTATCTTTTAAACTCATTAATTTTCTACCTCAATTCTTCTAATAATTTTAGCTGGTACTCCAGCCACAATCGTATTAGCGGGAACATCTTTCGTTACCACAGCCCCAGCACCTACAATTGCATTTTCACCAATAACTGTTCCCGGCGTGACAGTGACATTCGCGCCCAACCAAGCGTTATCGTGAATATAAACTGGTTTTAAATCTAAATGTCGTCTTTGACTAGGATCAATCTGATGATTAACTGAAACAATCGTCACATTAGGTCCAATCAAAACTCTATTTCCAATATAAATTCCACCTAAATCAGTGAAAGTTACACCGGCATTAATGAAGACGTTCTTACCTAAGTGCAAGTTACGTCCATAATCAGTGTAAAAAGGTAAACGGATTTCAGTCGATGGATCAACCTTCTCATCAATGATTTGACTGACTACTTTGCGAACTTCATCAATATCATGCGCACCAGTATTCAATTCTTGAACTAATTTTTGATTTACATCGATATTTTTCTGAATCTCATCATATGCTGGCGTATCTAAGTTTAATTTTGATTCCAAACGACTACCTCATTTCCTAACTCATTGATTGATTTCATTATACGGATTGACTATTATAATGTTAAATACTTATTAATAATGGATTACTATAGCTTTTAGTAATACTTAAAAGAAATGGAGAAGAATATGGATTTTACAGATGTCGTTACTAAGCGTCACTCGGTTCGAGATTTCAAAGATCAACCAGTCACTCAAAAAGACTTAACAGAGCTTATTAAACTAGCCCAACGTGCCCCTTCTTGGGTTAATTCCCAGCCTTGGAAAGTTTACGTTGCTACAGGTAAAACTCTCCAAAATATTAAGGATACTTACGTCCAAAGAAATTCCGAAAAAGGTAATCCTGACTTCCCAGTCATGCACCGTGATGACTGGAGTTCTGAGACTCAAATCAATATGAAACAGTGGCGTCATGAAATCGTCCACCACTTTGAAAACTTTGATGAAGCTCACGAAAAAATGAGTGGTGCCAGCACTAATCTTTATCATTCACCTGCAATAATTTTTCTTACGATTCCTAAAGGTTCCTCACTATGGTCCGTCTTCGATGCTGGTTCATTTGCCCAGACTTTGATGTTAGCATCTAAAGATAAGGGACTAGATACAATTCCAACGTACACCAGCGTGCGTTTTCCAGACGTTATCCGCCAGGCAATGGAAATTCCTGACGACGAAACTTTGGTTATTGGTATTTCTATTGATTATCCTAAAGATGCCACAATCAACACTTACCAATCAAAACGTGAACCCGTTGAGAATATCTTAAAATTTAAAGACTAAAAAACTCAGTGTATTAACCATATTGATGGCCTACACTGAGTTTTTTTGTACTTATAAATTGTTTTATAGTGGAAACGAGCTACACAAGCCAGATTCCTGTGCCGGCGCTTCGCTACCGACTGAGAAAGTGGTCTTAATCCTCGGGAGCTAACCGCCCTTGTTCCGCTCTCTCTAGAAAGAATCTCGTCGTTATATTCAAGGCTTCTTGACGAGAATTTCCAATGGAAAATCCATGATCGGCATCATCTAATAAATGTAACTGATCATTTTGATAAACGTCATCGTATCTAGTTGAAGCAATCTTATCAACCACGGTATCTTTCAAACCGTGCAACAAACAAACTGGACCTTGATACTCTTTAGCAACGTCATAAATCGGTAAAGTTTGGGCCGTTCGAAGATAAAAACCACCTAATGTTAAACCTTTTTTGATTGGCAAAGTATCTGGAATATTTTGCGGATCATACGTATAACCTTGTGTGTTGCCTTTCAAAGCATCATCTCTTAAAGTTGCAGCTGGTGCTAGAAGCGCCAATTTATCGATTTTGTCATGATAGTAACCGGCAATCATACTAGCAACTACTCCACCTTGAGAATGTCCCAAAAGATATAACTTCTTAACACCCTTAATACTGCAAGCGTAATCCAAAATGGCTTTACCATCACTGATTTCATTCAAAACAGTCATATCTTGAAAACGACCATCGCTTTGGCCGTGACCATTAAAGTCAAAACGCAAGGTAGCCATACCCTCAGATTCAAAACGTTGTGCCAATTGATAAAGTAGTTGATCTGGATCGACGCCACGATTGGAAGTAAAACCATGCATCAAAACTACTAAATTGAATTCCTCAGTTTGTGGTTTGACTAGTGTCCCTCGTAAAGTTAGACCATCACGTTTTATTTCAACATCCATTTTCTGATTCTCCTTTTTGATTATTCTAGTCCTACCTCACTACTTCTGCCAAAGAAATTTCGTAGACGGCTACCATATTAATTGTCATGATATACGAAATGTTTTAAATTGGAGGTATAAAATAATTTTTGGAGGGATACTTTAATGTCAAAAAAATTCGATTATGATGTGCTCTATATTGGTGCTGGTCACGCAACTTTCGATGGTGGCGCTCCTTTAGCAAAGACCGGGGTTTCTGTTGGTGTTATTGAAAGCGGACTTGTCGGTGGAACTTGCCCTAACCGTGGCTGTAACGCCAAAATCACAATTGACGAACCTGTCAAAATGACCCGTGAAGCTCAACGGATGAATGGTATCCTCAAAGGTGATTTAAAGATTGATTGGACTAAAAACATTGAACATAAACAAGAAATTATCGATGTGTTACCTCAAGGATTAACCGACCGTTTGGAAAGTGCTGGCGCTACAATTATTCACGGCCACGCTCAATTCAAAGATAATCATACTGTAATTGTTGATGGAAAAACTGAAGTTACAGCTGAAAAAATCGTTATCGCAACTGGCCTCAGACCGCATCGTCTAGATATTCCCGGCACTGAATTAGCTCACGACAGCGAAGACTTTTTAAACCTCAAGACTTTACCTGAGAAAATTACAATTGTGGGGTCTGGCTATATCGGGATGGAGTTCGCTACCATCGCCAACGAAGCTGGTGCTGACATTACCGTTATGCTCCATTCAGATAAAGTATTAAGAAAATTCTATCAACCTTACGTTGAAAAAGTGGTTAACGACTTAAAAGAACGTGGTGTTAAATTCATCGAAAATTCCAACGTTCAAGCCTTCACCAAAACCGACAAAGGTTATCAAGTAACTTATGGTGATAATCAAACCCTCGATACTGATTGGATCTTAGACGCAACTGGCCGTATTCCTAACTTAGATGAATTAGGGCTCGACAAAATTGGCGTTGAATTCGATAAAACCGGAGTCTTCGTAAACGACCATCTGCAAACAAATGTAGATAACATTTATGCTGCCGGAGACGTTGTTTCCAATGACCTACCAAAAGTCACACCAGCCGCCTACTTCGAATCCAAATATCTAATGAAACTATTTTCCGGACAAACAACCGATGCCATCAAGTATCCCGTTATCCCATCAGTTGTCTTCACATCACCACGCATTGCTCAAGCCGGAATTTCAGTTGATGAAGCCCAAAAGAAAGGTTACGAAATCAGTACAAACGACCTAGCCAACTACTGGTACTACCAAGTTGACAAAGAACCAATCGCTGAAAGTAAGCAAATCCATGATAAAGACGGTCATTTGATTGGAGTAACCGAAGTAAGTGACCAAGCTCAAGATGCAGTCAACGCGTTATTACCAGCCATCGAATTCAAATTCGACCGCGAACAAATCAACCGATTAATAGGAATCTTCCCAACAATCGGCTACGCCGCTTGGCACCGAGCATAAAATCAGAGAGCGAAACAAGGGCGGTCAGCTCCCGAGGATTAAAACTACTTTCTCAGTCGGTAGCGAAGCGCCGGCAGAGAAAGTTGACTTAACCGGAAGGAGTTGCCCTTGTGTAGCTCGTCTCCACTATATTGCATAGAACCATGGTTATTAAAAAAACAAAAAACCAGTGCAGCATCCATCAAAAAAGATGGAAACTACACTGATTTTTTTACTCTATCATTTCAGTCATAAGATGATCTTCCAAATAATTGTAGCCACCATAACCACTGTAAATGAAGACATACTTCAAACCTTGATACATAAAACTCATCTGATTCCAACTCTGATACTTACCTGACGAAATATCACTAATTTCAGATACGAGAATCTTAATATCATGCTCACGCAGATTCCCCTTCAAAACTGAAACGGACAACACGTTCTTTGAAAAAGAAAGATCAACATAACCATACGAAACATTATTCTTACCATTAAAAATTTGTACATATGCAAACATCTTTGTCACTTTCCTTTCTGAATTCATCTATAATGTAGACCCTCGAACGCGTTTTATAGCAAGTACTTTGTTATCTTTCTCTTAGATAAACACCATAATTCTATAAAAAAATGGAACCAACAGATTAAATCTGATGATTCCATTCTTTTATTTTAATACCAAGCGTAATTATTGAAGTGAACACCCTTTTCAGCCTTGATCCACTCATTGTCGCCAACATGATAATAAGTATCACCGTTGACATCTTGAGCTTTATAATCAGTCTTCCAAGATGTTTCTTCACCTAGAGAATAGTCTTCTATAATTTCATTTTCTCTAGAATAGAGATCATAGAAAATATTCGTTCTATCTAGATTAATGATTCCACTAACTTTACGTCCATCCCTGAAAATACCAGTATCAATTGCATCTTCATAGACAACATCGTTAGCATCGACCCATTCACCCGTTGCGACACGATATTGTTTGACTCCTTCTCGGTTAGTCCGATATTGATCGGTCTTCCAAGATGAATCTTTAACCAATTCACGACCAGCAATGGCGGAATTATTTTGGTTGTTCAATTGGTAATTTGCTTGACTAGACTTAGTTGTGACGATTCCACTAATTGAAGTGTAAATCCAACCTTCGTCATCTTTATTATTATTTATAAAATCAACATCGCCAGCATCAATCCATTCGCCAGTTGCAACTCGATATTGTTTAACACCTGCTTCATTTGTACGGTAGAGATCCGTCTTCCATGAAGAGTCTTCTTTCAAATCACGATGAGCAATAGCTTTGTTTTCTTGATCATTCAATTGATATTCAGTTTGACCATCTTTTGTCTTAACAACACCACTTACAGATGTGTATGTCCAAAAGTCTTCTTTGTCTTGATTGAAGTTAACGTCATCAGCATCGATCCATTCACCGGTTGCGACACGATATTGTTTTACGCCCTCTTTGTTAGTCCGATAAAGATCAGTCTTCCATGAAGAGTCTTCCTTCAAATCACGATTTGCAATAGTCTCATTTTCATGATTATTCAATTGATATTTCTTTTGATCAGTCTTAGTTGTTACTACACCTTGAACCGGAGTATAAGTCCAATCGCCATCTTCAGAGCTATTTTGGTTAAGCACTACATCGTCGGCGTAAATCCATTCGCCAGTTGCAACACGGTATTGTGTAACTCCAGCTTTATTGACACGAATTTGATCAGTCTTCCAAGATGAATCCTTACCTAATACACGATTAGGAATCTTGTCATTATCTTGATTGTTCAGTGTGTAGAATGGATGATTAGTCTTAGTTGTTACTACACCTTGGATTGGTGAGTAATTCCAATCATCATCTTCATCAGATTCACCACCAGTTGAAGAACCACTGTTACCACCAGTACTGCCACCTGTGTTGCCACCAGTAGAACTTGCAGCCTTAACAGTTACTGTACGGACATAAGATACCGTGTTATTGGTTGGATCAACCTTATAACCTTCACCAAAGGTATAAGCACTGACATCATTTGCCAACTTAACCGTGATTACTTGGCTATAAGTACCAGCAGTCTTCAAATTAGTTACTGGTCTACCTTGATCATCATAAAGAGTCGTACCAAAACTAATACCGCCGTCAGCAACAATTGAGTCGCCATTCTTATCAACAATGTAGACATCATCAGTATTCTGTAAGACTTTATCAGTCATTGAAGTACCGTTATCTACCGTCACATTATTGATTTTGGCAATAGCTGGGTTAGCCGAAGCCTTAACCATTTGAACAAATGTTACACTTTTATCATTTGCATCATAAGTTCCACCAATACTCTCGAATTGATTGGCATCAGTAGCGCCATTAGTTAGATAGAACTTCACAGTACGGTAATAAGTTCCGGCCTTAGAAATTCTAGCACCACTAGCATCAGCAGTCTTTTGAGTCAAACTACTGTCAGTATAGAAGACTTGACCAAGCTCCACGCCGTATGTGCCTTTAGTCTTATCAACTAAGGAATTACCAGCAGCATCTTTCAAGAAGTATTCCTTAGTATTGATCAAAGCCGGATTATCTTTTTCAGCATTAACGCTTAGATCCAACTCGCTAACTGAAGAATTGATATTAGCTTCATTCTTCGTGACCGTAACAGCTTGAACAAAGGATACAGTGTTGCCAGAAATATGGGCTTCACTACCGAAATCATTTTGTGCAATAGCTTCAGGACTAACCTTGAAGTTGATTACACGATAGTATGTACCAGTCTTAGTAAAGGCACCATTAGCAATATCCTTCGTCTTGGCAGCATTTGGTATAAAGACATCATCATAATTATCGTAATAGTCCGTTCCATATGAAACAGTTGCATCAAGTTTATTACCAGATGCATCCATCAAAGCATCGCCAGTTGAAGTTACAGCAGTAACTGAATCACCTACGTTAGCTTTAGCATCTTCAATGGTATGTTTTGAAACAACACTATCTTTAACATTGATTTGTTGAGCATAGATTACCCAACCATCAGAATCAACTTTAACATTTGAATTAGTCAATTGGAACTTATCAGCAAAATCAGAGCCAGCTCTAAATACAACTCGACGATAATATGTACCTTTATTAAAGGCACCATTAGTCGTTGCGGATGCATCAACTTCATCACCATTTGACTTATCCAAAGCACCCTTTACAGACTTGTAATATGTCTCGCCTAAAGTTGGATCAGTATAATTACCATCTGCGTCAGTTAAGACATAGCCATCGGTACTTGTAACTGACGAATCATTCGTTCTTGTGCCGGTCTTAATGTTCAATGGTCCAACCGTAATAGTTGCTGTATCTTCACCAACTACCACTGTTTGAACGTAAGAAACTGTATCACCAGAAATATGGGCATCAGTACCAAAATCATAATTCTTAACATCTGCCGCATTATTTAGTTTGAAACTAATCTCACGATAATATGTTCCCGATTTTGTAAATTGACCGTTAGCATTAACACCTTCTGTCGCCTCTCCAGTAGTTGAGAAAACGTCATCAGCATTGTCATAATATGTGGTTCCGGCCGTCACAGTTGCAGCAATCACATTATTTGAGTTATCACGCAATTCACCTGTTGGTTTAGTCATGTTATTTATTGAATCACCAACATTGGCATTGACGACACCGAACTTGTACTTAACCACACCACTAGCGATTACATCAATTCTTTGAGCATAAATAACTGAACCATCAGCATTTACTTTGACATTTGGATTATTCAAGGTGTAATTCTTGGCAAAATCAGAAGCCGTCTTAAATGTTACCAAACGATAGTAAGTTCCCTTGTTGAAAAGATCATTAGTTGTTGCATTAGTATCTACATTACTACCATCCAAAGCATCCTTAGCATTATCATAGAATCTACTATTATCCAAAGTGGCTGTTCCAAGAGAATTATTAGCCTTGTCAGTCAAAGTATCTGTATTCTTAATCGAATCAACTGGTGTTCCAACATTAACTGATATTGGATTTACATTGATTTGAGCTGTACCTGCTGATACACCTATAGTTTGAACAAATGAAACTGTACTATTATCACCGTTCTTAACGATATGTGCATCGTCACTAAAGTTATTAGCATCAATATCCTTTTCAGTTACCTTAAATGTAATCTCACGATAATATGTGCCAGCCTTTGTAAAGTTACCATTACCGTCAATATTAGCAGTTGTCTTAGCTCCGTTGGTAAAGACATCCCTAGAACTGTCATAATAATCTGTACCATATGAAACTGATTGACTAATTGATTTACCATTACTATCAAGTAATTGACTAGTACCTGACTGAATCGCACTAATATTATCGCCAACTCTTGCTGTTCCAAGTGCAATACTATCTTGTGAAATTTCAGTAGCAGATGTAACAGTCACTGGTTGAGCATAAACCACGATATCATCATCAAGTGCTTTCAAATTGTCATCCGCTATTGAATAATCTTTAGCAAATTCAGGACCAACTTTGAAGTATACCAAACGATAATAGTCACCTTGATTAAAGTAACTGCCACTTGTAGCATTCGTTGCTATATCACTTGAATCTTGAGCCAGAGCGCCCTTCAAAGAGTTGTAATAATCCGTTCCAACTTTTTCGAAAGTAGCTCCTGTCAATGTATAGCCCTTATCTGCAGTAACATCGGAATCTGTCGTCAAAGTCTTTTCTTTAATCTTCAATGGATCAACTGAAGCTTTTACCGTAACGGAACCAACAATAATTGGTTGAACCAAAGTTACGGTCTTACCATCAATCTTGTAATCTACCCCATTCTTCCCCTTGAAGGTGTAAGAATCAGCATTATTTTCTAATGTAAAGGTAATTGCACGATAATAAGTACCACTATTATTCAAGGTTGTTCCTAAAGCGTTCGTTCCATTAACCGCATCAGATTTATTACCATAATACTCTTTGCCAATTTTCACATCATTAGTCATTATCGAGTCCTTACCATTATTTATAGTTAAGTCGTACGTACCTGAACTAACGGAAGATAAGTTGTCGCCAACTTTTGCTGTCACAGTTTCAATATTTTGATCAACTGCATTGGTTGTAACAGTAACCTTTTGAATATAGGTCACAGATTTATCCCCTAAGATTGGATCTTCACCATTAATCATATCTGTGAAATCATGATTTGCGACGTCATCTTTTAAATTAATAGTTACTCTACGGTAGTAATCCCCTTGCTCCGTAAACTTATCTTTAATAGAAGCTAAATCATTTTTATCCTCACTCATTGCTCCGGACGCACTCTTATAGTAAATACTATCATTTTTAACAGTATCAACCAATGACTCTTTAGTACCGTTATCTATTACAGTATCTCCAGTATTGTCATCTTCAATAGATGAAACAAGCGAACCAAAACCAACTGTAATGTCTGGAATGGTTACTGTAGTTGGGTTAGCCGAAGCAGTAACTGACTGAATAAAGCTAATAGACTTCTTATCTTTACTGATTACGTAATTTACACCATCTGTACCGGCAAAATTATATTGATCAACTGGATTTAATAACGTAAAGGTGATTATACGATAGTAAGTTCCTGGTTTATTGAAATTGCCACCTTTGTTAACAACTGCAGTAGCAGTACCATTTACGGAAGCAATTGCATCAGCTTCACTACCATAATATTCGGAGCCTCTATTGATTCCATCTTGTGCAACAATTGATTTACCACTTTGATCTAATAGTTGATCACTAATCGTTTCTTCAATTTTTAAAGTTGAAATACCAACTTGAATAGATTTCAAAGGTGAAATACTTGTTGTCACAGTACTCTTATTAACCGTAACTGCTTGAACAAATGTTATTTCATTACCATTCTTAACATGACCAACGCCATTTACTAAATCAGTAAACGTATAATTAGCCGCATCATCATTCAACTTAAACGTAATCCGGCGGTAGTAAGTTTGTCCTGCAGTTGTGAAATTAGAACCTACATCTGCAATCTTTTCCTTATCTGCAGATGCATCTAATGCTGCTTGAGCGTCAGTATAATAGACGTTACCAAATGTAATACCATCGTTATTTGAATTATCAACCAATGAATTATTAGCACTATCGACTAAACCATCATCAGCAGTTTCATTAATTGTTGTTGACGAACCGACATTCACATTTAAGTGTTTTACATTAACTGTTGTAGTGCTTGGTACAACATAAACCTCTTGAATATAGCTAACCGTCGGATCATCTTTGTCTTTACCAATATTAAATACATCGGAACCTTTGAAACTATTGGCATCCACAGCACCTGATTTCAAGTGGAATATAATTTCACGATAATATTTACCAGATTTAATAAACTTACCATCTTGAGTTATATCTACAGGATCACCTGATAGATCACTACTTGAATAATAACTTGAACCAAAGGTTATCTTGTTAAAGACATCAGTATCTACACTATTAACCTTTGCCGTTAACTTATTATTTCCGGAAGTTTCAGAATCAGCAACTAAACCATTGAGTTTTCCTTGAGCCGTAAAAATCTTAGCTGTAGCTGGATTGTCTTCAACAATAAATCTCTGGGCTAAAGTAATCTTATTGCCAGATATAGTATATGAATCCTTTGGTAGATTACTAAAGTCATAATTACTTGCATCACTCTTTAATGTGAAGGTTACTGCACGATAGAGTGTATCATCATCCTTTAAGAATTTATGATTGGTTGAATCGACATTAGTTGAAACTGTTGATGAATTTGATACGGCGGACTTAACATCATCATAATAATTTCCAAATTCAATAGCACTAACGATTGAATTACCTGCACTAGTCAAATCATATCCAGTCTTGTCATCAAATTCTGTAGTTAACGCACCAGTATTCGTAATGATATTAGGTATATTGACCATAGTTGAGTTAGCTAAAACACGAACTTCTTGAACATATTGAACACTCTTACCATCACTAGACAACTTACCATCGCCAAAGGCATAACTATTAGCATCAACATTTTGATTTAAAGCAAATGTAATTACTCGATAGTAATCGCCCGACTTAGTGAAGTTTGTTCCATCTGTAACCCCAGAAGCAGCCTTACCTTGTCCATTTAGAATATCTGCAGGTTTATTATCGGCAACACTATAATAGTCAGTTCCATATGAGACACCATTAGTTGCCACAATAGAAGATCCATTTACAGTTAAATCATTACTTGCCTTTTCTGAATCACTAATTAAGCTTCCATTTTGAACTGACTCTGTAGAAAGCTTTGGCACTGCCGTTGCAGTATTTATAAGAATAGGTTGTGCGAAGGTTATCTTATTACCATCAATCTTATAATCAGTTCCCTCTGTTCCATCAAATGAGTAATAACTGGCTGGATTCTTTAAAGTAAAGGTAATTGTACGATATACTTTTCCGCTACTCTTAAATGATGTACCTTGGGAGTTCTCACCCTTTACAGCATCTTCGGCACGAGTAAAGTATTCATTACCAACGGATGTTTGAGTTGTATCAACAATTGAAACCTTATTTGAGGTTAAATCATTATCACCTAAAACAGCCGAACTAACACTGCTACCAATACTAGAAGAAACTGTATCAATTTTTTCTACTACTGTGGCAACATTAACTGAAACGGGTTGAATGAAAGTTACACTATTTGAAGTTTTATCATAAGGGGTTTTGTCAAAAGAAAGTTCACTCGTATCTCGATTGAGATAGAACGTTATCTTACGATAATATGTCCCACTACCTGTAGACAATCCATTCGTAGCCTTATTTTTTAGACCCATGTCAGTATAATAATCTGTACCGAAACTAATTCCATTTTTTCCTTGAGCGGTATCTATTAATGAAGTAGCAGCATCATCTGTAGTTTTTAGAGTATCCGTAGTCGTGTCATTTAGTGCGTTAATATCACTTGTACTTGTTGCACCAATGCTTACAGATGGAACATTAAAGTTTACTGCCGTTTCAATTGGTTCAACATTAATGGTCTGAATAAACGTGACACTATTGTCACTAGAATCCGTAGTTCCTGTTGTTCCATTGAAATTGATTGAATCGACATCTTTATTTACATAAAATTTGATTGTACGATAATAAGTTCCAGCTTCACTAAAGTTAGTCACTGGATCACTTAACTTACCATTACTTAATGTTTTGAAATACTGTTGACCAAAATCAATTCCGTTTTTATTACTACCTTTAGTAGTATCAATCAAATTAGTTTTATCTGTACCAAATGTTAAAGTATCGCCGTCGATACTTGCTAATGCTGGATCGTCCGTAGTTGCACCAGCCATCAACTCTACGGAACCATAGTTAACATTCACTGAACTAAGTGGACTAACATGTACTTTTTGAACATAAGTTATCGTATCGTTTCCTTTAGAATCCGTACCTAACTTATATTTAGAATTAGTAGTATCAAATGTATTCGTATCAACAGAGTTAGCAACAAGAGTATAAGTAATGGTTCTCAAATAATCCCCTGATTTAGCAAATTTTCCAGTACTATCTACTACACCATCAGTGGCCGATAAATCACTACTATCATTTAAAACATCATCTTGTAATGCGCTAGCCTGTCCGCCATATTCATAGTAATTGTTACCAAAACTTATTCCATTTGTTTGTACCAGATTACTACTCCCATTTGTTAATGTATCATTTGCAATTCCAGATGTACTTGCATCTCCAACGTTTGCATTCAGTGGATTATCATACTTTGTAGTAGCAGAATCTTTTACATCAACCTCTTGAACGTAAGTTACAGTATTAGCTGTTGTATCATATCCCACATTATCGGGAATACTACTATAATCACCAATATTACTATTTTTCAATGTAAAAATTATTTTACGATAATATTTTCCAGGCTTAACAAAGTTAGTTGATGATATTTGATCACTTGTAGCCTTCGTTTTTAATAATCGATCAGTGTAATAATCGTCTCCAAATTCAACATTGCTTACATCAACATTGGACACTCCATCACTTAACGTATTATTAGTTGCCAATTTAGAATCACTTATTAAAGAATTGATCTTCACTTGTGGAGTTTCCAAATTAGCTTTAATTGAAGCTCCGACTGAAATCTTCCTGATTACTGTGATAGTCCCTACATCATGATTAAATACATAATCCGTTCCAGCAGTAGCTTCCGTATCACTCCCATTAATAAAAGTCTGATAAGGGCTAATATGAGATCCGGTTAATGGATCAACCGTATCAGAGCTAGAAAGCATATTATTTATAGGAGTATCAGCACCTTTTAAATTATATGAAACGGTTTGATAGTATTGTCCCGGTAACTTAATTTTTCCATCACTGAATTGTTCCGTTGAAGCGTTACCTCTATTAGTAACACTCGGATTAAAATCTGATTCTCCCGCGTACTTTCTCGCACTATCTAAATCCCTAAATAAGCTTTGACCAAGTATTGGTTTCTCAGCAGCAGCTAAACTATTTGCATATTTAGAATCACCAGTATAATTATCGGTAATTGCTAGTTTATTGTTCCCTGATTGTAAAGACGTTAAAAAAGTTCCAACATTAGTTGTAATTAGATTTGTATCCGTAGTTATATCAAATTTACTTAACTTAATAGCAAAGCTAAAATCTAATAATGTTGGATCTGTTACTGTAGCTATTGACGTCAATGGGGCGTCACTATCATTTTTACTTTCTCTTACATGAATCGTGGCCGTTAAAGGAAATTGGGAATCTTTCAAGCTTAGGGCTTTGAGTTTATCTCCAGTAGAAATATCTATATTATTGCCATCCTTATCGGCTACCGTCATAGCTACCAACATATCACGATACAAGTAAGTTCCATTATAAAAATAACTGGCTGGCAATTGCTTATTTGCATCCATAAGACTTCTAATTTGATCATTATTTTCAAAATCATGAATATGATAAGGATTGTTTATATCAAAATAATGATATCCATTAGCATAGTCGTTTGCTAACGAGTTTAGCGGTTTCGAAACACTATTCGCACTTGAAAAATAACGATCATCAAATTGATTCTTAAAAGCAGCTAACATATCACTAGGCGTTAAATTATTTGTCGTTGCAGCCTTGATGATAGAAGTTGGAATTAAAGTAGGAACAATTATTGGAGCCCCAGCAACCATTAATGCCGCAGCTACAGCACTACCTACATATTTAATCTTCTTATCCATAATTGCCCTCCCTATATACATACTTCTGGTTTTAGCACTTTCAAAAAATTTATTTTATACTTTTTTAGATAATTTAATAATCAAAAAATAACATTGTTTTGATAAGATATAAAAAAATAGAGATACCGCTTAACAACGGTATCTCTATTTTTTATAACATTCTTTTAACTTCTAGTGAGAATATTCAACGTACACAATCTCATTCACTTTTTTTGCAGATTCCAAACTCAATTCCTTAGGAATAACTCGGTCGGAGAATAGTGGAATTCCCTTACCCAAAATAATAGGCACAATGCCTATATGATAGATATCAATTAGATCAGCATTCACTAGTGGTGCTATCACATTGCTACCACCGATAATCCAAATATCACCTTTTGACGATTTAGCTTTTAAATCGCTGACTAATTTGGCTACCTCACCGTTAACAAAGTGAATATTATCCTCATCTGGCAATGGATGTGTCGTCATCACATAATTTTCATAGCCGGCATATGGATAATCATTGGGTGACATGCCATTTACGATTTGGTTATATGTATGTCGACCCATGATAACAGTATTAACCCGTTTGGATAATTTTTCATACTCACGGTCTACAACACTACCTGTTGAAAATTTATCATTCCATAAGAAGTCAATCTTGCCATCAGAATTGGCAATATAGCCATCTAATGTTTGTGTAATGAATAGAATAACTTTGCGTGCCATATTTCTGACCCCCGACTTATTTTCTACAATTATATATCTATCGGAAAAAATTAGTTAATAAATATGTAATAGAATACGAAAAGTCTTAATAAGCCTGAATGAAAAAGTAAATTGCTTGAATAAAAGCTAGTATGGCAACAATCCAACGAACCATTTTGACCGAGACATGTCGTAAGATTTTAGGTCCCAAGAGACCACCAATTAACATGCCGGCAGCTAGAAAAATTCCTTGTTGCCAATAGATTTTGGATCTGAAAATAAACATAATGAAGGCACTGACATTGGCTACACCACAGATAACATTCTTTATTGCATTATTCACTAAGAAATCTTCATTGGTGAGATACTGCAAAACAGCCAGAACAATCACACCATTAGCACCACCAAAATAGCCTGTGTAACACCCCATTAAGGCCATAATGATGATAACCCAGATATTTGCAAGATTCTTCTTAGTACCACGATTCTGTTTTTTTCCTAGTAAAAACATCGTTCCAGAAATCACTAAAAAGATGGGCACTACCTTTTCAAAAACGCTTGAAGGAAAGGCTAATAATAGGTAGGTTCCGAATATGGCACCGACGGTTGCGGATATTGCGTAGAACAATGCCTGTTTCCAATGTCCCTTTAATTCTTGTGCTGACGAGGCAACTGCTCCTAAATAATCAAAGATCAGGGCTCCATGATTGGTAATATTAGCAAAGATTGGTGGAACGCCACTGATCAACAGCACCGGATATGAAACAATCGATGCTCCTCCGGCAACTGACGAGATGATTCCGCCCACGATACCGCCGAAGAAGACTAAAACTAATGTAAAATTGAGCATAATAATTTCCTTTCTACTCAATATCGTATCTGAATTGACTGCTCTATAATGATAATAAAGTGGCAAAAAGTATCATAATATCGTCAAAAAGGTGTCATTATGAGTAAAAGAATAATCAATTCCATCAATTTAAATCAAAAGAGTAATTTCCCCTATCTTGTTTTGAATGTAAAAAATGCACAGAGTTTTCCACTTAATCCTGGTTTCAAAGTTATGCATTGGCATGAGGATCTACAGTTTGTGTATATCTCCTCCGGTGAAATAACCTTTTCCACCTTGGGGGAAACTAATTTAACTTTGCATGCTGGTGAAGGTCTCTTTATCAGCAAAGACTTAGCACACCTAATTACTCCCGAAACACATTCGCATTACCATAGCTTCATTTTCCCCGATTATTTCCTCAAATTTTACTTCAACAGTCCCGCCCAAGCTGCGGTTAGTTCTTTGATCAATAATGAAAACTTCCATTTTTACGTACTTAAACCTACAGTTGGATGGGAAAGAGATATCCTTCGGTTGTTACAAAAATTGATTGGTTTCGAAAATAACAAAGATACCCTCTATTCTTACCAAGTTTTGGTTACCTTAGTTACTATTTGGCTGGCAATGATTCAAAATATTCGCCCCGCTCAACATCAAAGAGCTGACAAGATTATCACCCAGAGAATGCATACTTTTTTAAATTATATTCAAAATCATTTTTCTGAAAAAATCACTTTAGAAGGTTTAGCTATAAGTGCAAATGTTAGTAAGTCCGAGTGTTTACGCTGCTTTAAGACTACTTTACAGATGACTCCTTACGAATATTTGATTGAATATCGTCTGAATCAGGCCGCCAAGATGTTGCAAGAAACTGATTTGCCAATTAACGTTATCGCTACTAAATCAGGCTTTCCACAGGCCAGTCACTTTACTGAAGTTTTCAAAAATAAAACCGGACAAACTCCACGTAAATATCGAAACAATTGAAAACAACTATGTTTTTTACGAAAATTCTGTTATACTCAATTTGATACAGCATTTATAGATAACTATTCTCGGTTATCTTGTATCCAAAGAGGCGTTGGGTGTGGTCACCTAGCGCTTTTTTTGTACCCTCATTAGCTAAAAAATAATCACCATTCTAGTTATAAATATTATCAACAAATGGAATAATTCAAATATACATTCGTAAAACTTCTATACTGTCAAAACGGTATGGAAGTTTTTTTTCATATAAAATTTCAATCTCTAGAGGTATACCAATCTCAATTAGAAAGAGATTCGAATGAGTCTTGACATCTTGATACAATTGGAGTATGAGGACTTTTTTGTTGAATTTATTTCAAAAACCGGTTTACATTTGAAACCGTTTGCACTAGTATAATGAATGTAACTTTTTGAAGGAGGGATTTTTATGTCAAGTGAGAGTACAGGTTCTTTTAAGGACCGAATGATTAACCTTGCTGGTAAATTTGCGGCTACTAGGTTTGTTAGAGCCATCATGGATGCCGGTTACAGTGTTATTCCATTCACCATTATTGGTTCTATTTTCCTTATTTTGAATGTTCTACCCCAAGCCTTTCCAATTCCTGGATTTGCAGCTGTATATGCAAACAGTTTGGGCCGTTTTTCGAACTTATTCCAAGCTGGCTATAATGCCACAATGGGTATTTTGGCTTTGATCTTCGCGGGTCAATTCACATTCTCTTATACAAAAATTTATGAAAAAGAAGAGAATTTGAATCTAGTTCCACTAAATGCTTTATTCATGTTTTTAATGGCATTCTTTATTACCGTTCCCCAATTAATTTGGAAAAACGGTGTTATTCAATTTCAACAATCTCTAAAACCAGATAACATTATCGGTGGTGGCTACGCCGTATCTACTGGTGGTATCACAAGAATTGCTGCTGTAGGTATTTTTACAGGTTTAGTTGTTGGTTGGATCACAGTTCAAGTTTATCGTTTCACTGTTAAACACAACTGGCAAATCAAGATGCCAGAATCAGTTCCAGCTGGTGTTTCTAACTCATTCAGTTCATTGATTCCTGGTGCCTGTGTTGCTATCGTTGTCAGTGTTCTTAACTTAGCTCTAGTTCTTGCCGGAACAGATATTTTCAAGGTATTATACATTCCATTTTCATTTATCAGTGACATTACAAATACATGGTGGGGATTCTTGATTATCATCTTCCTTATCCACTTCCTATGGTGGTTCGGTATTCACGGTGCTACAATCATGAGTTCATTCTACACACCAATTATTTTGGCTAACATGGCTGCTAACGCTAAAGGTGCCGACAATTTCTTTGCCGGTGATCCATTGAACGCCTTTGTTATCATCGGTGGTTCTGGTGCTACTTTAGGTGTTGCCATTTGGTTAGCATTCTTCTCTAGATCAGCTCAACTAAAGGAAATTGGTAAAGTTGAACTTGTTCCAGCTATCTTCAATATCAATGAACCTTTACTATTCGGTTTACCTATCGTTTATAACGTTGATCTATTTATCCCATTCTTGGGTGCTCCATTAGTTTCAGGACTTGTCAGTTACTTCGCATTCACATCAAAACTAGTTCCTAAGATCATTACACAACAACCATGGCCTACACCAGTTGGTTTGAGTGGATTTATCGGTACTGCTAGTTGGAGAGGTGCTGTCCTTTCAATCGTCTGTGCCCTTGTTGCATTCCTAGTTTGGTTCCCATTTATCAAACGTTACGACAACAGACTACTAAAACAAGAACAAGAAGCAGAAGCAGCTGCATAGAGAGCGTAGCAGGGGTGGTCAGCCTCTGAGGATTTGCCTAAGTATTGAAATTGCACGTGTACTTTACGGGCGATTCCAATACTGTAGCAAACCACAGGAGGTTACCCCTGCGCAGCTCGTTTCAATTAGAGAGTGGGACAGGCCCGTTTAGATTCTGAGCATTTGCAGGACTTTGCGAATTGACTGCGTAGCAGGCAGTTTGTGAAATCAGGCAAAGCACAGGAATCTGGCCTGTGGAGCTCGTTTCCACTATTCAGTAAAGTACAATGTTTATCTTGTCTTGCAATTAAAAAGACTTTCGATGAAATCATCGAAAGCCTTTTTTAGTACCTAAATTTCTAATCTAAAGTAAAGTGAACCGTCGCTTCAATCCCCAACTTATCGGCTAAGTTCTCTGCATACTTCTTAACTTCATCCTGTTTTGATTCACTATCTTTATTCAATTTAATCAGAATAATTGATTCTTTAATCTTTGTTTTACTTGCCAATTGTCCGACATAAACTTTTGAAATATCATCTGGATACTTCTTGGTTAATTGTTGCTTCAGTTTCAACAAGTTCTTATCACTGTTATCAGTTGTTGTACTCTGCGTACTGTCATTCTTTTCTTGATCAACATACTTTTTAAAGGCATTCACACTTAAGTAATTCCCTTTAGATAGCTGTTGAAATTGTAATTTATAACTCCCTAACTGATAGTCGCCCAACTTATCATCCAAGCTATTTATCTCGGCGTGACTCAAATGGCTGCCAATAACGACTAATTTAATTTTTCCATTAGCGATTTGCTTATTCACAACATACAATCCTGGCAATTCATTATCGACAAAACTGGTCAATTGGGTCTCATTGTAAGTTTGTTTGACCAAAGTTGAAGCTGAAATCAAACTGGGAATAGTAATGATAATCGCTGCCGCAATGATTAAGATTTGATTCTTCAGAGGTATACCAGTTGCCCGTTTGGTTCTAAGATTGAAAATTAACGTACAAATCATCGTTGCCAAAGCAATGAAAAAGGTATTGATCAAAAATAGATATCCGGCACTCAAAACTATGGACCATTTGAATTGACTCAATCCATATCCCACTGTTGATAGTGGTGGAATCAAAGCTGTCGCAATCGCTACTCCAGGTAAAATATTTCCCGGATCTTTCTTGGCGGAACCAATAATACCAGCGACACCTCCGAAGAAAGCCACTAGAACATCCCAAATAGCTGGTTGTGTCCGAGCAATAATTTGGTCACTGGCATCTTTAATTGGTGACAGTGAAAAATAAATTGTGGCCGCCAACAGTGCAACTACCAACTCAATAAGGTAGAGTGTCGCTGCTTTTCGTATTAATTTCGTATCACGAATACCGAAGCCGTAACCCATTCCGATGATTGGGTCCATAATTGGTGAAATCAACATAGCACCAATGACTACAGCTGTCGAATTCATATTCAAACCCACACAAGCTATGATCGTGGCACAAAATAAAACTGCAAAGTTAAGCCAACTGAGTCCTAGCCCTTGCCGTACATGTTGATCAATAATATCTGATTTTAAAAGTTCCTCATTATCCATCATTTCTTCCCCACTTCACAATTTTCAGGTCTATTTTACCAAAGATTCCACTATTATGCTTTACATATTAGTTATCACCGAGTAGTATGTATTACATATTAGTGAGGTCATAAGCATGAACAATTCTCAATTACTTAAAGGCATTCTAGAAGGTTGCGTTTTATTCGTCATTTCTGACGGTGAAATTTACGGATACGAGTTAGTCCAAAAATTAAATAAATTAGGTTTTACCGATTTAATCGGTGGCACTGTTTATCCACTACTTCAAAAGTTAGAAAAACGTGGCGACTTAAGTAGTCAACGCAAGCCTTCTTCAGAGGGTCCTTCACGGAAATATTATTCTCTAACTACACAAGGTAGAAAACAGATGACCGAATTTGCCGACCAATGGCAGTCACTAGAGTTAGTAGTTAACCAAATCATTTCAAGAAAAGGTGAACAAGATGACTAAATCTGACGAAGTACAGGAACTGATTTCTAGTAACAATGATTTACGTAAAAAACTCAATCCTGCTAACGAAAAGTATTACAGCAATCTACTAATTTACGTTCGTACCGCGGGTTTATTCTATGACGACTACGAAGTTGAAAGTAAGTTGTTAGAGATTCTTCAAGATATTATCGACGCTCAAAACGATGGATCTACCGCTGAAGACTACTTCGGACAGGCTCCCACTGACACTGCCAACCAACTGACCGCTAGTTTCACCAAAACTAGTCTCCGTGAACGTCTGAAATTTTTCGGAGGCCTTTTTGGTATTACAGCGATTTGGACGTTAGTCATTCAGATGAATGGTCAAGAACAACAATTGAATCTTGTGCCTTTTGTCTTAAACGGAATTTTCATGATGGTTCTCATCTTTGCAGCCTTCTGGCTCATTCATCAAACTATTTACTCCAAGATTTTCGAACACAAGGCTATCAGTTTTGCGAGTGCTTGGATAGTCAGTCTTCTAACTGTTGTAATTTTTACCGCTATTCAATTTACTAAACCGGCTATGTTCAACATTCCTATTACGAATAATCTAATTATTATTATGAACAGTCTTATTCTCATCGGTTCGATTGTTGCCCTATTTTTGATTAAAGCCAAGTGGCGTCCAGTTATGATTGCTGCTGAACCGATGATTTGGGTTATTGCACTGTCGAATATTTTTAAAGTTTATGCACCTACAAGTATGAGCAAAACCATCCTGGTTATAACTGCTATTTTGAGCGTGATCAGTATTATTTGGTTCTTTAGTTATTTCCAGTGGAATAATCGTAAACATCAATGATTACATAAAAAAACTAGACGTTTTTAAGCGTCTAGTTTTTTTATTACAGTAACGCAGTTAATTGTTTTATAAACTCATCATACGTTTTTGATTTAACCAGCAAAGCAATATTCTTAGGATCAACGGCAATCTGTGACAAATCATCAAAGATATTTCGATATGCTTGTTTATTACTTTCATTTATTGCCAACAAAAACATTAAATTAACGTGATTATTATCCTTGTCCCAATTTATTCCCTTAGGATCAATTACCACATATCCTTGAGTTTTCAAAGCAACCATCTGTAAAGAATGAGGTATCGCCACTCTTCCAAAAGCGGTGCTAGACATTTTTTCTCTAGCTTCCAATCTATTCCTAAAATCGGTTGTTACAACACTCTTCTGTTCTAACTCATCGCAGACCATTTTAAATAAAGCATCTCGATTAGTTTCACTATTAATTATTTTGAAATTTTCTTTTGGGAAAAATTTTTCTAAATTATTAGTAAAATTTATTTTCTCCTGTTTATGTTTCAAACCAGTTATCAATTGGTTAACTTCCTTATAGTCAATCTGCGTTAAAAACTGTGAAATATTGGCATGTCTAATTCCAGATAATGAATATTCCGAATTAACTTGTATAACAAAGTCTATTTTTCTTGGATAATCGACTTCATCTATCATATCCGGATTATGAATCACTCTACCAATCACAATATCTTGACTAAAAAGCCGTTCAAGTCTACTCATGAATTCATCATTATCACTTTGATAATCAGGCATTAACACCACTACGTACAACTTATGCAAGTCATTGATATATTCAGATACAGCATTTCCAATATGCATTGCTATATAAGCAATTTCATCATCTTCCAAAGTAATATCTTCAATTTCTTCCATTCGATTGGAAATAAGCACTGCACATTCATAAATTATTGGCGACGACTTTCTTATCTTAGCTGTCATCGGATTCCGTTCTACATACCCGTGTGATGAACGTTCCAATAATCTTTGGATATGAATCGCAAATTGTTCCCTAAAGTTCAGTACCCTCAAATCAATATTGAGCATTGAATTAACGTATTTTATAAGATTATCTACTAAAACTATTGTGCTGTGTTTAACGTTGTCTTCCAAATCCCTATGTTTTCTGGTTATAGAGAACTGAATAATTAAAATTAAACTCTGTCTTTCAGATTCAGAAAAATGAATATGTTCTGCATTTTCTACAAAATCGATTAATTTATTACCAAAACTTTGTTCCTGATTATTTTCTCTATTATCATTTTGAATAACAGTTTTTTCGTCGTTATCCTTTTCTGAATTTTGGGATTGATAACCATTTTTGATCCGATGAGTAGCTATCGCAATATGCAACAGAATATTATTGAAATCAAAAGTGTTCAAATAAATATTCTCTATCATTGTTAATTTTTTTATAGCTTCTGAAATTTGGATTACATTTATATCAGGAAAACTATCTTGAATAGTATCATTGCCGATAAATGTCTGCTTAGACTCTCTGTATAAAATGTCACTGATCAGCTTTCGCTTATCCATTTCACTACCTAACAGTGACCAGTTATCGCCATTTTGTCTTAATTCCAAATCAAACGGTTTTACATAAAGCTGTATCTCCCTTAATAATTTCAATATTGTCGACTCACTTAAATAGAATTGATCAGCAAGATCATAAAGATTTAAATTTTCCTGTTGGGTAAATTCATTAATTAAAACTCTCTTTATACTTTCATAATCTGAATTTCTTTTAGTAGTACTATTTACCTTTTTTTGGTTAGCTTTATAACCTTCACTACTTACAAAAATAGCTGCAGTATCGATTAAATCCTTTGCGTAGCGTTTAATACTACGTTGAGATACACCAATTACTACAGCTAGTTCACTAGAAGTATGCCATCCAGGGTTATTTTGTAAATAGTCCCATAGTTCTTTCTTATGGTCTTTACGCAAATAACTCATCTCCGTATACGTCTTTTTTATTTATATTTCTTTACCATTGGATGAAATAACATCCCTGTACCAATAATAACTATCCTTTAATAATCGTTTACCACTTCCATTGCCTTCATCATCCTTGTCTACATAGATGAATCCGTATCTCTTAGACATTTGTTGTGATGAACAACTTACGATATCGATTGGGCCCCAAGCACAGTATGCAATTACTTTGGCTCCATCATGAATTGCTCTACCAACTTGCTCAATATGTGCACTTATATATTCTGAACGGTAAGGATCATGAATCTTTCCATCTTCAACCTTGTCATACATTCCAATACCATTTTCAGCGATGATAATAGGTTTCTGATATCTGTCCCAATATTGACTTAACGTATTATACAAACCTTGAGGATCAACAGCCCATCCCCATGGACTTTCCTTTAAATAAGGATTTTTAGTAGTATCTGATGGACGATATTCATTCTTAGTCGAATCAACAACTTTGGAGTAATAATATGAAATAGCTAAGAAATCCATATGGTTATTAGCTAACAATTCCATATCGTCATCTTTGATATCTAATTTATCTCCACGTTCAGCAAAATAATTTTTAGCATATTCAGGATAATAACCACGGAATTGAACATCAGTGAAGAAGTACTGTAAACGATTTTGACGCATTGTTAAAATCACATCGTCTGGTTTACAACTAGCAGGATAAGCTGTTCCATCAGCAACCATCGTCCCAATATGAATATCTGGATTATTTAATGATTTAGCATATTGTTTAATCCATGCAGCTGCGACCATTTGATTATGAACAGCTTGATAAAGTGCCTCTTCTTCGTTTTCATACTGATCTGAACAAACACCGACTGACAAGAATGGTTCGATTTGAACCATATTAATCTGATTGACAACAATCCAATATTTGACCTTTTTACCAAACCAATCCAATAAGGTCTTACCAAACTTTTCGAACATAGGAATTACTTTTCTATTAGGCCAACCACCATATTCAATAGTTATGTTAATTGGAGTTTCATAGTGATTCATAGTAATAATCGGTTCTATTCCATAACTCAGCATACAATCGATCATTTTGTCATAGTGTTCTAGTGCTGACTTATTAGGTTCTGCCTCATCACCATTTGGAAAAATTCTTGACCAATCTAATGATGTTCTAAATGTTTTGAATCCCATATCGGCTAACAATTTAATATCTTCTGGATAAGTATGATAAAAATCAATTCCAAAACGCTTTGGGAAATAATCAGTTGTATCTTTAACATTTTCCTTCACTTGTGCCAGAGTCATACCTTCTGTTTCAAGTTCTTGAATTTTATCATTAGATAATCCCTTCAAATATGGTTGAACATCTGACGAATTCAATCCTTTGCCATCTTCTTTATAGGCACCATCAGCCTGACTAGCAGCTTGAGCACCACCCCATAGGAAATTATCTGGAAAATATGGATATTTATTGTCTTTCATAATTTATCTCCTCATTTAGACTTTTGGTCACGTTTTTCAAATACGGTAATTAGATGCTTTGCCAAATTATATTCACTCATAATAGTCATTAAAGTATCTTGAGCGTGTGTGAATAGAACTGAATATTGAACCTTATCCCCTTCAGCTTCTTCTTGAAGTTTTTTAGTTTGTAAACGGTGTGCCACAACTAATTTGGCATCCGCCTTTTTTATATTTTCTTTTGCTTCTTCATAATTAAAATCGCCAACGTCATCCAATGCTTCGGCAATAAATGCTCGAGCATCACCGGCGTTGATAATAATGTCCATTGTGTCTTTGACTGACTTATTATCAAATTCTTCTTCTGACATGTGTCTCTTCTCCTAAACCTTTTAAATTAATTTTTTGCCTCTTCTTTAACTACTTGGCCATCATAAACTTTGAAGAATGGGAACCAAATGACCCAAGCTACAACAAAGATAACTGCCATTAAAATAATTGCTCCAACAGAAGGACTAACAATCCATGTTGAAATTGGGAATGGAATGTACCACATTTGCATTAAAGCCTTTGGAATAGCAGCCAATCCCATCTTTAAACCTAACCATGTAATAATTGGAATTACAATACCGTTAATCCATAGCGGAATCATCAAGTATGGATTCCAAACGACAGTACCGAAAACAAGTGGTTCATTAATATTGAATAGTGATGGAACAATACATGCTTTTCCTAAAGCCTTTAAACGTTGAGACTTTGCCATTAACAGCATCATCAAAGCCAATGGCATCGTACATCCAACACCACCGATCCATGCCCAACCACTGTAGATAACTTCACTAGTAAAGACATGTGTTGCGGGATTTCCAGCAGCTACTGCAGCTACATTGGCGGCAATACCGCCCAACATTAAAGGTTGGGTAATTGGTGATAGAACCCAACCTGAAATACCCATTGAGTAAATAAAACAATCTAGGAACAAAATAAATGTGAATCCATAAATCGTATCGGCACCTGTTGCTAATGGTGCAAATATTGATTGAATTGCGTTATACATATTGAAATGAGCTATATCAACTAATAACCATCCAATGATAATGATGATTCCAATCGGTAACATTGAATCAAACCATGATGTTACAAAATCAGGAATTACTGTATCTTCACTAAAGAAGGAAAATGTTCCGAATCCCTCCATAATCAAACTGACAAAAATAGCTACAATGATAGCAACAAACATACCACCAGCACCAAATTCACTAAAACTAAATGAAGCAGTAGCTCCAGAATTAGTAAATTTAGGATTAATCAACATTAAGAACAAAGCTACTGATGTTAATCCGGCAATAATTCTTTGTTTCTTTAGTTTTTTGAATTCCATATAATTAAACGGAACTAGAAATGCTACAAAAATAGACAATAATCCAAAGGTAAAATTACTTACTGGTGAAAAATCAGGCCACCATTTCCAAAAATTACCCGGAATATTTAATAGACTGACTACTGAACCAACTAAAATGAAAGGCAATACTTCAAGTACGGAATTCTTTAATGTTACGATCCATTGATTATTCCCAACAACTTGAGCTTTAGGCGCAAATTTATTATTGAGAAAATCCATAAATTTATTCATCTTGGCACACTCCCCAATTTACTTTTTCCGTTACTAATCTCCTAATTCTTCTTTTAAATGTGCAATAGCACCTTTACCGTCAAGAATTGAATAATAGTCGGAGTGCATTAAAACTACTGTCACATTTTCGGGAACGCGTGCTTTGATAGCATCGAATTCAGCTTTTAAATGTGGTCCAACCATTAAGGCATCAATGTCATCCATGTAATCACCTAATTCTGATTCACTACGAGCCTTAATTTTGTAATCAAGTCCTTCTTTCTTAGCAGCTTTTCTCATATTAGCTGCCATAAACCCTGATGATGCTCCTGAACCACAAATTAATAGAATACTTTTACTCATAATACTTACCTCCGTAATATTTTTTAATTTATATGCTTTGTTATCCGTTTCTCTTTACGGTTATATAGTAAGTTATTCCTGAATACGGTTACATTTAGTTTTGTCACCCTCCTAGTGACAAAACTTTCTAGACAAAAAAAGCCGAGGATAACCTCGACTCTTTTACTAACTATTTATTTTCCCAATACAGTTCTAACATCTGCTAGAGCTTGAGAAATATCTCCTTTAATAGCTTGACCCTTATCTTCAATTTCCTCTGGCAAAAATTGATGATCACGGTTGATCATGACATCATATGAACCTTCAAGGCTTCCTGTTAGGGCCCAGAACGGTTCTTGAATAAACATTGGTGTCATACGACCAACTCCTAATTCGATCATGAGAAGATGATTGTCATGTAGATGTGTCAAAACATCATCTGAAACCTTTTTATATTCCTGATGATATCTAGTACCTTCCAAGAAGTTTCCATAACCTCTGACCCAAGGAAAAGCTTCCGCTCCGCAATTGGGACAACGAGGTATTAGTTCTGTTGGCACTTTAGTGTCATCCCCCATAGCTTGGACCATTTCCTCAACTGGTTTGACCGCATCCCACACTTCATCACTACATTGTGCAGAACACTGAAAGAAACGATGATCCCCTTGAATCTGAGCAACTTTGTCCTCTGGAAAAGCTTTTATTGCTTGAGTATCTTGATTCGTGGTCAAAATAAAGTAGTCTTTATCTTGCAAAATAGCTTGCAAATCTTTATATGGTTTTCTTATTTCCGCATGTTGCGTCGTATGAAGAAAAGTTGCCAAATAGCCCCAATACTCTTCACGGCTTGGCCAACGATATTGCATTCCAGAGAAGGCCCCTTTTATACCATATTTCTCGGCAAATTTTCCGAAATATTTTCTAAAAGATTCGTTATCTTCATAATAGAAGTCACCACCACCTGCAGCGGATAATCCTGAAGCTCCACCTACCAAAATATGATCCGCTTCATTAATTTTTTCGGCTAAAATATTGATCTGTTCCTCATATGGCAAAGGTGCTCTACTAGTCAATTTAACCGGCGTTTTGCCACTGGCGTATACATTAAAAAATTGTGAATAGTTGGTTTGTGTCTTCATTACTAATTGTTCATAAAAAGATAAGCTCATTTAATTTTCCTCCAATAATTCTTTAAAAGTAGTATCAATATTTCCTGGCAAGGCTACAGATTGATGCTCAATTTTAGGATCAATATAAATTTCTTGCGGCATATTCAAAGTTAGATAATTCCAAGCTGGATGATCTGCCACCATATCCATTAATGGAGCCTTAATCATTTTATTTTTAGAACCTATACCTAACTCCAGTTGTAAAATTTTCTTATTTTTATTCTTTTGAGCAAACTCAACGAACCTATTTCGTTGTTCATTCCAAGCTTCAGAATTCATATTCAATCCATCAAAGTTACCTTCAATTTCCCAAATGTTTTCATCGGAAAAACCGTTTAATTGAAAATGTTTATCGGCGTTTGATGTCAGAATGAAATAATCTTTTGGTTTAAGTATTTTATTGAGACTTTGAAATGTTTCTGTCGGCTTATAATCCTCAATTAAATATTGATGAACTTTTCTCATGAATTCTTGATGATCTGGCGCCGGCAATTGTGCAAAAACACCTTGAATCAAACTGCTAATGCCGTAAACAATCTTGAAATGATTAAAGTAATTTTCAAAATTTTCGTCATCAGCGAATATGTTGTATCCTTCTGAAATAGACAGGCCATTGCTTGCACTAACAAGAATCGCATCACTTTCATCAATCAATTTGCGAGCTTGTTCTATCTGTTTTTCTATTTTATCTCCTTTAACAAATTAATTAACATAATGTATAATTATGTACATACTGTATTGAATATATTTAAAATACATGAAAACAAATTCAAATTTAAGCACACATTTCGAATTTAATTCATGTTGTAAACAGTTTTTAAATTGTGTTAAGGAGTTTATATGCAAAAAAATCGTAAGCCAGACCGTCGAACTATTTATACTATTAATATTATTAAGGATTCTTTTTTAGAATTGATTAAACACGAGCCATACAATCAACTCAATGTGGCCAAATTATGTCGTGAAGCGGAAATCACCCGTTCTACTTTCTACTTACACTTCGATAATCTGACTGACGTTTTAAATTCTGTTTTGGACGACGCCTTATTATTCAAGGATGAAACGAATCCTAGTGATAACATTGACCCTTCTAATCTCAGCATTGACTTATTACGAGAAAATGAATCAATGTTACCGGCTTGTCAAAGAATAGCTGATTCTTCTAAATATCGTAAACTCTTAATGGATTCAAATCTTAGTGACTATATTATTGGTCGTATCGTTGCCCACGAAAAATCACGCATGGTGCCATCTATTCAAAAAAGAACTGGTCTTAGTGAATCAGATGCTGAACTACTATTTATCTATTCAATTCACGGATCATTTGCCATTAATAAACGACACCACTTTGTAAAAAACGATTCTTGGTACCATGAACTCCAACTGTTAAATAAATTTACTGGTGCTGGTTATAATTCTTTAAAAAATTAATAGTACAAAAAAAGCCGAGGATACCCTCGACTTTTTTAATTAAGAATAATTTTCAATTTTAGTTCCAGCGTCAGATCCATAAACAATCTTCTGCACGTTCTTAGTGATTTCCGCAATTCTTGAAAAACCGCTCAATCCACTTTGATTATGTCCATTGGTCATGACGACCAAAATATATCTTTGTCCATTTGGCAACGTCACAATACCAGCATCATTATTCGTATCATTTAGAAAACCAACTTTATCTTGGACAGTTGTTCCGCTATCAGCAGCGGATGCTCCAGCAGGGATTCCCGTTCGGTAAATTTGTTGGTCCATTAAATTCAAAATTTTTGCCTGATCAGATTTATTTTCAAAAGCACCTTTGCCATTGGCCAAATCTTCTAGCAACAGCTGCAAACTGTAACTGGTTGTTTTGGCAGCTTGTCCATCTTGGAAAACTGATGGATACCAACCTTGCTTTTTAATGAAGGCACTGATTGTACTGGCACCATACTTGTTAAGCTGTGCTTCCGCAAAATCATTCTCACTATTAACAATCATCTTGTTAAAATTATCAGTATTCTCAGTCGTCCAACTGAAATTACCATTCGATTTCTGATTCATCAAGTAAGCTGTTAAATACAATTTATACGTACTAGCCGCCGTCTTAACTGCATGAGCATTCGCTTCAGTTTCCAAACTACCGGCTTGATAAAGTTTGGCATACTTACTATTAGCCGCCGCACTGCCACTCTCTGCACCTAAATTGTAAAAACTAACACTAGCAGTACCGTCCTTGGTGACTGTATTCAGATAATTAGTCAGATTCGTCTGAATAATTTTTTGTTTCTTTTTAATTGCCTGTTCAGTTTTAAAGTTGTCGATAATGGTTGATGCATATGAATTATTGAAGAAATAACTCAAACTACCAACGATTATTATTGTTGCAATCAAAAGAACTCTCAAATATTTTTTGAACTTTCTTCTTTTGACTCGTATAAGATTACCTCATCCCATTAATTGTAAAATTTAATAAAGTCAATTATACGAGCTATTTGTGAATTTTCTTTATACATTTTCATTACAACTCTTTTAACAATTTGTAAATTTTGTTACATCGCTGAAATAAAAATCAAAAACCAATTTGCTTAAATTTCCGTCTTCCGCAAGAATTGGGAATGTGTTGGAACGCTATGGGCATGACTTGAAGCTAATAATTTCACCTTCGGCAAAATTATGGATCTCCAAGATCAGCCTTATTGTAAGCGGCAAAGCCGCCAACAATAATTTCATAGCTGAACACATTTCCAATTCTTACTACAGACTAGATAGTATTTTGTTTATTCTTCTGAGATAAGTATATTTAATTCATAATCTTATAAAATAAGTCTAATCTAAAAAAATAAGAACGACCTCTATTAAGAGATTCAAGTAAAGAATATATCTTGAATACTTAATAGAGGTCGTTCTTTTGATTTAAATTTCTTCAAAAATTTCAAATCATCGATAATATTAGAATCAGGGAAACTAGTCGGTAGTATGTCTATCCTCCAAAGATTCCCAGTGAAATTCGAGCATAACGACTCATCCTGGAAATATCCCAAGTTGGATACCAAACTAACTCAACTTCACACTCACTGATTCCCTCAACTGTTTCGGCGGCCTCTACAATCGAATCATGTAACATATCGCTCAAAGGACATCCCATTGTAGTCAAGGTCATCGTCACCACGGCTTTATTCTCATGTTCAATACTTACTCCGTAGATCAAACCCAAGTTCACGATATCGATTCCTAATTCCGGATCGATCACATCCTCTAAGGCCTCCATAACTAGATCCTTTTTTTCTGTCATAATCTTATCCTTTAACCAATTGAACCTTCCATCTCAAAACTGATCAAACGGTTTAATTCGACGGCATATTCCATTGGGAGTTTTTTTGTAAATGGCTCCACGAATCCCATAACAATCATTTCAGTAGCCTTTTCCTCAGAAATTCCACGGCTCATTAAATAATAAAGTTGTTCTTCTGAAATTTTGGAAACTCGAGCCTCATGTTCCATTGAAACGTTAGCATTATCAATTTCATTATAAGGTATTGTATCAGATGAAGACTGATCATCCATAATAATCGTGTCACACTCAACGTGAGCTTTTGATCCATCAGAGTGTTTACCAAATCGTACAGTTCCTCGATAATCAACTGAACCACCAGTTTTGGCAATTGATTTAGAAACAATTGAACTAGAAGTATTCTTGGCGTTATGAATCATTCTGGCACCAGAATCTTGATGAATTCCATTACTTGCCACCGCAATCGAAAGCATTGTGCCGCGGGCATTTTCACCATTTAAGTAAACACTTGGATACTTCATCGTAACTTTAGAGCCTAAGTTGCCATCGACCCATTCCATCGTAGCGTTCTCCTCGGCAGCGGCACGTTTAGTTTCCAAACTATAAACATTGTCTGACCAATTCTGAATCGTAGTATAACGACAATAAGCATCCTTTTGAACGTTAACCTCTACTACTGCCGCATGTAAACTGTCGGATGAATAATTTGGTGCGGTGCAGCCTTCAACGTAATCAACTTTGGCACCTTCATCGACAATGATAAGCGTTCTTTCAAACTGTCCTGAATTTTCAGAATTCAAACGGAAATACGACTGAATTGGAATATCAGTTCTGACACCTTTTGGTACATAGATGAATGATCCACCAGACCAAACGGCTCCATTCAAAGCCGCAAATTTGTTATCAGTCGGTTTTACTAATTTACCAAACCATTTTTTGAATAATTCCGGATATTCCTTTAAAGCTGTATCCGAATCAGTAAAGATGATTCCCAATTTTGCAAACTCTTCACGCATATTGTGGTAAACCACTTCAGATTCATATTGTGCTGACGATCCACCTAAGTATTTTCTTTCGGCTTCTGGAACACCCAAGCGGTCAAAAGTTTCCTTCATTTTATCAGGAACATCTTCCCAATCACGATACTTTTTATCAGTCATTTTTTGATAATAAAGCATATTCTTCAGATCAAGTTTCGATAGATCCGGACCATATGTAGGCATTGGCAATTTTTTGTAAGCCTCATAGGATTTCAGACGATAATCTAACATCCACTGTGGTTCATTTTTTTCAGCCGAAATTTGTCTGACCGTCTCTTCAGTCAAGCCACGACCTGTCGAATATTTGGGTTCAATATTATCATGGAAGCCATATTCGTAATCTGAATCATTTAAATCAATCATCGTCTTCATCTCCTAACGACTTTCTCAATGCCCACCAACACAAGGTAGCGCATTTAATTCTAGCGGGAAACTGCATAATACTAGATAAAATTGCAGCATCGCCTAATTTATCTAAATCAGCTTGAGAGTGTTCTTTACCCATGACCATATCTGAAAAAATATGAGCCATTTCTAAACTCTCAGTTATTGTTTTATTGAGAACTGCATCGGTCATCATACTAGCGGAAGATTGACTGATCGTACAACCTTCGCCTGTAAAACCGATATCGTTTATCTTATCGCCATCCAGTTTAATTTCTAAATTGATCACGTCACCACAAGTTGGATTTTTCAAAGTAATCTTGTTCGTCGCTTCCGACAAGCTTTGCTTATGATGTGGATGTTCAGAATGATCCAAGATAACTTCACGGTACAGACTGTTCAAACCATTTAAACTCATACTTTGAAAAACTCCTTTGTGTCACAGATTGCCTGAATCAATCCATCAGCGTCCTGCTTATTGTTGTAAATGTAAAAACTAGCTCGAGCCGTGGCTACTAAATCCAAATATTTCATCAATGGTTGAGCACAGTGATGTCCAGCTCGAATCGCCACTCCATCCATATCCAAAGCAGTTGCCACATCATGTGGATGTAACCCTTTAAGATTAAATGAGATAACTCCACTGTGATGATCAGCATCCTGTGGCCCGTAAACCGTTAATCCATCGATCTCAAGTAATTTTGGTAAGACATACGATACTAATTCTTTCTCATAATTTTCAACATTTTCCATGCCGATACTACTCAAGTAATCAATCGCTTTACCTAAGCCGACAGCACCAGATACATTTTGTGTTCCGGCTTCAAATTTCCAAGGAATATCGGTCCAGGTACTTTGATATTTCTCAACAAAATCAATCATTTCACCACCGTATTGATAAGGCGGCATGGATTTTAACAAATCGGCTTTACCATATAAAACACCGATTCCCATTGGAGCCAACATTTTGTGTCCGGAAAAGGCATAGAAATCAACATCTAAGTCCTGAACATCAACTGGCATATGAGGAACTGCCTGTGCACCATCGGCTACCATAATAGCGTTATGTGCGTGAGTAATTTTAGCCAACTGTTTAATATCATTAGTGACACCAAGAACGTTGCTAGCATGAGCGATAGAAACAATTCTTGTTTTATCAGTGATTTGCTTTTTAGCATCAATCATATCTAATTGACCATCAGCTGTTAAACCAATATATTTCAAAACAGCTTTTTTACGATTAGCCAATTGTTGCCACGGAATCAAATTACTGTGATGTTCCATAACGGAAATGACGATTTCGTCACCAGCTTCGATATTGTCCTCACCATAAGTACTTGCAACTAAATTCAAACTGTCAGTCGCACCTTTTGTAAAAATAATTTCTCGGCTCTCTTTGGCATTAATAAACTGTTGTACTTTTTGACGAGCAGCTTCAAACTCTTCAGTAGCTCTCTCACCTAAGGTATGTACACCTCGACGAGTATTGGCGTTATCATTTTGATAATAACGAACGATTTCATCAATAACTTGATTAGGTTTCTGACTAGTAGCGGCATTATCCAAATATACTAGTGGTTCATCATTTACTTTTTGATTAAGGATTGGAAAGTCCTTACGAATTTGTTGCAACTGTTTGTCCATCGGCCAATTTCCTCTCAATCGTTTGAACTAATTCCTCACGAATAGGTTTGGAAGGAATCGAAACCAGTACGTCACCCAAGAATCCTCGAATAACCATCCGTTGAGCTGTTTTACGATCAATTCCCCGACTCATCAAATAGTAGAGTTGTCTCTGATCAACTTGACCAACACTAGCTGCATGTCCAGCCAAAACATCATTTTCATCAATCAAAAGAATTGGATTAGCATCACCGTGGGCTTCATTTGACATCATCATAACTCGGTTCTGTTGTTCAGCATTGGCACCTGAAGCGCCTTTGATAATGTGTCCAATACCATTAAAAATCAGACGTGAACGATCCATGATGACCCCACGTTGATTAATATTACCGATTGAATGTTTACCATAATTAGTAACTCGAGTATTAACGCCTTCTTGTTGTTGTCCTGAAGTGATATCGACAACTTTAATTTCTGAATGAGCACCTTCGCCAAACAAATCAGTGTCAAAATCAGCTACCGTATTACCAGAATTCATCAACCCAATTGACCAATCAACATAAGCATTTTGATCAACGTAAGCCCGACGACTTAAATAAGAAGTGACATTCTCTCCCATTTCATCAACGGCTGCATATCTCACTTCACTATTAGGCATTGCCATTACTTCAACTACGCAGTTAGCAACACTTTTGGCATCGCCCTCTGTTCTAGTTCTTTGGATAAAGGAAAACTTCGAGTTCTCACCTGCCACAATTAAGATATGTGAGATAAAAGGTTGCTGGGAATCTTGTTTTAATTCAATTTCAATTGGCTTCTGAACTACTGTATTTTCAGGTACATACAGAAAAATACCTTGATTCAGGAATGCTGTATGGTAAGCTGTCATTTTATTTTCGTCAGATTTTATAACTTTATTCATGAAGTACTTTTGAATCATTTCTGGGTACGCTGTCATAGCATCAAAAATATCCATTAAAACATAATCGTCATACGTTGTTGGCACATCAGTCTTAATAATCGTTTTAGTTGATGGCATCAATTGCCAATTACTGAAGTTAAAACGTTGCATCTTAGGCAAAGGCAACTTATCAATCAACTCAAAAGATGCCTGTCTTTTTTGAGTGAACCAAGTTGGCTCATCTGTTGTCATCGCAAATTTTTCTAGTGTCATAATATCCCCTTAGTCGTCAATCAGATTCACATCAAGTCCTAATTCATCACGCAAGCCAGCATAACCCTCATCTTCAAGTTTTTGAGCCAACTGTGCATCACCAGTTTTCACAATTCTTCCGTCCATCATAATATGAACAACATCCGGTTTGATATAATTCAACAGTCTTTGATAATGAGTGATGATCAAAGCTCCAAAATTATCGCCACGCATTGAGTTGACACCTTTTGAAACAACCTTAAGTGCATCGATATCAAGTCCAGAATCAATTTCGTCTAACAGTGCAAAACTTGGTTTGATCATCAATAGTTGCAAGATCTCATTACGTTTCTTTTCACCACCGGAAAAGCCTTCATTCAAGTAACGCTCTGTCATAGCTTCACTCATATCTAACAATTCCAAATTCTTGTCTAATTCCTTAATAAAGTCCATAACTGAGATTTTGTCATTTTCTGGTCGTCTAGCATTGATCGCAGCACGTAAAAATTCAGCATTCGTAACACCTTGAATTTCAGCTGGATACTGCATTGCCAAGAACAAACCTTTACGAGCACGTTCATCGACTGGCATATCCAAAATACTTTGCCCATTTAACAGAATGTCACCATGAGTTACATGATAATTTTTTTGACCCATAATAGTTTGCGACAAAGTCGATTTACCTGTTCCATTAGGTCCCATGATGGCATGGATCTCACCAGTCTTCATCTCTAAATTAACGCCTTTGAGAATTTCTTTGCTAGTCTTCTTTTCCTCATCTACAACTTCAACATGAAGTTCTTTTATTAACAATTCCGCCATATTTATTCTCCTGTTTCAATAGTAATCAATTCATAGATTTTAAAAACAACTCTTACAATTAAGCACAATTATTATTTTAGAGTCGATAAAGATGGTTTCGTCCTCAATATGTCTGATCATTTCTGATGCAATCCGGCTTTAGTATTTAGAGCCATTATTTAAAAAATCAGAGATCATTTTTTACTTCACATATTTGTTTAAATAGGTTTCATACCATCTCTTATTTAACATTCTACAGCAACGTCAAACAAAGAAGAACAGGCAATATAGACTAATATTATATTTTTTATATGCCAAAAATCATGATTGTTTTTTGGAATAAAATTAGTCAATATTCATCACATATTCAATCTAAATATAAATCGGCTCAAAATATTGTAAGCGTTTACAACTATACTGTTATATAATACACTTATGAACGGTATTTATCATGGAGGTTAATAATGGTTGACTCAAAAAATTTGCATACCATAGGTGAAACAGCCAAAATATGCAAAGTCTCTCGCAAAACTTTAATTTTCTACGAAGAATTAGGTATCCTCAAACCAGACTACATTTGTCCATCCAACGGGTATCGATACTACAGTGACTCCACTATTCAATTAATGCCAATCCTTAAATATTATAAACAGATGGGTTTTAAGTTGCAGGACATGAATGGCGTTGGTGACAATAACAGTTGTTTGTTCCATGAAAGAAATTTTTTAAATCAAATATCATTCTTAGAAGACGAAGAAAAAAGAATTCAAAATTCTCGCCAAGCCTTGATGGATTGGTTGGAACTGATTCATGAAGGTATGAATGTGACCAGTAATAAATTTGAATCTATCAATATCAAATATATTCAGCCAACTCAATATTTCTTTTTAGACCAAGATTTTGATTATGATTATAAAGAATCGGTAATCAATGTTCCTTGGATCAGGTACTTGGAGGAAAATAACGCTGAAATTACTGGTCCAGTGATTCTAGCCTTTGATGATTGTCAAAAGAAATCCTTAGAATTAGCCAACCGTGTTACCATCATGCAAAAGCCAGTTCGAAATAATGACAGTAACTTACCTTTAGAAAATATTGGTGGTAAAACTTTTATTTCCTCTTATTACATCGGTGACCACGCTCAAATGTATAAAAAATACGCTGATATGGAAAATTGGGCTAAAGAAAATGGCTACAATTGCGGTCCCAACGTGTATGAAAGATTCGTCGTCGATTATTGGACTACTACCGATATCAATATGTTTGTCACTGAAATCTTGATACCCATCGTTAAAAACTAATCTACTTCATATTCTAATGCAATACAGGGTGTAAATTTAAATTAAAACAAAAGCCAGTAACTCTGATTTGAAAGAGTTGCCGGCTTTTTATTTAAGAGTTGAATGTGCTAGTTCAGCTCTAATTTTTCGGAGTGTGAATATGGAGTTGTAACTTGAGAAAAAATTGACTACCTATAATATTCTTATTCAGCTGTAGTTGTTGTTGTCTTTGGTAGAATATTTTCAACTTCTGCGTGTGGACGAGGAATTACGTGAACTGATAACAATTCACCAATTCTTTGAGCGGCTGCGGCGCCAGCATCTGTAGCTGCTTTAACAGCCCCAACATCGCCTCTAACCATAACTGTGACAATTCCGCCACCAACGAATTCTTTTCCTACTAAAGTAACATTAGCTGCCTTTACCATAGCATCGGCTGCTTCAATTGAACCTACTAGTCCTTTTGTTTCGATCATTCCTAATGCATCAGATTTCATTATAATTTCCTCCAAATTTTCGTTTATTTAATACGAATCCTAGTTTTAGAATTCATTCCTAAAGCATTTGCTTCTTCAGTATCAATATGACACTCTAACCCAGATTTATCGTTAGCTCTAATGGCTACATTGTTGAGTTCTCCACCACGATCACCTTCGATAACAATCGTAACGATATCGCCATTTTTAACACCAAATCTTTCAGCATCGCTTGGCAACATATGAATATGACGTTGGGCTACGATAACACCTTCATCTAATTCAACTGACCCTTTAGGACCAACAACAGTAACCTGTCCTGAATTAAGTAAGTCACCTGAAATTCTAAGTGGTGCTTTAATACCTAATTTAAAGGTATCGCCTCTTAGAACTTCTACTTGGGTTCTAGCTCTGACTGGTCCAAGGATTCTCACCTTACTGATTGAACCTTTAGGTCCACAGATAATAACTGTTTCTTTACTAGCATATTGTCCAGGTTGTGATAAATCCTTTAAAGGAGTCAATTGATAGCCCTTGCCAAACAACTTATCCAAATCAGTTTGTGATAAATGGATATGACGGTTAGATACTCCAACCGGAATTGTTTTTTCATCTGTTGTAGCTTTTTTAGCAATTTCCGCAATCACGTCTTCGGAAACATTTGGTCCAGATAATTTCTCGACCAATTTACCTAATAATTCTTCATAGTCTTCCATGTCGACACCTACGCATTCATTTCAGATAATGTTTTTCTAACTAATTCAGTTAGTACTTTTAGTTCTTTATCCGACATATCTTTTGTTACATGTTCTAATGAACTGTCACATTGAGTTTTGTTTACACATTTCTTAACAACATCTTTGAGTTCTGGATGATTGAAGCTCTTGTCATCTTCAGCCAAAGTTGTTACATCTTTCAAACCAAAGGCTACTTTCTTGATGTTAAGTAAATGTTTAGGACT
This sequence comes from Companilactobacillus bobalius, assembly GCF_002179915.1. Lineage (NCBI taxonomy): Bacteria > Bacillati > Bacillota > Bacilli > Lactobacillales > Lactobacillaceae > Companilactobacillus > Companilactobacillus bobalius. The sequence continues at coordinate 138,903 of NZ_MYFM01000005.1, forward strand.
TACATTCTCTGAAACTGAACTTCCACCACATGTTCCACAACCTAACGTGAAGGAAATTGGTAAGCCAGTACTGATACCTGTTCCACCTTGGCTACCACCAGTATTTACAAGGATTCTTGAGGCTGGTTTGGCTGCAAATTTTAAGACGATATCTTCGCGATTAGTGTGAAGATTCATTGTATGTCCAATTCCGTTTTGAAGAAGTTCAATACTTAATTGACAAGCTTCTTTCCAATCTTCTACAACGTAGAATGCTAATACTGTAGTTAGTTTTTCGTATGAAAGCGGATTGCCTTCACCAACACCAGATTGTTTACCAATCAAAATCTTTGTATCAGCAGGGACTTCGAAACCAGCTGCTTTAGAAATTACTTGTGGTGATCTACCAACGAATTTAGCGTCCATTGCGTGTCCACCATTCTTGAATAACAAGTTGCAGACAGCTTCTGTTTCAGCATCGTCCATGAAGTATCCACCTTGTTTTTCTAACTCACTGACGACTTCATCTTTATTACATTTTTCGCAAATAATGGATTGTTCTGATGCACAGATTGTTCCGTAATCAAATGATTTACTTGCGATGATTTGTGAAACTGACTCTTTTACATCGGCACTGCGTTCAATATAGGAAGGAGAATTACCAGCTCCAACCCCAATAGCAGGTTTACCTGAACTGTAGGCTGCTTTAACCATTCCTGGGCCACCTGTAGCAATAATCAGCTTAACTTCTTTAGCATGCATCAACTCATTAGTTGATCCCATTGTTGAATTTGAAACACAAGTGATAATGTTATCCGGAGCTCCGGCAGATTTAGCGGCTTCATTCATAATCTCTGCAGCTCTGAATGTACATTTAGCAGCGGCTGGATGTGGAGCAAAAACAATGGCATTTCTTGCTTTCAAAGCAATCATTGATTTGAAAATAACAGTTGATGTTGGATTAGTTGATGGCACGATTCCCATTACCAAACCAACTGGTTCTGCAACATCCATAGTCTTCAATTCAGTATCTTTACTGATAATACCGACTGTTTTTTCATCTTTGATTTGCTCATATAGCAAAGTTGCTGCAGCGTGATTCTTATATGTCTTGTCAGCAACATTTCCGAATCCAGTATCTTCAACTGCCAATTGAGCTAACTCAACAGCATGTTTCTCTCCAGCAATGCTCATTGCTTTTAAAATGGCATCGATTTGTTCTTGACTAAAAGTTGAAATATCAACTGCGGCTTGATGGCCCGCTCTGGCAAGGTCTCTGGCTTCTTGAATTGATCTTAAATCTTTATCAAAATTCTCCATGTTCGCTCTCCTATATAATTACTAACCTTCCTTATCAGAATTCAATATTTCAGTGATAATCTGCTTCTTACTCATCTTTTGTAAATCGGCATCTGATATGTTCAAGTTCGTTTTAGTTTTTACTATTTTTCTTAGTTCGGCAATTCGTTTTGGTTCCAGCTCTTCAGGTTTAAAACCGACTGGTTTTTTCTTCGGTGTTTCTTCGACATTTTCAACTGGATCTGCTTCAACTATCTCTTCGGCAACTTCTTCTGGAACCTTTTTCGTTTTTGGACCATCTAAAAGTGGTTCAATTTCTGAATCAGGTCTGGCAATGACGTGTTTTGAAACTAGGAAACTATCTCCCAATTGTTCGACTGCACTAGCTCCGGCATCAACGGCCGTTTTTACAGCCCCAACATCCCCAACAACTGATACTGTTACTAATCCGCCACCGACGAATTCTTTTGACACTAGGTCAACTTCAGCTGTTTTTAACATGACATCACTGGATTCAATAGCGGCGATTAGTCCATTGGTTTCTATTAACCCTAATGCTTGCATAATTACCTCCATCAATTTATATGAATTATTCAGTTAAAGAATAAACAAGTTCGACATCTTTAAGGGCTTTAACAGTGACATTAGCTCTCTTAGGAATGAAAATGATGTCGCCTTCTTTTGATACACACGAATTCTCATTAATGGAGATATCTAATGCTCCTTTAGATATGTATAGATAAGTGTCATTTCCAATGGTTTTAGTTAGTTCGGTATGATTTAGTCTGACTAAGCCAAACTTTGATTTATTAGAATTTCCGAAAAAAATACTGCAATATTGACCGGACCCACCATTTGTACAGTTAGGAATATCAGTAAATTGTATACTGCTCCCATCGACAACTTTTAATCCATTAGAATCGAGTTTCATTACATATCGATTATTCAAAGAATCTTTCAATATCTTTTTAATTATTGATACGATCAATTCTTCAGAAATATTTTTAGAACTCGCATCTTTCTTCTTTTTTGGTTCAATGATTTTTACATTTAAACCATATTCTTCAATTAAATCTTTGGCCAAAGGTGTGATAATGGTATCTTGATCAACTTCAATATTCGTTTGACCATTTGAGTAAACGCTTTCAACAGTGCTTGCACATAGTGCCTTTTTCATTTACCAACACCCCCTCAGACTGGTTTACAGCTATCATCGATGATTCCAATCACAGCTGAATCTATTGGTATGGTATTGTCCCCTAACGCCTGTCTGGCTGCAGTGCCACTAGCTATGATGACTCTATCGCCAATACCGGCACCAATTACATCACAAACTACGATTTGTTCTCCGTTCTTTCTACCGCCTGTGATCTCTGCCAACATTAATTTCAAGCCGTTCATATTATCAGCTTTTCTGGTTGCCCAGACATTATCTATTAATTTAGCTATTACCATTGTTCCGTTTCCCACGTTTTCTTGATCTCTTCGATTGCTGAAGTGACGGAGGCAGTATCGCCAAAGATGGCGAGCATAATCATGTTCTGAGGACAGCTACCCCTGATATCTTCCGTGGTAACACCGACAGCTTTTTCAGCAATATCCGAGGCTACAACCATTTCGATCAATCTTCCTTGAACTAAACCGACGGCATCTATGTTGTCGATTTTGTCTCTAATTCCAGAACCTTTACGACGATTTAATATCGCCATGGTTCCTTCGCTAGGTGACTTGATAATTCTACAGTCCATATCTACTGCCTCCTAATCTATGACTTCATTTGTACAACTTTTAGCAATCCCTAAAGGAGTAACAAACATGGGATTTACTGGCTTATGTGTTGTTATCCCCGTTTTCTTTTCAATAATCTTCTCAATCCCACCTAAGCAAGCAGTTCCACCAACCAAATACAAATCCTTCACATCATACCCAGCAACTTGTGTTGTTATGATAGTTGAAATTTTTTCAATAACTGGTTTCAAAATTGGTAAGAGTTCTTTGTGATTGTCTGTATTTCTCTTATACAATTCAGCATCTTCAAATGAAGTACTCATTGCTCCAGCTATTGTTAAGGTTAAGTGAGTTCCACCAGTTGCTTCATCGGATACTTTGACTACCTTTCCATTATTTAAAATGGAAATCCCGGTTGTCCCACCACCAATATCCACGATGGCACCATTCTTAATGTTCAAAACATTATTAGCGGCAGTTGGTTCATCTAAGATAGATGTAATTTCAAAGCCTGCACTTTGAATTACGTTTTTAATTGCTCCGCCATCCAGGGACTCAGTGTCCGGTGGAATGGCTGTGGAAGAATAAACAAGTTCTGTATCAAGCAGATCTTCTAATTTCTTTTTCAGTTTTTTTACTAAGGTAATAGCTCCAAAATAATCAACGATCATTCCATCTTTTACCACATCTGAATATTCATATGCACCCGCAACTGGTTCATATTCAGAATTCATAACTACTAGAACCACACAAGCAGTTCCTAGATCAACACCTGTGTAATATATTTTGCTTTTATCAATTACTGGATTGGCAACAACGGCTTCAAATTTTGAAACTAAATCATTACAAGCCTGCATACTTTCACCCATAATTAATCCTCCATTAGTTTACGAATCTGATCGACCAGCTCTATCTTTACTAAATTCAATTGATCTTTTGAATCTAATTGAACTTCACATATTCTTGATAAACACTTTTTAAGTAAAATAATCACTTTATACTTAGGGTTTCTTAACGTTTCTTTTGTTATAGGTTTACTAAGTACTTCATTTGCATCACATGAATATATCTGTAAATTTGGTGGCATTTCTTGATCAAGCAACTCATACACTTCATAAATACTGTTGCCTAATTTGATATCTATTTCATAAGCTTCAACGATGGCGGCCTGTAGATCTAACTTTAAAAGTTCTTTAGTAATATCTTGGCCGTCTGTGATTTCTGTCTTATGGACATCCTTCGAATGATCTTTTTCGATTATTTTTATTCCTTTACCTGTTAAAAAACTTTTGGCTTCAGGTGTTAACCTGTCGTTCTTGGAAATCATATATTCTGAAAATTCTGCTTTATGGTAGAGACCCTGTAATTCTCTTTCCGTAATAAACATATCTTTAGCTTCCTTTAACTAACTTAAGATATATATTTTCTAAATCTTCTTGTGTAGGAACAACAGGATTAGTTACCGTACATCTATCTTTTAATGCTGCTTTAGCCATATCCGGAACTGCTGATTTATACTCATTTTCATCAATTCCTAATTGAGCAATTGTTTTAGGAATTGAAAGCTGATCAGTTAGTCTCTTCAAGTTACCAATCAATAAATTAACAGTCGATCTATCTGTATATGATGAAATATTTAAAACTCGAGCAATTTGTGCATATCGGTGTAATGCTTCAGTTTCTTCAGATCCATCAATTCCAGAATTATATTGAATGACATAAGGTAATAACATTGCGTTCAGTCTTCCGTGTGCTTTATGGAAACGACCACCTAAGGCATGAGCCAGACTGTGACAAATTCCTAATGAAGCTTCACTGAAGGCCATCCCCGCCATACAAGATGCATCGTGCATGACTTTTCGTGCTTCTACATCGTTACCGTTTTTAACAACCTTAGGCAATTCATTCCAAACAATTCGAATGGATTTTTCAGCCAAAGCATCGGTAAAACTACTACTATTCAGTGATACATAGGCCTCCAAGTCATGTGTGATTACATCCATTCCAGTGTCAGCTGTAATTGTTGCTGGAACACTCATGGTTAAACTTGGATCTAATATAGCAATATCTGGAATCATATCTTCATCTACCAAAGCATATTTACCATTGGCGCTTGGATCTGAAATAACTGCAAATGAAGTAACTTCACTACCAGTACCACTAGTACTAGGTATACAAATTAATTTAATCTCGATATTATCCATGAGATGCTTGATTACTTTAGCAGTGTCCATCGCTGAACCACCGCCTAAAGCAATGATCGTATCAGGCTTCAGTGATATTCCTTTGAATAATCCACCTGAAACTACATCTATTGAAGGATCAGGAACTACTTCGGAGAAAATATCATATTTAACGTCTAATTTATCAAGTGCATCTGTGACTGCCGAAACCTTACCTGACTTGACCATGAATGGATCACAGACAACTAAAGCATTTTTGATCGGCATGTTGGAAAGCTCACTTATTGAATTATTTCCACTGATTATTTCTGTTTTCATACTGAATTTATTCATATGATTCCCTCCTTTCATCTAGTATTAATGTCTTATAACCTTTACAGGAAAATCGTATTCTTTAATCCAACCTTCGATACGGTCCAAATCTTCGTCGGATAAACTTGGATCTTCTTTGACTGGATAATCAATTCCTAGTTGTCCGTACTTGTTAACTCCGAGCTTATGATATGGCAATAAATTAATACCTTGGAAGTTAGGGTAATCACGATATGGCATTAGGAAATCAATGATTTGATGAATTTCTTTTTCACTGTCATTAACACCCTTGAGCATTGGCATTCTGATTTTAACTTGGTATCCACGTTCGAAAAGTTCTTTCAAATTAGCTAAGATTCTCTCATTGCTAATTCCTGTTAACTCGTTATGTCTTACTGGGTCCATGTGTTTCATATCATATAGGAACAAATCAATGTAATCGGCCATTTCCATCAATTTATCCATACGACTGTGTCCACATGTTTCAATAGCTGTATTGATTCCATCAGCTTTGCAGGCTTTTAATAAAGCCAATGCGGCATCTGGTTGTGAAGTACATTCTCCACCGCTCAAAGTTACACCGCCGCCTGATTGTTGATAGAAAGCATCATCTTCATGAATAACTTTCATTAATTCAGGTATGGTTTTAATGGCTCCGGTAATGTGGATTGCATTCATTGGACAAACTTCTTCACATTTATGACAACCAATACAAGAAATATCACGTCTAACACGATGTTGACCATTCTCATCTATGTAGTGAATACCGCGAGGACAGGCTTCAACACATGCCATACAATCGCTACATAAACTTTCCTTGAACATAACTTCGTATTTTCGGTTCATACCCTCAGGATTAGCACACCATCTGCATCTTAATGGGCAACCTTTCATGAATACAATGGTTCTTATCCCTGGCCCATCATACAAACTATATTTCTGAACATTGAATATCATGGCCTGACGTTCGATGCCACCATCCACATTTGTATCCATTGTTTTCATCTCCTGATTGTTAATTAAAAGTGAGTAAGCACCGTACGACTAATGATTTCGTCTTGAACGTCTTTACATAATTCAACGAAGAAGGCACTGTATCCAGCAACACGGACAATCAAATCACGATATTGTTCGGGATGTTTTTGAGCATCTAACAAAGTCTTATTATCTAAGTAGTTAAATTGCATTTGTCCATTGCCTAAAGCACAAGCTGTTCTCAACAACATGATCAAACTTTCTTCACCTTCGGAGGTATCTAGTAAGCTAGACATGATCTTGAAGTTATGAACCATTCCGATATTCATTGAATCGTTAGACATCTTAGATACAGACTTAATAATAGCTGTAGGTCCTTTATAATCGGCACCTTGTGTAGGACTAATACCATCTGATAATGGAGTCCAAGCTTTTCTACCGTTGGCTGAAGCACCTGTCATTTGACCAAATGGTGTGTTATTGGAAATTGATAATGTTCCATGACTCAAGTTTGAGAACAATGTCTTGTACTTCTTATGTTCTTCTTCTGTGTAGGCAATGATGTCAGCAGCAATTAAATCAGCGTAGTCATCATCATTTCCATACTTAGGAGCAGCTAAACAATCTTTACGAGCCTGATCGTTGTCTTCAAAGTCGGAAACAAGAACCTTGTTTAATTCTTCAAGTGTGTATTTCTTGTCATCAAAGACTAACTTCTTGATAGCAGCCATTGAATCTGTGTATGTTGCTAATCCTGACCAAACAACACCTGGTCCGTAGTTGTACATTGCTCCACCGGCTGATACGTCTTTACCATGTTCCATACAACCTTCATACATAATTGACATTAATGGTTTAGGTGCTAGGCTTCTGTGAACTCTTTGTGAGATAACAGTTGCAACATCAGTCCATTTAGTAATGTACTTAATTTCTTCCTTAACGGCAGCATCGAATTCTTCGTATGTCTTGAACTTCGATAGATCACCCATATCTGGACAAACCTTCTTGCCGTACCATAGGTCAACACCATGGTTTAGAACAAGTTCGATACAGATAGGCCATTGTGTATAAGCTGTTGATGTCCATTGATATAGTCGACCAGATTTCTGTGGTTCAACACATCCCATCAAACAGTAGTCACGAGCATCTTCAAGTGAGACTCCTTTGGCAAGCATGATCTTAATGTGTGTGTCATCAAAGTGACATGCTGGGAATCCCATTCCAGCTCTAACAACATCAACAATCTTCTTTAGGTATGCACGAGGTGATTTACTGTGAATACGGCAGGCTAGTGAAGGTTGGTAAACCTTAACGTGACGAACGGCATCCATTAATAAGTAAGTCAAATCATTAGTTGCATCTAGACCTTGACGTGTCACACCACCGACACACATGTTAACGAATGGTTGGTAACCAGCGAAGAACTTAGATCCACCTTCACTTGTGATCCACATCATTTCTGACATCTTAATCAACATACATCCAGCAAGTTCAAACGCTTGATAGTTAGTTATGTTACCGCTTTCAATATCGTGCTTAAACATTGGGTACATATATTGATCAACACGACCAATTGACATACCCGTTTGATTCTCTTCAACAACAAGTAGCGATTCAACTGTCCAAACAGCTTGGATAGCCTCCCAGAAAGTATCTGGTTTGTGTGCAGGTACCTTAGCGTTAATTTCAGAAATCTTTAACAATTCGGCTTTTCTCTTAGGGTTAGTTTCCTTATCAGCCATTTGTTTTGCATAATCTGACATTCTCTTGGCATAAGTCATTACACCGTCAGTTGTATCAATAACTGACTTGTAGAAATAAATCTTGTCGATATCATCTGGATTTTCATAATCCAATTCTTCAAGATGAGCCTTGGCTTCATTTTGAATATCGATCATACCTTTTTTCATCAAGATAACGTCGTAACCAGGATTAGAATCTCCACCACCATTTAGTTGGTGGTATGAACAATCAGATACAAATGATTCACCTGATAATTCCCAGACACCGGCTTCACGATATTGATCCTCACAATATTCATCTACTGACTTACCTTTCCAATATGGGAAAAGTTCTTCACGCATGATTTTCTTGTCTTCATCAGAAATGTAGAAAGGATCTTGAGGTCTTGTACCAATCGTGTCAATTTCGTCCTCCATCCATCTCCAAGCAATATCAGGAGAGAAAGCACCAGCTCTAGGAGCACCATTTGGAGCACCAACGATTAATTCGTTATCTTGAATAACTAAGGGTGCTGTTTCACAACAATACTTGAAACATTTAGCACGTAACATGATCTTTGGCATACCAGGATTTTCTTTGGCAATCTTAGTAATGGCACGTGCACGATAAGTTGTGATTGAAGGAACTTGCTTCAAATAGTTGTCTTTTAGAGCCTTCAATCTACTTGTAATTCCGTCTGGAATTTCAGTTTCTTCATCTTCAACAACAACTTTACTAGGCGTTGTTTCAGCATCTTTAGATACTTCGTTTGAAACTGAACTAAACATTTTCACTAATGCTTGGCGTTCTTCATCGCTTAAATCTTTAGTAGCTTCAGATAACTTTTCTGAAAAATCTTTAATATTCATATCATTCCCTCACTTCTCGTGGAATTAATTTTCTAAAATCTTATTAAGGAACTTCTTTAGAACATCTTCTTCAAAATTTTTGTCGTAGGATAAAATAGTTTCATCATCGTTGTAATAAATCATTCTTTGGTAAGTTAAATCTTCAGCTACGATGTTCTTAGCAGTACAACCTCTACCAGTCGTTTGACCACCTAAAAACATTGAAAGTGGAAAATTCGAACCTATTCCTACACCAGCTAGATAAGCTGAATCATTAACGATCATTCGACCAACTGGTTTTTGAATAGCATATTCTTTGATGATTTTGTCATCTTTGGAATGAATAACTAAGGTATGTCCGTTACGTTTTTCTTTCAAAAGATGGATACATTTTTCGCAAGCGTGACGCCAATCTGGTTCTTTATAAAAAGCCATAATTGGACATTTCAACTTCACAGCGAATGGATCATCTTCAAAAATATAAGGTTGTTCGGATACCAGTACCAGAGCATCATCAGGAATGGAAAAGCCCGATCGATTAGCAATCCATTTGGCTGTCTTACCGATACATTCTTCACTGACCCCTACTCCATTACGGAATAATGATTGTCTCAACTTAGCCTCTTCTTCTTTATTCATGAAGTAAGCCCCGTCATTAATCAATTGTGTTCTGACATGTTCAGAAATGGAGCTTTCGGCAACAACGAATTGTTCTGAGGCCGGGGCCAATCCATTATCAAAAGCTCTACTTTTAATAATCTGCGAACTTGCTTTAGCAATGTTGGCTGTCTTTTGAATAAAAACTGGTGTTGAACCTGTCTCTGCATAAAATACCGGTTTGCTTGGAATATTGATTTGATCATAATATTCAGCACAACCAACATTGATTACAGCAGCTATTTCTGAACTGGCGGTTAATTCTTTAACACCATTGAAAGTCACATTGTTCATATATCCGAGGAATCCTTGAGGTAATCCTGCGTTAGTACAGATCAGTTGAATCTGTGGATATATTTTTGAAGAAATTGATGACACCTTTGGATATGGAACTAATACTAAAGTATTCCCTGATTTAATCGCTATTAATAATGCGTAAACACTATATAAAACGGTATTTTCAATTGGTAAGAGCGTAACAATTGGACCTAGGGGCATGCCCATCTTTTCAATCTGATCTTTATCATTGAATAAAAGTGGTCCAATAATTTTTTCATTATCAATATTTTTCTTATATAGTTCAATGAACTGATTATATAGATCCAACTTATCTTCACATGATCCGATGGACTTATTGGCATACTCAAGCTTTAACAAGTCTGGCAAAACTTTGGTCAAATCATCGATTACTTTTTTAAGGGTAAGATTCAGTTCATCTTGACTGTATCCTTTTAACATTCCAAACGAATCCCTAGCTGTCTCCGAGACGATTCTTGCTTCCTGTAATGATTTCAAATCATTGTCTATTAATTGCATAATTATTGCTCCCTTATTATTCAGGCAATAGTTTATTCAATGCATATCGATCAATTATTTTTGTTAGGTCGCGATGAGGACTAGGAATGACTACTGAGCTATATACTTCAGCATTCATATTTTCTACAGCTTTGATTCCTGCGGCTACTGCACTTTCACAGGCTGAAACATCACCTTGAACAATTACAGAAATATATCCTGAAGCAACATTTTCATATCCGACAATATCGACATCTGCTGCTTTACACATAGCATCCGCAGCCTGTAGAACAAACACCAAACCAAATGTTTCAATTGATCCTATTGCTTTATAATTCTCCATATCTGTTTACTCCTAAGTTATTGATCAATATCATGAACTGAAACAATGTCGCCAACACCTGGTATTGGACGTGGCATAACATTGCTAGCCGTAAGTTTACCGATCTCTGATGCTGCTTTGGCACCAGCTTCAACGGCTGACTTAACTGCCGCAACATCGCCTTTTACAATAACCGTAACTAGTGTGGATCCTATGTTTTCATATGAAATCAATTCAACTTCTGCAGCTTTTAACATTTCATCGGCTGCTTTCAATGCAGGGACCAAACCAACTGTCTCTATGAGTCCCAATGCTTCATCACCTTTATATCTCATAAATTCAACCTCTTAGTTTAGTTGCTATACTTTTTATCAACATATTTTGCAACAGCATCACGACCATCAGCGTTGATTCGATAATTCATAATTAGGTTGTCGTCTTTGTCTAGTTCATAACTATCTAATTCGACCAGCCCATTGGCCTCTAAAGCCATAAAATGTTCCATATATAATTCTTCGTTAAACTGTTTTTCATTTCCATAAAGTGGTTTTAAGGCTGCCATAACTGCCTTAACATCAACTGCTTCGTGACTATTCATATAATTCAAAACGGCCATTCTACTTGGTAAACTCATTGTTCAACGCCTCCTTTTTTAAATAGATCTAAAGGATTCATCGTTACGATGATGGCACCTAGAACAATAACGATTGAACCAATGACGATTGTTGGAGTCAAAGTTTGACCTAAGAATAGGACACAGAATAGAACTCCCCAGAAAGCATAAGTAACATTGAGTGACATTCCAATTGCACATCCAACAGTTGCATTAGCTTTATACCAAGTAACGAATGAGATGGCTGCACTTAGTCCAGCTACAGCTAACCAAGCAAGTGGGATTCCGGCTGAAATTGTTCCGCCAAGTAATTTAAGAGCTCCTACAGCTGGAACCATAAGAACTAGAACTACTAGACCTGAAATTAATTCTCTCAAATTAACAGCAACGTCAGTATCGATCATTGCACCACCAAAGCTGGAGAAAACACCTTCAAGTCCCCAACTAACAGCGGCAATCAAAGCACAGATAATTCCAAGAGTGAAGTTAGGTGCTCCTTCAGGTTTTACAAAATTAATAATAATTGCGCCAAATACACAAAGCACCATACCCAAGACAACACGTTTGGTTGGCTTTTGCTTCAAAAACATCCAAGCAAACAAAGCACCGAACAAACTACATGTGGCAGAAATTGGAATTGCATAGGCACCGGCCATTGCTAAACCAACTAAGTAAGCACCATTAGCAATTGGTCCTCCAAGAAGGAATCCAATAACCAACATCTTGCCTGGCTTAGTCTTAAGAGTTCTGCCTAACTCCTTCAAGCGACCTTTTTTAGCGTTGTAGATCAACAACCACAATCCGGCAATAAAATCATTTAGTCCTGAACAGACAAACGGTGCTGCCAAAAATCCAGCGGCACTGACTAATGGATCATACCCACTAGCAACCATTACCAGAGTTGAATAAATACCATACGTTAATCCAGAAATTGCACCATTAATTAATCCTGTAGTGTGGAATTTTTTAGTTAATGCATTTTTCTTACTATCCGCAAGATTAATGCGACCATTGATAGATTCCTTATTAATATCCATTGTCACTTACTCCTTATTTTGTGTTTGGAGTTGGTAAAATATTCTCAACTTCTGCATGTGGACGAGGAATTACGTGAACTGATAATAGTTCGCCAATTCTTTGGGCAGCAGCGGCACCGGCATCAGTAGCGGCCTTAACAGCACCAACATCACCACGAACCATGACAGTAACTAGTCCTCCACCAACTAATTCTTTACCAATAAGAGATACGTTAGCTGCTTTCACCATTGCGTCGGCCGCTTCAATAGAACCTACTAAACCTTTAGTTTCAATCATTCCAAGTGCGTCATATTTCATGATAATCTCTCCTTTGTGAGCGTTTGCATTTTTGTTATGGTGCCATTATATTTATGCCCCCTACGGTTCAAGTCAACACTCCATTTCAAATTGTGTTCTAAAACACAAAATAACTGCCACTAAAGGCCGTAGAATAGGCTTTTTGATTAAAATTTTATTTTTTTAGACATAATCATGACAATCAAGTCTTTTTATTTGACATGTAGAAAATTTCACAATTTTTTAAAAAAGGCATTTTTGAAGAATATTTTTTGAGTTAAATTTTAAAAATACCGATTTAACAACGTTTCAAAATTCAAAATAAGACCCTGACCCTAGGGACAGGTTTACGTGAAGAAAGCCTGTCAGACTACACTTGTCGTTTTCTAAACAAATTTACTTGAAAAAATTTCTTCTACTAAAAAAAGCATTTTTAGAAGATCGTTTAATCTTCCAAAAACACCTTCAATTTAATGTTTATATGTGAAATTATTCGCACATTTTTTTGGTTTTCTACTGAGCATATTACTTGTCTTTTAAAAATTTATCTTTCTTTCTATTCAAAAATATAATATATTTAGTTAAACGTTTGCATTGACATTATAATTTCCGATGATCTAACAGAAGGAGACCAATTATGAGTAATTATTTACTGCATTCAATCGTACCCAGGGAAATTAAAAAACTACGTTTATCCGAAAGATTAAACGTAGTTCGAGCCGGTGTTTTAGGAGCTAACGATGGTATCATTTCCGTAGCTGGAATTGTGACTGGAGTGGCTGGTGCACAACAAAGTCAGATGACATTATTCATTTCTGGATTAGCTGGTATGTTTGCTGGAGCCCTATCAATGGGTGGAGGTGAATATGTCTCCGTTAGTACTCAAAGAGATACTCAAAGAAATATGGTTAAATTGCAAGAGGAAATGATTGCTGCAAATCCTAATCGTGAAGAAAATGCTCTAGCCAGTTATTATGAAAGTAAAGGTTTAGGCTTGGATTTATCAAGACAAGTTTCTTCTAGTTTAATGGAACAAGATCCCCTAGCTGCCACATTAAAATCCAAATTCAATATTGAATTCAAAGATTACTTCAGCCCTTGGCAGGCAGCTTTCTCTTCATTTTTCTCATTTATCATTGGTTCATTATTACCGCTGATGGCAATTACCTTTATTCCTTATCCATATAAAGTTTCAGGAACCATGTTTTCAGTAATCATTGCTTTAACTTTCACAGGATATATCAGTAGTAGACTGGGCAAATCCAATGTCATCAAAGGTATTTTGCGAAATCTACTTGTTGGGTTGGGAACGATGATCGTAACCTACTTCATAGGTACACTTTTAACTTAATTATTCTAAATACTAAAAGAGCATCCCTGACTTCAATCAGAGATGCTCTTATTTTTTACTTAACGTATTCAAGATAGGCAATACCGTTAACTTTTTTAGCTGATACCATTGTTAATTCTTTAAATTTTGTTTTATCTGAAAATAAAGGAATACCCTTTCCCAAAATAATTGGGACGATTCCTATTTGATAAACGTCAATTAAATCACTGTTAACCAATGGAGCAATGATACTACTGCCACCGATGATCCAAATATCTTTATTTGATGACCTATTCTTCAACCCCTTAACCAAATCAACAATATCACCGTCTACAAAATGCAAATTACCGACATCATCAATTGGCTGACGAGTCATTATATAATTATCAAAATCATCATAAGGATAACTATCTGGCGACAATTTATTAGCCACCTGATCATAAGTTTTGCGCCCCATGACTACTGAATCCACATGTTTAACTAATTTCTCATATTCACGATCATTGTCTTCACCAGATGTAAAATCATTATCAATCAAATAGTCAATGTTGCCATTTTCTTCTGCAATATATCCATCTAAAGTTTCCGCGATGAATAGAATAACTTTACGTGTCATATGTCTATCCTCCGGTTCTTCTGGTTAAACATATTGTATATTCTTGCAGTTGAAGTTACTAATAAAAGGCTATTTATTTTAATTCATAATCGTTTTAAACAAATCTTGATAGAATTGCTCAATAAGTGTTTGGCATTGTTCTAACAAAGATTACTGCTGCATAGTCATCTAATGAATTATTAATATATTTCAATTTATCCAATAAGGTATTCCACTTGAACCCAAGACCTATTTTTACAATTCTTACTTAACGGATATATATACTTCAACCGTTCCATCAGGATAATATTTTTCAAAATCATAATCATATTTTCTAATAATTTTTTTATTATCCTCGTCTAACCATACTTGTTTCCACAATTTGGGAACATCATTTGAATCGTCAGTATAAGTAATGTACTTATTAGAATCAGGTATTAAAATCCCAGACATATCATTTTTATCTTCAATTGCTGTAGTTAAGGAATAGTCGCCCCTATAATCAGATTGATAGTTATGATAAATACCATACCTAATTTTATTTTCTGGTATATTAACCACCGACTTAGACCACAGATCTGTAACTTTTGAAAACATTTCTGGATCATTGAAATTATTTGTGCGAATACTCTTAATTTTATGTAAAATCATGTTTTTCTCCTGCACGAACATATGTTCTATTAAAAGAATAACATACTTTATATATTTTTTAACCAAAAAATCCAAATTTACTTCTAATTAAGGAGGATCTAGAACTACAAGTCAGACATTATAGTTATTATTTCTGTTCACTTTATTAAATTATCTTGTTGCTGTTTTTTTAAAAATTCCATTTTTTCATTTAAATATTTGATACTAACCTCAATGTCAGACTGTTTTTCATGTAAGGACTCAACTTTTTCCCTCATCAATCTCAAACGTGTTGGTATGGTTTCTGGCCCTTGACCACGATAGTTGGTATAAGTATGAATTTCATCCAAAGTAAAACCAGCCGCTTTTAGTCTTAGCAACAATGCCACATGATCCACGTGGGCATCAGTATATTGTCGCAACTGTCTGGGACCATGTTCAGGATGGATAAGATCTTTCTTTTCATAAAATCTAATTGTATCTGGGCTCAACCCAGTTATTTTGGAAAACGTTCCAATTGAATATAATTTTTTATTTGACATGGACTTAACTCCATTATGTAAGATAGAATCTGTTGTTTTCAGAAAAACGGAGGCTCTTATATTGAATAATCATGAATCACTCTTTAGCCGTGACTTTTGGCTGCTTGCATTAACCAATCTTTTCGTTATGACTGGATACTATAGTTTAATGGTAACTGTTGGTCTATATTCAGTTAAAAAATTTCAAGCTCCTACTAGTATCTCAGGACTAATTGTCGGTATCACCGTCATAGGAATTCTTATTTCCCGTTTCTCCAGTGGTTACTTGACACATATCTTTAGTAACAAACAATTGATGGTCGCTGGTACCATTCTTCTAATTCCAGCAACTTTATTATATCAAATGGCTAATTCAATTCTCTTTCTAATAGTTGTTCGTTTGATTCAGGGTATAGCCATCGGTTTGGTCAGCACCGTAACTAATACTGCTGTCGTTTTACTATTTCCCAAAGCAAGAACTGGTGAAGGAATCGGTTATTTTAGTCTTAGTACAATTTTAGCAACTGCCGTTGGACCTTTTGCTGGATTATTAGTAGAACAACATTTTAATTTTAACGTAATGTTTATGATGGAAACTATTCTAGCAATTCTCGCTTTGATTTTTTGTCTCTTTGTTAATGGCAGTAAAATTGCTTTTCATTTCACAAATAAGCATCCTAAGATTACTATTCATGATTTTATTGAACCTAAAGCTTTACCAATCGCTAGTACAATTTTTATCGTTGGTTTAGGCTACGCAGCTATTCAAGCTTATTTAAGTTTTTATACAACAGAATTAAACTTAGCTAGTTACTCATCCGTCTTCTTCTTGATTTACGCCGCCGCAATTTTAATTTCTCGTCCATTCACCGGCAGAATTATTGATCATTTCGGTGAAAATGCGGTTATCATTCCTTCAGCAATTATTAATATGTTAGGAATGATGCTTTTAGCCGTAGCCAGTTCTGGTTGGATGATCTTGGTATCTGCCTTTCTAATTGGTTTAGGATTTGGTAATTTTCAATCCACCTGTCAAACCGTCGCTGCAAAAAGTGTTCCTATCGAAAGACTCTCCCAAGCAACAGCCACCTACTTCATTCTCTTTGATTTAAGTCTGGGAGTTGGCCCTTATGCTTTAGGTATAATTGAACCACTGACTGGTTATCGAGGATTATTCTGCCTAATGGGTATTACAATCATTATCGGTTTGATTTGGTACTTATTAGTTCATGCCCGCAAAAATAAAAATTTTGTTAAAGATATTGTTCCTAGTAGTTCTGATAATAAGTTAGATTAAATTGAATTTTTATGTAGTTATAATATTTCAAATCTTTTATTTTAAATTCTTTAGAATAAAAATATGGATATAACTCTCGGTTCTAAATAAAAATACGACCCAGAAATCAAATGATTTTTGGGTCGTATTTTTTCAACTTAGACTTATGTCCTAGTCCCACTTATCCATATTCATGATAAACGATATCAAGTTCAATTCTTTAAATTTTGTTTTATCTGAGAATAAAGAAGACAATTTTTCCTAATATAGATTATTAATTCCACTTAAATATCTTAGGTTCAGTATAATGACTGCGACCAACGTTATCATTATCGCAATGAATAAAAGTAATTATTCCTTTTTTGTATTGATCCATTGTGAACTTTTCAGCTTCTCCTACGAAAAGAACAGCCTTATTCTGTGCCATTAATGCTACTTTTGACTTTTCATTGTCCGTGAAATCCTTGAAACCACTGTTTACATAGACGTCGACATGTTTGTTTTCATTATATTCAATTCTTTTTATAACTACGGACCAAGCGAATGCCAAATTGGGAGTTCCATTTTCTGTTGGCTGACCATTTTCATCTAATTCTCCAAGGGCAAATCCCTTAGATTCATCTAGACTTTTCCTAATTTCATCATTAATTTTCTTTCTCTGATCAGATATACTATTTGTTTTTTTCTTTGAAGTATCCTCTTTCTTCTTTTCAACAAGTTTACTGGCTAATTTCTTTTTAGATACCTTTTCTGCACTTTTCTTATTATCCTTTAACGCTACCTTGTGGGACTTGTCTTTATTATCACTACTATGACCATTTGTGAAACCATTTACTGCCATAAAAAGAGCAATTATTCCAGCACCTATCCAATATCTTTTCCTCTTAGGCTTTTTCCTACTTCTTCTAAAATCACTTCTTTTCATAATCTTTCCCCTTTTAAAATTAATGTCAGTTAATTATATATGGGAAGTTCTGACCGATTCCATCCTACTTTGATATAGTTCCTTATCGATAAAAAGTTATATCTGGCAGCTAAATTTATTAATGCTTTTCAAAATTATTTAATATTAAAATGAATTCTATCTCTAGTGCTTCTAAAACAAAATTCATTTTTGGTAATACTCTTTTAAACAAATCTTGATAGAATTGCTCGATAATCATTACCATCATGATTTGACTTAGATCCAAATATACAAAAAATGCATAGCATAACTAATTGGCACCCTTTTGTATATTTAGATTCTTTTATAAATTATTCGTATATCTATGATTATAAATACATTTCAGACTCATATTCAGAATAACAATCAAACATCGAAGAACATCCACTTAGAAGATTTGATATTGCCCTTACACATGTCAAAATATGTATTGGATCTATTTTTTTTGAAATGTAATGAACTTGATGATTATACTCAGCTGGATATCTAAAAAAGCTACCTTCCTTATCAATCAATTGTAACTGTTCAATAAATGAACCTATATCATCTAGAATAACGGTTGATTCACCCGTTTGATTTGTTTTTTCAATTACGGGACGTAATTTTTTCCAGAAATCAGAATAAATTTTATGACTTCCCATTCGAAAATTTAGTGATTTAATCTCACTATAATCGGAACTTGAAAGTTGCTTTAATTCAAGTTCAATAAGATGTCTAAGTGAAAAAAGAGCGGGATAAACATACTTGTGGTCATTTGTTAAAAGGAATTCACTTACGGCCAGGTACCCATTAACCACTGTATAATACTTACTACTGTCGGAAAAGAAAGAATCAGAATACACCATCCCACCTAAATAACAATTCTCCATACCATCGTTTGCCTCAGTAAAAAACTCTGGGTGTGGCAATTCATTTGGAATGCCACCTTTAAATTGTCCACTTTCTTTAAAAGTACTTCTTATTAGTGAATAAGTTATATCCATTTTTACTGTAGTTCGATAAATATCAACAAATTTAGGTGGATTCTTTTCCATAAATTTAGGAGAAAAAGGATACCTGAATACTGATGAATTCCTATCCCATTGTTCCATATCATTCAAATAATCCTCGATCCATATTAATTCATAATTTGTAAGATTATCATTTTCAAAATTTTTAACTAGCTTAAATAGGCCACTAACATTATGTTTTAAATCATGAAATATTTTTTGAACCTCTTGTTTTTTTGAATAATACATGTATACCTTAGCTTTTAAAATTAATTCAATAGATTGCCTAAACATGAAAATATCTGATAAAAACCACCTATCATTTTTCTCATTGCTATGTTCAGATTGAAGAATTTCATTAGCAATTGAACATGCCGCCTGATAATATTCATCTGCTAATTTTAAATAATTATTAACATAATCCTTATCCCAACTTACTGATATTGGATCATTATTAATTTTCCAGAATTCATGAAATTCATCAGGCCATGCCTCATCATAAAACTTGTTTCTATCCCATCTTCCTATTTTCAATATATAATTTCCTCATTTTTATAATTATGAAAGAATATAAGACTGAAAGAACATCTCTGAATCTTATCAGAGATGCTCTTTATTCTTAACTATACCTCTTTAAAATTAACACAATCTAAGTAATATTTGATATAACGTGAAATCGTCCTAACAAAACATTCTTATTGAATATAAAACTCTTGCCGATGATACAATTGATCTCACTTTAATTACAATTTTAATAATGATACTTAGAATTAAATTAATTTCCTGTGTCTAAAAATTTCCTATTTGCCAAATCTCGAACTGAAAAACTGGAACTCTGCATCAATATTTTTTTAATTATTTCTAAATCTGGATTAGTTTCATTTTTAATTTCAAAGATTTCTTCCACCACCTGTCTTTTTACGGTGTCATTAGTATCCGTTACTAAAAGTTTTAATTGCCCTATGGCAAACTCACCATAACTCTTATCGTCTGATATAGATAAGAAACACTTAGATATATTAATTAATATCTGGTTATCACTATTTCTATTATTGTACGTTATAAGAAATTGTAAAACTTGCGGAATCATTTCTATTTTTGATTCGTCTTTAATCGATAATTTAATAAAATCAACTAAAATATCAGTTAAACACTCCACATATGCTGGAGAATTACTATTTGAAAGAATATATATTAAATCTTTATTTTCCTTTAAAGATAAAGATATTCCCATAATTCCACGAATTAGATCAATTAAATTAGTTGGTACTGCAGATTCAAAGAAACTAGTGCTTTCCGCAACCATCGCATCCAATTTTATGTTTTTCACAAAATATTCTTTCAATTTATATTTAATATCATCATAAGTTAATAACATTAATGCTACTTTGGTCACAGATCTTTTAATTTCAAAGGTTTGAAAAGAATTATTTAATGTATCAACCATTTCTTTAAATAACTTATTCAATATTTCATCATCCATAAATCTATTTTTATCAAACCTTGAATATATATTCATGAAAGGATCAATCCCAAACAGAGAAACTCTTTGTCCATTTTGTTGTTCGTTTTGACGTCTCATTTCCTCAAATTGATTATTTAAAAATAATTGGTAATCGTTTTGATAAGATATGTATAATTTGATATTATTATTAAAATATTTTTCATTATTTTTAACAATATATTTCAATAGTTTCTCAGATTCAGATGGCCACTTTGTAAATACAACTATAAGAGCATTGGTAATCTTAAGAAACATTATTATAGTGAAAATTAATAAATTTAGAACGATATACGGTAACTATTTCTGATAAAAAATCATCCATAATTTCTTCTACAAAATTACTAGAATCTTTTATATTAATATAAGTCTTTTCATTCTGAGATATCAATTTATGCTTAATAGCGGCATTCTTTTGATCATCTTTACTAGGAATAATATAAAATATTCTTGTTTTTTCTGCGACACGGGCTTCAGCAATTTCAATTGAAACTCCTTCTGAAATTGGATAATCCGCATCTATTAAAAATAATATAACATCGCAACTATGCAAATATGTCAAATATTCCTGTTCTAAAGGCAATGACGAAGAGTTATCTTCTTCAAGAAGAAACTTTTTTATAAATTTATACTTGTCTAACTCTTCAGATAAACCTTTTCTAATATCCAAAATTCTTTTTCTCTCTGGATAAACATCATTACGCATGACCGAACTAATAAATACATTTAATGGAAAATCAATTTTATCTGACATTAATACTCCTCAACAATCTATTAAAGTAACTATATCATAATGACATCAATGCATAAGTGTCTATTTGTATAGTTATTTATTCGCCTAATACAAAAGAGCATCACTGACAATAGTCAGAGATGCTCTTTTATTTTCTATGGAATCCTATTCCCACTCTATTGTTGCGGGCGGCTTAGAAGTAATATCATAAACTACACGGTTGACATGATCTACTTCGTTTACGATTCTAACTGAGATCTTTTGAAGTACATCCCAAGGAATCTTAGCAAAGTCAGCTGTCATACCATCGATAGATGTAACGGCACGAATTCCGATTGTGTAATCGTATGTTCTACCATCACCCATGACACCAACACTTCTGATACCTGGCAAGACTGTGAAGTATTGCCAAATTTTTTCATCTAGGCCATTCTTTGCGATTTCGTCACGAAGAACCCAGTCACTATCACGAACAATTTGTAACTTCTCTTCGGTAACTTCACCGATAACACGAATTCCAAGACCTGGGCCTGGGAATGGTTGACGCCATACTAATTCGTGTGGCATACCTAGTTTTTCACCTAATTCACGGGTTTCATCCTTGAACAATGTACGTAGAGGTTCGATCAACTTGAAGTGCATGTCTTCTGGAAGTCCACCAACGTTATGGTGAGATTTGATTGTTTGAGCAGTACTTGTACCACTTTCGATAACATCAGTATAAAGTGTACCTTGTGCTAAGAAGTCAATACCATCAAGCTTTTGAGCTTCATCGTTAAACACTTGGATAAACTCGTTACCAATAATCTTACGTTTCTTTTCTGGATCAGTTACACCAGCTAGTTTGTCTAAGAAGCGCTTTTGAGCATCAACTTTGATGATGTTCAAACTAAACTTGCCTTTCAAACTATCCATAACTTGATCGGCTTCATTCTTACGAAGAAGACCATGATCAACGAAGATACTTGTCAATTGTGTACCGATAGCTTTGTGTAGTAAAACACCAACAACAGAAGAATCAACACCACCGGATAAACCAAGAAGAACTTTCTTGTCACCAACAGTTTCACGAATCTTTTGAATTTGTTGATCAATGAAATCATCCATTGACCAGTTAGCTTTTGCTTCACAAACGTCGAATGCAAAATGCTTCAAGATTTCTGAACCGAATTCAGTATTTCTAACTTCGGTATGGAATTGCACACCGTACATCTTACGTTCATCATCAGCGATTGATGAAATAGGTGCATTCTTACTTGTAGCAACTACTTTGAAGCCTTTTGGAGCTTCTTTAACAAGGTCACCATGACTCATCCAAACGTATTGTTTTTCAGGTAAGTCTTTGAATAATACAGCATCTTTATCAGTAACTGTAATATCAGCGTGACCATATTCACGGTTGCTTGCTGATTCGACTTTACCGCCAAGGTTATAAGACATCAATTGCATACCGTAACAAATACCAAGGATAGGAATACCTAACTTGTAAATGTCTTGGTCGATTGTAAAGGCGCCTTCGTCGTAGACACTATCAGGTCCACCAGAAAGGATAATACCTTTAGGATTGATTTCTTTAACTTCTGCAGCAGTAATAGTATTTGGTAGTAATTCAGAGTATATGCCAATATCTCTGATTCTACGAGTAATCAATTGATTGTATTGACTACCGTAGTCTAGAACAATGATGCTATCAGCATCTGGCCATTGCTTGCTCAAATCAATTTCCCCCACTTTTTTTATTTATTCTATTGTATACGAAAATTAGTTCCATGTCATATATTGTTAACGCTTAATATTTTCTGAGATAAATTTTATCGATTTGATGATCTTCAGACTTATGCAAAATAAGGTCAGCTCGGTTCATAGTTGGCTTGATATAATCACGTAAATTAGGGTAATTAATCGTATTCCACACATTTCTCGCCATTTTCATCGCTTCAGTTTCAGGAATCTGAGTGAATTGATAGTAATAACTGTTAGGATCATTTCTCGCTAAATCTAAAAGCGTCTCAAAACGATTTAAGAACCATTCCTCAATATCATCGACCTCTGCATCAATATAAATTGAAAAATCAAAGAAATCACTGACATAGATCTGTTCGTTCTGAGGCAATTGTAATACATTTATCCCTTCAACGATCAAAATATCTGGATTATCTAACTCTTCGTATTTTCCAGGAATAATATCATAAATGTTATGTGAATATAAAGGATATCGTATTTTGCCACCACGAGTTTTGACTTCACCTAAGAAATCTAACAGTTTGGACATATCATATGTTTCAGGAAATCCTTTTTTATCCATTAAATGGCGTTCTTTTAAAATTTTACTGGGATACAAAAAACCATCCGTTGTCATCTGTGCCACTTTATATTGTGGATAAGAACGCTCTAACATAATTTTCAACAATCGAGCGGTCGTACTCTTACCTACAGCGACTGAACCGGAGACACCGATCACAAATGGGACTTTACGAACTTTATTATTTAAAAACTCATTCTTTAACTTGGTTAATTTGCGATAGTTTTTTAAATAAATATGTAGTAAATGGCGAATCGGAGCATACACTGAACGGACGTCATCAATTGAAATTTCATCATCTAAAGACTTGATCTTCCGCAATTCTCCATCAGTAATGGCTTGTTTCTTGTATTCACCATGAAAGTTTTCCCACTCTTTTCTTGAGAACTCATCATAGTTAGCTAAACTTTGCATATTGTTAAACCTACCTAATATAGTAATTAACTTTTATTTATTTTCTGGTATTCTAGTATAGTATAGAACTTTTTTAAAAAAGGAAATAATATATGAAGAGAATAGTATTATTTGGGGACTCAACCCTGATGGGTCTACGCGATGGCAAGGCTACTGATACGTTAGCTAAACGCATCCGCAAAGACTTTCAAGGTTACGAGGTTATTAATATGTCGATTGCCGACTACAAAACCAATAATGCTATGACACGAGTTGATCGCGTAAAAAAATTAGATCCTAGAATTGTTATTTTGGGATTTGGTATCAACGATATTTCGGTAGATGATGAAATTAAGCCTGGCAAATTTGCTGCCAACTTAATGAGTATGATTGATACATTAGGTAGTCAAAAAGTTATTCTACTTTCTCCACCATTTGCAGATTGGCGTAAGGATCCCAAACGGCCTTGGACTCGCCAGCTTCAATTTGAATTGGTGACGGAACATTTGAGTAAACAACTAGACGTATCGTATATCGATTTGCTTCACGATATGGCAAATAGCGCTAATCTGGACGATTTGCTACAGACTGACGGTTTGCACTTTACCAAACAAGGTTATAATCTTTTAGAAGACGAATTAATACCAGAAATTAAAGCCACACTGGCCAAACAAAATGAGTTAGTGTCGAATTGAAGGAGCACTTTATGGAGTTAAATATTCCTCAAAAATATTTTATTTTATCGTGTAATGAAAAAGGTAGTATCCGAATCTTTAAGAATACCAGACGTCGTGCCTATCTAGCTGAAAGCTCATTTTTTGACTTAGCTTTAAACGATATCATCGATCTAACTGACAACAGTGTCATCATTAACAAAGTTTTGCCTGACGACAAGAAGTACCTCAACGAGTTCTTCCAGATCATCAACAAGAATCAAGGTAAAAGTGTCACTCATGTTTTGAGAGCCATGGCTACAAATGAAAAAATCACACGAATCATTTACAACGAAATTGGTGACTCACTCGTCAACAAAGTCGATGTAACTAAAGCAGTTACTGGATTAGTTTTCAAAACGAATAACTACTTGCCTAACCGTAGCGTGAAACGTGAATTGGTAGCTGATCTTCGAAAGGAAATCCTAACGGCAGATAAAATTTCTCCTGAAGCCTTTGCTTTATTAGCTACCCTCTATGGTAACCACGACTTGAAATTCTACTTCTCACAATTCGAACAGAAACAATTGAAAGATAAGATTGCTCTTTATCAAAAAGATCCAACTTATGACAAATTGTTTGAACTGTCGAAACGTTTGAATCGTGTCACTCTAACCTTATTAAGTTAAACAAAAAGCGAAGTCACATGACTTCGCTTTTTTAGTATTCATTTTTTTCAGTCTCTTTAATACCAGTGATTACAAACCCCTCCGAAAATAATTAATACAAACTTTATTTCTCCTTGTTTTTGTAAGGAAAAGTTAAAAATATTAGTACAAGTACAATTAATTGAATTAATATTTTTACTACAATCGGGAGTGATTGAACAATAATCATGAATTTATACCCAAATAATTCGGGAAGGAATGTATTAATGAAACTGCCAATTAAACTAAAAGATACAGTTAACCAAAATATATATTTTTTCATGGAATTCATATATCGAGTTTTCCCTCTCAACAATTTATCGTCAGAATAACATTGCAGTAAGTTTTGTAGCAACGAATTTTATCAAAAAGATTCAATTTATGATAAATTGTTTGAACTGTCGAAACGTTTGAATCGTGTCACCATAACCTTATTAAGTTAAACAAAACTGCATATTTAATTAAATATGCAGCATAAACGCGGAACATAACATAACTTTTTCCGCTTAAAACAAATAGGACCAGGTAATCAAAATACGATTACCTGGTCCTATTTCCTTTAATGCTCGAAAGCTGAACATGTTATGTCCCGCTCTAGTATCCATTATCCTCAATTTTATCAATAACTTTACGGGCATCATCAGTTGTCTTAGTTTGCATCAAATCATTTCTGATTTCAGCAGCATGTTTCATTCCACGAACATAAATCTTGAAGAAACGTTGTAATGGTGCAAAATGACCTGGAATTCCCTTAGCTACAAATTCATCGTACAAATCGAGTTGGTAACGCAACAAACTCAAAAGTTCAGTACTTGAATGTTGTTGTGGTTCTTTTTCAAAGGCAAATGGATCAGAGAAAATTCCTCGTCCAATCATAATTCCATCCACACCAGGATGTTCTTGCGCTAATTTGATTCCTTCTTGATAATTCATAATGTCACCATTAATTTGCAACAACGTATCTGGTGCAATTTCATCACGCATCTTAACTAAGTCATCGATTAATTCGTAGTGAGCTGGAACTTTACTCATTTCCTCTTTAGTTCTGACATGAACTGTTAAAACGGGAACTTGTTGTTCCAATAAGAAAGGAATCCATTCTTTATATTCAGAAATCTCACTGAAGCCTAAACGAGTTTTGACACTGACTGGTAATCCAGCCTCACGAGCGCCCTCGATAACTTCTTTAGCAGTATCAAAATGACGAATTAAGTCACTTCCACTATGATTTTTGATTACGGCAATATCAGGACAACCAGTATTGATGTCAATTGCCTCATAGCCTTGCTTTTTCACTTCTACAGCTGCTTTGGCAAAGTCTTCACCAGAGTTACCCCATAGCTGAACAATTGGTTTAGGATCCTCTTTAGGGTCAATATACAATCTTCCCTTAGTTGCTTCTTTAGCCAAAGGATGATTAATAGCTAAAGCATTAGTAAATTCAGTATAAAATACATCCGGAGCAGCGGCTTTTTGAACTACTCTTCTAAAGACTGATCCGGTTACAGCCTCCATTGGTGCCAAGCTGAAGAAAGGACGATTTTCCTTCTTAGCTTTTTCGGCAATGCGATTCCAGTAAGTTGACTGGGTCACTCTCTCACTTCCAATCAAAATTTTCAATTACAATACTCTCAACTATACCTATTTCGAAAGGTTGAGTGCAAGTTTTTAATCCTTTAAACATTTTATAAAATATACATAAAAAGCCCTAAAATGTTATAATGTAAGCGTTAACAATTAAACTATTTATTTATATTTGAGGGGGAAAAAGCCATGGAAAATAAAGAAACAAATTCAGAAAGAATCACAAGACTAGCGATTACTTACATTTTTGTTTTCGTGGCAGTATTCCTAGGATTATTTGCACTTTACTTCCACTTCACAACTAACATGTCAGTCACATGGTTAGTTCAGTTATTGTTTGTGGATTTATTGTTATTAATCTTAGCTATTTTAAAGCCATTATTCGATATTACGGTTGATTTCTTTAAGGATATTATTAAGAACAACTAGTGATTTTAGGCGGTGTAGTTACTGTTATTGTTATTAAGTATGCCGCCCTCCGCAACAAGAAAATTTGGCTGGAACGCCATGGGCCGACTGGAAGCTAATGAATTTTCACTTTGTGCAAATTCATGGATCTTCAAGTTCAGCCTTTATCTAAGCAATAAATTGCTAAGATAAACTTCATGGCTGAGCCAATTTTCTTGTTGCTCCGGTCTAAATGTTAGTTCTATTGAAATTTAATATTCTAAATTTTTAATCCAAAATAATAGCATCTATTCCTAATTTCAATTTTTACCAAAGGTAACGATTGATTTTCTAGAATAGATGCTATTTTGATTTCTGAATTAATTGAGATAGAAGATAAAACTCGTTATTCAGTCCGGAGTGGAAATTGGGAATGCGTTCAGCTATGAAATTATTGTTACCGGCTTTGCCGGTTACAATAAGGCCGACTTTGGAAACTAATTATTTTGCACGAAGTGTAAAATAATTAGTTTCAAATCGTGCCCATAGCGTTCCAATGCATTCTCAATTTCCGCGGAGGACGGCACCTTCCACCCCAACAAACTATAGAAAGTTACTTCATCAATTGATAATACTCTTCTGGTACACGTTGAAGTAATTGTGAAAACTCGCCAATTGATGTGATTGTCAACTTGTGCATTGCACGTGAAGCAATTGTGTAAACTAACTGTTGCTCATCTTCAGAGAACTTGTCCTTTGAAGCATCCCACATAATAACCGCATCAAACTCCAAACCTTTAGCCAAGAATGATGGTAAGACAATCGTTCCAGCGGCCAAACGTTGATTTTCCGAACGAATCAAAGTAGATTTAACCCCATTTTCTTTGAGTTGATCGTGCAAATGTTCAGCGTCTTCCAAAGTTTTGGCAATAATAGCTGTTGTAAAATTGTGTTCATCATTTTCAGCCAATTGTGTTTTAACCTGTTGCAACGATTCCTGTTCATCTTTCGCACAATACATGTTAGGCAAGTCCCCATCACGATTGAATGGTTCAATTTTTTGACCATTTGTCAAAATTGCCTTCGTAAAGTCCGTAATTTGTTTTGTCGAACGATATGAGTGAACCAACTGAACAACTCGAGTTTCGTCAGCATCAAATAATTTTTGAGCTTCAGAAAGCAGAGTCTGACTATTCTTCTTAGTAAAGATCGACTGATTCAAATCCCCTAACATGGTATAGCGAGCACGTGGGAATTTGAATTTCATATAAGCCAACTGGAATGGTGTGTAATCTTGAATCTCATCCATAAAGACAAACTTCATTTCCAATTCACCATGACGACCAGTTACCAAATCATACAAGTACAAATATGGACTCAAGTTATTCATTGAAATTTGCTTATCAGTAAATGATTTAACGAAGTTATCAACGTAATTCTTCCATTGTTCTTCGGTAATACCCCACTTACTTAAATCAGTAATTTGTGGAACAGCTTTTAAGAAATTCAAGTAGTTAGCTGCCACATTCAAGAATCTCAAACGTTTGATATTCTTGTAGACACCCTGCAACATAGCTGTGACAATCTTACGAGCCAAGAATCTATTTTCTTCATCACCATTTTTGAACTCTTGATCAGCTGTACTATAAAGTGCTTGTAATTGTTCCTTACTTAAATTTTCAATTCTTTCAGCAACCCACTTAGAGCGCATTTCTGCACCAATCTTACGGTGAAGTAATTTGATCAAACGGTCAACGGTTGCATCTAGTCGATTACCCAAATTATATTGGGGACCGTAACTGTAATAGATTTCTTGAATCTTTTCTTTAGAAATAAAGACTTTTCCTTGGAATTTGATATCCTTGAATGCCATCCCACTTTGGTCCAACAACTTGCTATAGTTCGTCATAATATTGAAGAATTCAACATCTGAAACAAATTTTCCAATATTCTTATTGTCAGCATCAACAACTGTTTCAAATTGTTGAGCCAAACTTTCAACGGTTAAATTAGGCAAACGACGTGCTAAGAATTGTTTGTAAGTCATTTGCACCATGTTTTGTTCACCCATTTCAGGCAAAACATCTTTTATATAGTCATTGAAAAGTGAATTTGGTGAGAACATAACAACCTGACTAGAAGTTAACGTTCCACGATATCTATATAATAGGAACGCGATTCTTTGCAAAATAGCTGAAGTCTTACCAGAGCCGGCGGCACCTTGAACAAACAAGAGTTTCGACTTAGTATCACGAATAATCTTGTTTTGTTCCTTTTGAATAGTTTTAACGATACCCTTCATATGCGTAGAAGATTTACCGTCCAAAACTTCCAACAACATTTGGTCACCGATAGTTTCTTGGGTATCGAAATAAGCTCTGATTTTGCCGTTTTCAACTAAAAATTGACGCTTCAAAAAGAGATCAACTTCTTGTTCTCCATCAGGAGTCATGTAAGTGACCTGACCTAATTTTCCATCGTAATAGATAGAAGAAATCGGAGCACGCCAATCATAAACTAGAAAATGATCATTTTTATCAGTAAAAGAACTTAAGCCGATATAAACAGTTTCCTTCTTAGGTTCTCCCTTTTCCTGAAAGTCTAAGCGGGCGAAGAATGGATTCTTTTCCAACTTCTTCAAAATACCCAAACGTTGTTTAGATTGTTGCCAACTATTGTTTCTTTCGTCCAACATCTGTTGTTGCTGATGAATGGAAAGTGCGGCATCCATAGAGATTGAGTCCCCATCCATGCCTAAGTGAATGTCATCAAAAGCATTATTGATAACTTTTAAATCTTCTTCAGCAACTTCCATGTGTTCACGGAGTTGGCCCTCAGACTTTTTAATCTTTTCAACCACATCTTCTAAATGTGCTTGTTCAAGCTTTTTTTCGTCTAGTTCATTAATCATAGATTTATCTGTCATAATAACCTCTTAAATTAAAGTTATATAATGTTACCACTATTTTTTTGGTAATTCAAAAATATTAAATCATCATATACGGTCCCGCCCAAATTCACATTCTATGGAGCAAATGTTTGTATAAAATGAGTAAATTGATTAACGTAACAGTGTAAATTATTTAGTAATAGGAGGATTTTTAATGGATAAGATTAATGCTACTAACGCAGGTACTTTCAAATTTGATGATGACTTTATCGTCAATCGTTTAGGTTACGGTACCATGCAATTAACTGGTAAAGGCGTTTGGGGACCATACAAAGATCCTGCTCAAGCCGTTGAATTGATCAAAAGTGCCTTTGATTTAGGTGTTAACTTCATAGATACCGCAGATTCTTACGGACCTTGGAATGCCGATTCATATTTGGCAAAAGCACTAAAAGAATATTCTGATTCAGATAAGATTTTTATTTCAGACAAAGTTGGTCAAGTTAGAACTGGTGAAAACGAATGGGTTCCTGTTGGGACTCCAGCCTTCCTTCGCCAAGAAGTAGAACTTTCATTACGTATGTTTAACCGTGATCACGAAGATTTGTTATTCTTGCACAGAATTGACTCACATATCCCAATCGAGGATCAAATTGGTGAATTAAAGAAGATGCAAGATGAGGGTAAAATTAAGCACATCGGTATCAGTCAAGTTTCACTCGATGAATTAAAAGCTGCTCAAAAAATAGCTAAGATTGATGCTGTAGAAAACATGTACAACGTTGGTCATCATAAGGATGACGATGCCATTGTCGATTACGCTGAAAAGAACCATATGGCTTTCCTACCTTGGTTCCCTCTTGATACTGGTAATCTAGTTCAAGCTAATAGTCCATTAAACGATATTGCTAAGAAATATAATGCCAGTCCCGCACAAATTGCTTTAGCTTGGCTATTGAAACGTTCTGACAATATTATTCCTATTCCCGGAACCAGTTCAGTAGACCACTTAAAAGACAATTTAAGTGCTGCTAATGTAAAATTAAGCGATGAAGATTTTGAAAAGTTATCTGACTTGCAAAAATAATAGAAGCAAAAAACCTCGTGCCCTAAAATGGACCGAGGTTTTTTGCTACTCATCTAAAACATTTCTAAAACTAATCTATGAAAAATCTAAAAACATACTCGGAAGCTAATCTGTTCTTATTTAACTTTCTTATAACTGAGGTAGTAGAATCCAGCGACAAAAACTAATCCGCCAATGATATTACCTAAGTAAACTGGAACAAAATTTTGTAAAAATAGTCCCCATGTACTTCCACCTTCAAAAATTGCTGCAGGAATAATGAAACAATTAGCAATACTATGTTGAAAACCAACTGCCACAAAAATCATGATTGGGAACCAGATACCAAGAATCTTACCGGCTCCATCTTTAGCCCCAAACGAGAGCCAAACAGCTAAACCAACTAGCCAGTTACAGCCAATTCCTGAAATGAATGCTGACCAAAATCCGGCACTGGTTTTACTAGCAGCCACAGCAATCACAGCTTGTCTAAATGGTTCAGCATGAGTCAATCCGACAACGTGACCAAAGAAATAGGCGACAAAAATTGCCCCGATAAAATTGAATAACGTAATTATTAGTAGATTTTTTACATAATCTAGTATTGAAGCTTTCTTCGATAAAAACGACGCTCCAACTGCCATCATATTCCCCGTAGCCAATTCTCCACCAGCTAATAAGATAATGATCAAACCGATAGGAAAAACTGTTCCGCCGACTAATGATTTAACACTAGCCAAGTCTTTCGGAATTGAAGCAGTAACTCTAACGTAGGCCAAGAATCCAATGGAGATCATAGCCCCACCGATAAAACCAAGTATCATTTTGGCAATCAGTGCTTTTTTCAACTTTCCGACACCAGCATTAATGCTCTTCTCTAAGATCTCCTCAGGGGTAAACATAGATAAATTTCCTACCTTTTTTAATTTATTGCATTAAAGATAGCATCCATTCACGAACTATGTCAATTGAATTTCCGTTATTGTTCGTGTTATAAAAATGTATAAAAATAACACAGATTTTTTATAACCTGTGTTATTTTTTGTCTTATGTATTTTTACTGTCTATTTGGGATTAACCGTTGTTCTTTGCAATATAGTGGAAACGCGTTTCACAAGGGCAACCTCCTGCGGTTTGCTACAGTACTGGAATTGCACGCATAATTCGCATGCGATTTCAGTACTTAGGCAAATCCTCAGAGGCTGGGCGCCCTTGTTCCACGCTCTAATCGATCATCATTAATCGATCTGCATCTAAAATCTTAAACTTATTATTACTAATCTTTTCAATCATACCTTGTTTAGTCAAAGAACTTAACTTTCGACTAATTGTTTCAGGGGTTGTTCCAAGATAAGTAGCGATATCTTTTTTCTTAAGTGGCAAGGTAAAAACATCTTCATCTAACCCAGCACTGGTTTCTAACAGATAATTAGCCAAGCGACTCTCTACACTAGCTGTAGTAGCTTCAGCAGTCTGTTGTTCCAATTGAACGATTCTACGCCCTAGTGCATTGACCATATTAACAGCCAAAGCAGGAGCTTTTTGCATTAACTTTTGAAAGTCTGGACGAGATATTTGGCACACGTCTGTATCCATCAAGGCTTCAGAAAAGTTATTGTGCTCAGCATCGGAGAAAAGTGTTGCTTCTCCATCAAAATCACCTGTCTGCAAAACTCGTAACATTTGCTCTTTACCACTCGTGGACATTTGAAATACTTTGGCTTGTCCGTGAGCCACAATAATCAATGAATCAGCAACATCCCCAGCAGAAAAGATATATTCCCCACTCTTGTAGTGGTGATGGGTAACTAAAGTAGCCACCGTTTCAATATCTTCTTGTGACAAGGTGTTAAATATTGGAACTAACTGAACACAGTCTTCCGCTGTATGATCATGCGCTAATTTTGCCATTAATTATCTCTCCTTAATCGAAGTCTTCATCGTCTTCTTCTTCAAAGCCTTCTTTAGCTGAATTGCCAAGAAGTGCTTGATAGATTCTGATTTGGTGATTGTTAAAGCCAAGTAATTGAACTAGAACTTGAGCCATGAATGGACGATCTTCATTTTCAGCTAACTTGATTGCACGTGTAACAAACATGTTATCTGTAGCAAAGTCATTAACGACCGTTTGGATCATATCCTCAGCCTTCATGTACTTATTCTTACCGTCTTCTTCAAGCATTGAATATTCAGTATATTCTTTCATTGTTGAGGGTGGTAATTCACCTTCATCAAGCAATTCATCGGCTATCTTATCATACCAAGCATTATTTTCATCAATAGTTTGTTTTAAAACGGCCTTGTAGTTTTCAGCATTGGCACCCTTAATGAACCACTCGATTTGGTGCAACTTGATATTTAGCAAGAAATGATTAGAAACAATATGTCCTGTCATTGCCCCTGCGGTTGGTTTGTGGTGATCTGCATCAGCCTGTTTTTGTTCTGCTGCAAACTTTTCGTCAATTGTTAGTTCTGCCATTATTTGTTCTCCTTAACTTTAACCTTTTTAACTTCATATCCTAAGTCTGTAATTACATTGGAAATTTGGTCTGCGGAAGTCCTATCTTCATCAAAATCTGCCCTAACTTTACCAGCGTTGAAGAGAACCTTGACATTTGAAACGCCATCTTGGTTTTCAACACCCTTTTGAATCTTTGTTAAACATGATGGGCATGTTAATTCACCTAATTGTAAAATTGCTTTTGCCATAATTGATTCCTCCATATTTCTTAAATCTTTCACCAGCATCATCGTTGAGTACTTGCTCAACTAACTTACAAATACTATCTTACTTAGTTTGCTGTTTTGAGAACTTGATTTGAATCAAGTTTCGAAGGTTTATTTTGAATTAATCTCATTGCGTTGAAAATAACTACTAAGATACTTAGTTCGTGGACAAACATTCCGCTACCCATATGAATTACACCGACAACTAAACCGAGCAATAATAAGGCAACTGTTCCAACTGCAATAATGATATTTTCTTTTGTATTAGCGACGGTCTTCTTAGATAACTTGTAAGCATGTGCCAAAGCATCAAAGCTGGACTTAACCAAAATGATATCTGAGGTTTCGATAGCGACATCTGTCCCAGTACCCATACCAATTCCGATATCAGCTGTAGCAAGTGAAGGACTATCGTTAATACCATCACCAACAAAGGCTACGGTATTACCCTGTTCTTTAAACTTCTTAACAAACTCAACTTTGTCCTCAGGTAATAATTCGGCATGTACTTCATCAATTGGCAATCTTTCGGCAACACGTTGAGCAGCGACCTTATTATCACCAGTTAACATTACGATTCGTTTTAAACCAGCATCTTTTAATGCTTGAAGTCCTTCTCTAGCATCTGGTCTCAATTGATCATTCACACCAACGACTAAACGTAATTCTTGATCAAGAGCCATCAATACGACAGAATCTCCATCGTTCATACGAGCATTAATAGCTTTTCTCTGTTCTTTAGTAATTTGAACGTTATTGGCTTTCATCAAACGTTCGTTACCAACTAAAATCTTGAATTCATCACTTTGACTGACTAACCCTTGACCCTTAACGGTATCTAATTCAGGTAGTTTAACATCATCTGTGACACCTAAATCATGAGCGTACTTCACGATAGCTTGACCCAAAGGATGGTCTGAAGTATTTTCAACAGCTGAAAGTAAAGCCATCATTTCATTCTTATCTTTACCAAAATTGACTACATCAGTAACTGACATTTTCCCGGTTGTCAAAGTACCAGTCTTATCGAGTACCAAAGTATCAACGTGTGAGAAGGTATTTACGGCATTGCCACCCTTCATCAAAATACCATTCTTAGCACCATTACCAATTCCGGCAACGTTTGAAACGGGAGCACCGATAACCAAGGCACCAGGGCATCCTAGAACTAGAACGGTAATAGCCAATGGAAAGTTTTGTGTGATTGCCCAAACTAAGATACCGATGATCAATACAGCTGGTGTGTAATAAGTCGCAAATTTATCAATAAAACGAGCGGCAGGTGACTGACTATCTTGTGCTTCCTCAACTAATTCGATGATCTTACCGAAGGTAGTATCTTCACCCACGGATGTCGTCTCGATAGTTATTGTTCCGTTATCAGTGATCGAACCAGCGAAAACATTGTCACCAATACTCTTCTCAACTGGAGTTGATTCACCAGTAATTGAGGCTTCATTCATATAACCTGTACCATCGATAATTTTTCCATCGACAGGAATTTGACCACCAGGCTTAACAACAACGTGATCACCTTCATCCAAATCATCAACATCAACCTCTTCAGTTGTGCCATCTTCGTTGACCAATTCGGCTGTAGTTGGTGCCATCTTCGTTAAACTTTTAACGGAAGAACGAGTCTTCTCCAAAGTCTTTTGTTCCAAGAAATTACCAAAAAGAAATAAGAATGTAACTACAGCTGATTCTTCATATTCTCCAATGATAAAGGCTCCGACAACTGCAATTGTTACTAGTAATTCAATACTGATAACTTTGTTCTGTAATGCGGATATTGCATGTAGAGCCACTGGAATGGCTCCGATAATACTGGCAATAATCATTGCAACTGTACTAAGCGTTGGTAGTTTCAATAAAAACTTAGCAATCAAACTTACTACAATTAAAATGGCGATTGAAGCTGTTAATTTATTTTGATGTTTCTGTATCCATATATTTAGCTTATTCATTTTAATTTTCCCTTCTCGTATTTATCTAATCTTCCTGAACAATTCTCAAGAGCTGGACATCTTTGCTTCGCTCTCTCATTAAACGATCTACGCAAAGATAACTCTCTGCGGTTTACCTAATATTCGGCCTCGCCCACCTTGTGTGCAATTCCAAATATCATGTAAATCCTCAAGAGCTGGACATCTTTGCTTCGCTCTCTCAACTTACAAGACATATTCTACTGAGAATGAACATTAAAAAACTTGATGTCTATCAAGTTTGATCATATTTTTGAATCATTTTTTATTTATAATTTCCATTAGTTATTTGTGGACAAGTTCACAAGTAATTCTTTAAGATGAACTTATAAATAAAAGGAAATAGTAATTTTCTTGAAAGAAAGGGATGGTTAAAATGCTACATACTATATGGGTTATTATAGTTGGCGCCGTTATAGGGGCTATTGCTAGTATGATTATCAATCGCGATATGCCTTGGGGCTGGGTTGGTAATATTATTGGAGGTTTAGTTGGAGCTTGGCTTGGTGAAACACTTCTCGGAGCTTGGGGTCCAAACGTTGCAGGTATGGCAATCGTACCAGCTATTGTTGGAGCTATAGTCGTTGTATTATTAACCACTTGGCTTTTCAGCAGTATGAGAAGAAGTTAGTAAGGGGAAATTTATGAAAAAAATATCGAAAGGTATTCTAATAGTTGCTTCCATACTAGGATTACTACAAGTACTTTGGTTCATTGCCTTAGCTTATCCACTTAAACCAGTAGTAGAAGTAATTAAAGGTTTTCAACTTCCACGAGACTTTCTACTCTACACTTCACTGGTTTTCGCCGGTATCTCCACTCTGATTTTCTTGGTTCTACTGATGTATGGAATTTTCGTACCTGTTAAACACCAAGAAGTTCGTTTCGACTCTGCTAATGGTAAATTACGAATTTCTAAGGCCTCCATTGAAAAAATAATCAAAAATAAAATCAAAGAAATTCCTAACCTTACCGATGTCGATGTTGATCTCAAAATTTTAGGCAAGAATCGCCAAGCTAAAATGTTCATTTCAGCGCTTAGTACTGAAGAACAGAATTTACACCGCCAAGGTGAAAATATTAAACGTATCGCTAATGAACAATTGGCCAAACATTTAAGTATTCCTATTAAGAAAACAACTGTTGATTTAAAACCTAATTTAAATCGTGGCAAAGTAAAAGTTGTGTGAGGATAAGAATATGAAAAGAGGCATAATTGGCTCCATTGTTGGAAGTGTTCTGGTCGCAATCTGGATAGTTCTAGGCTTTGGAAATTTATTATTAATAGTTCTGGCCGGAATGGTTGGCTACTTGATTGCTACCATAACTGGATCTGCCGAAGACAAATCTTCATTAAGATCTAAAATTACCAAAATTTTACAAATAAAGGAGTAATAACATGGCAGTACAACCGCTAAACGCCGATTTAATAAAGAATAGTAAATTGAAATTTAATGAAGACGTAATCGCTAAAATTGCTGGGATGGCAATCCGTGATATCGACGGTATTCTCTCCATGAATGGTAACGTCTTCGACAATATTGCTGACAAAATTCGTAGTAAAGAAGATATCACTAAAGGTATCGATGTTGATGTCGGCGAAAAACAAACTGCTTTAGACTTAGAAATCATCTTGGAATATGGCAAAGACGCACATCAAGTTTTTGAAAATATTCTCCATGAAGTTAGTTCAGCCATCGAAAGTATGACTGGACTTAAAGTAATCGAAACTAACGTTTATATCAGCGATGTCATGACTAAAAAAGAATGGCAACAACAGAATAAAAATAACGACAATAACCGTGTAAATTAGAAAAGAGGAAAAAATATGACTAACACTCAAACAAACAATCATCAGGAAAATTCAATTCAAAAGGAATTAAACTTTTCAGATAAAGTTTTAGAAAAAATTGCTAGCCAAACAGCTCATTCAATTGATGGTGTACTCTCTCTAAATGGCGGTGCCATTAGTAACCTAACTGACCGTTTTATTGATAATCCTACCAAGGGTGTGAACGTTGATAATGATGATGACAAGTTATCGTTCGAACTGAAAGCCATATTGGAATATGGCAAACCAGCACCTCAAATTTTTGATAGAATCGTGAATAGTATTGCTCGTTCAGTCAAAGAAATGACCGGTAAAGAAGTAGATAAAATCACTTTAAACGTTGATGATTTGATGACTAATGCTGAATGGAAGAAACAACAATCTGGCAACAGTAAGAACGAAGAAGCCAAAGAAACTGAATAATAAATTTTCCCCCTTCAGGAAAATAAAAACCGCTGACACAATATCAGCGGTTTTTTTGTTCTAAATGTTTTTTTAAAGGTGGATAGATTTTATTAGAAATGGCTTCGGCAATAATGAATCCAATTGCTAAAGACAATCCAACTGTTAAAGCTTTAATCAATCCGTGTGCAGCTAAATTATCATACCCTAAAGTAAAATTTTTCATACTGTCATAAATAATTGCTCCTGGAACTAGTGAGACTAAACAAGGGACATAAAAAATATTTACTGGTGCTCTAACCAAAATGGCGGCTAAATTACCTAATAGTCCAATAACAACTGCTGACAAAAGGTTCGGCATGATTACTCCATGGTCATACCAACCAGCAACGATATAAATGACCCAAGCAATTGCTCCGATCCAACCTGCCGGCATCAAAGTTCTTCTAGGATTATTGGTCACAATACCAAAACCAACACTAGATAAAAAGCCAAAAATAAATCCTAATAGTATTTGCATTTTTACCCTCCCAAGACAGCCTTAATCAAGATTTGACCAATAACCACACCACTACCAATCGAGATTCCCGCCATAATGGCGTCAGTTGCTCTGACTAAACCGGAAATAGTGTTTTTTTCAATAATCTCTCGTAATGAATTGGTCATTGGAACTCCTGGTACCAAAGGCATTAAGGCACTAATAATAATATTGTTAGCACTTGAAGCAATTCCCACATCTAGCAAAATATGAGCCAAGACACTAATGCTCAAACCACCCATAGCTACAGCAATATAAGGAATTTTAGAATGCTGTCCAACAACTCTTGCCACTAGATATCCCAAGATACCGACAAAAAATGACAGGAACA
Source organism: Companilactobacillus bobalius (assembly GCF_002179915.1). NCBI lineage: Bacteria > Bacillati > Bacillota > Bacilli > Lactobacillales > Lactobacillaceae > Companilactobacillus > Companilactobacillus bobalius. The sequence goes on from NZ_MYFM01000005.1 coordinate 177,964, forward strand.
AATCAAACCAAGTTGCCTTAAACAACAACATCGGTGCGACTGAGACTAAACCTGCCCCCAAACATTTCTCAAATAAATTAAAATCTGATGTGTCGAACTCAACATCAGTCACAGCTTCTTTTAATTCTTTGAAGGTCATTTTATGCTGGGAAAATTCACGTGACAGCGTATTGATTCGATCAACTTTTTGAAGGTTGAAATCACCCACACGAACTTTAAAAATTCTCGTTGTAGCACTTTTTTCCGAGTTCACAAAAACAGCCGTCATCGTTGCATGACAAACTATCGGTAAATTTACTGCCCGACCGATATACTCCACAGTATTTTCTACCCGTGAAGTTTCGGCTCCATTTTCTAGAAGCACTGCTCCCACTTGACCACATAGGGCCACAACATCTTTTTCATCTAAACTATCCATCGCGGTACCCTCAAATTGATTTTTTCTTAATCATACAATGTTATTGGAGCATGACTACTTTATTGACTTAAAAATCTAAAATAGCACCCATTTAGGATAAGTGTGCACAGTACGTCCTAAACAGATGCCGTCATTTTATTTAAAAGATTTGGAAAGAAATCACCCACTAATCTGGAGCAAAAATTTTAACCAAATCCAAGATTATTTCTTCAAATATGTTGTTTTCAACAAAACAATCCAAAGTATCAAAAGCAAACCACCAATAATACCCAAAGCTGCATTCGTTTCCTCACCTGTTTGAGGTAACGTGCCGAGTGCCTTATTGTCATTAGTAGTTTTGTCAGTCTTGATATTCTTAGAATTGCTTAAACTGCTCAAATCTGATAACAATCCGGATACGTCAGAGCTACTTACAATTCCTGAAATATCTGAAGGATTAAAACCATCAAAGTTCAAATCAAAATTCAAATCTTTGTCGAGATTAAAATCAGGCAAATTCAAAGTTGCATTACCAGGAATCACTTTGCCTAAATCACTTAAATTATTAATTGGAAAATCAAATTTGAGATAATTACTGTCCCCTGAACTGGTAAAACTCAAATTAGTTGGTTTTTCATTATTAATATAATTCAATTGAATTGCATTGTTACCAAACTTTTTAGGATACTTGATCGTCATCTCTACATAATAAGTACCGTCAGGATTTTGCATCACCTTAGCTGTATTTGTAAAGTATGGTGAAATCATCGCCCCGTCGCCATCATCTTTAGCAACTTTATAAGTTAATTCTTTAATAACCGTTTTATCATTATCTGTTTGATTATTATTAGTTGTACTTGCTGTTTGTGAATTGGTAGTTTTAGGTGCCGTAATAATGTCGTTATCATTATCAGTACTCAAATCATTTTTAATACTATTAGCGGTATCTTTAGCATCAGCCAAAACTGACTTTGTTTCATCTTCCGCATCAGTGATTGATTTCAGACTATTCAAGAATGTATTAGATTTTTGACCATCTAAACTACTGGAATCAAATTTAAAATTAACTGTCGCCTTATCAACATTAAGATCTAACAATTTCGTCTGTACAGTTCCTGAAATTGGTTTGTCCAACTCACTCAAACTTTTAATATTAAAACTGATATCAAGATACTTTTTAGCATTCTTAGTGTATGTGCTTGAAACACTTGGTTGTTGATTATCAATTGTCGTTACTTTTAGACTAGTTAAATTGGAAACTTCTGCCGTCAATGTAACCTTATAGCTACCATCATCATTGGATGTTATATCTGCACTCTTGGTGAAGAATGCATCCATTGGTGAGAGTAAACTAGAATTTCCCCGATAAACTACATAATTAATTGTTCGTTCATTATTACTACTAGTATCTGCTTGAACTGTTTCTTCAACTGTATTTGGTGAATCTGAATCACTGATTCCTGACATGCCAAATATTCCTAAAAGCATCCCCACAGACAATAGACTAATAACCCACTTTTTCATCATATCGCCCCTTTATAAATGTATACCAATTTTATCATATATGTTATATCCATTTAAAATATTTACATCATAATTTCTCATAATAAAAATAAGATTTTCGTTAGAATTATTAAAATTATATTATAGAATATTTGAAATAACCTTAGATATAGATATATACTTATAACTATCATTTGCAGGAAGGTGACTTATCTTATGAAACAAGGAACAACAATTTTAACATTAGACAATGGCTATCATCTTTGGACTAACACTCAAGGTCATGGTGACATCAAATTGCTATGCCTCCACGGTGGACCCGGTGGAAACCACGAATACTGGGAAAACTTCGGTGAAAAATTAGCCGACTTAGGCGTTCAAGTAACCATGTACGATCAACTAGGATCATGGTATTCAGATCAACCCGACTATAGCGACCCCGAAATCGCTAAAAAATATCTGACATACGATTACTTCCTAGAAGAAGTTGAAGAAGTTAGACAAAAGCTAGGTTTAGATAACTTTTATCTAATCGGACAATCATGGGGTGGCGCATTAGTTCAAATGTACGCTGCTAAATATGGACAACACCTTAAAGGTGCCATCATCTCAAGTATGGTCGACGAAATTGATGAATACGTTAAGAGCGTTAACCAATGCCGTCTAGACACATTGGGACCTGACAAAGTTAAATATATGCAAGATATCGAAGCCAAAAACGACTTATCAGATCCTACATATCAAAGCTATGTTGATATTTTAAATGCTGAATATGTTGATCGTAAACAACCAACAGCCATCAGACATTTAGTCGACACAACAGCCACAGCCGTTTACAACACATTCCAAGGTGACAACGAATTCGTTATCACAGGTAAGTTAAAAGACTGGCACTTCAGAAAACACCTTAAAGAAATTACAGTGCCAACATTGTTGACATTTGGTGAACATGAAACAATGCCAATCGCAACAGCTAAGATCATGCAAAAAGAAATTCCACATGCACGCCTAGTAACAACACCAAATGGAGGACATCATCATATGATCGATAATGCTCCAGTTTACTTCGACCATTTGGAACAATTCATTAAAGACGTCGAAAGCGGCAATTTCAAAGATTAGAGAGCGTAGCAGGGGTGGTCAACCCATGAGGATTTGCCTAAGAATTGGAATTAGCCGCTGAACTTGCGGATGATTTCAGTTCTGTAGCAAACCACAATGGGTTACCCCTGCGCAGCTCGTTTCAAAAGAGCGTGGAACAAGGGCGCTCAGTCTCCGAGGATTTGCCTAGATATCGGAATTACACGCGCACTTGGCGTGTGATTCCGGTATCGTAGCAAACCACAGGAGGTTGCCCTTGTGGAACGCGTTTCCGCTATATTGCATAGAAGTTTGGTTATTATTGTTATCAAACAAAAAAATCCAAACTTAGCAATAACTAAGAAAACATGTTAAACTTAGTCTTTCAAATCTAACAAAAATAGCCACCCAGAAATGGGTGGTTATTTTTATACAATCAATTAAAAAATTTAACTATTTTCTAAATAAATCACTATGTGTACCAATCGCAACTAAATAAACTTCCTCGCCTATTTCGCTATACACTAAAAGATGGTCACCATTATGACCATCAAAATGTAATTCTAAAACCTGAATATTAATACCATGAATCCCAGCTCTATTCTTTAAAGACTGTACTTGAGAATTAGACAGAGTAATCGGGTGTACATAATAATATTTAGGAATTTTAACCGCGTTAATCAAACTATTGAATTTACACCTTATTTAAAAAGGCAAAAAAATAGAATTCACGACGAATTCTATATAAATCCCCAAATTTAATTTGTTTTAATGTACTTTCTCCACTTCAAGCGGCTTAGCCAAGTCTGTTGTGCAGAAATTCCATTGTCTTTCTCTTCTTTGACATAATCGCCATCGGAATCTAACCAATAAGAATTCTCTGTATCCTTCAAGAAGGTATTGATAATCTTATTTAATTTCAATTTTGATTTTTCCTCAACGATTGGAACAGCCAATTCAACACGACGATCAAGATTTCTAGTCATCATATCAGCTGACGAAATCCAAACATCCGTATGGTCACTACCATATTGGAATTTGAAGATTCGACTGTGTTCCAACAACTGCCCCACGATACTCTTTACACGAATATCCTCTTTTGGTCCACAGATACCAATCTTCAATGAACATGGACCTCTAACAATCATTCTAAATGGCAAACCTTGTCGAGCAGCTTTATAAATAGCATTAATAACCTCAACATCAGTTAAACCATTAACTTTCATGAAGACTCCACCTTGACCATCACGCAAATATGCTTCAGTAGCCAAACGGATATTTTCAATTATCATTTTCTTGATGCCATCTGGTGATGTCACTAGTAGATTATATTCAACTTTAGTTTCATTAACTAAGTGGTCAAAGAATCTCACAGCATCATCGATGTACATCTGATTACTTGTAAAATAGCTCAAATCGGAGAAACCATTAGCTGTGATTGCATTGTAGTTTCCAGTACCAATTTGAACATACCCTCTATTGTCGCCATGTAATACCAAACAGATTTTCGAATGGACTTTATTAACTTTGTCACCGAATAAGACTTGAACGCCTGCTTCACGTAGGAATTTCGTTACTTCGATATTATGGACTTCATCAAATCTAGCCTTCAGTTCAACAATAGCGGTAACCTCGATACCTTTTTCCGCAGCTTCTTTCAAAAGCCTCAACAAATCGGAATCTTTTTCAGTACGGTAAATTGTAATGAAAATCTTAGTCGTCTTTGGATCATGAACAGCCGCTTCTAAGTAATTAATGAAAACACTGTAAGAATCATAAGGATACTGAACTAATAATGACGAATGTTTCAAATAATCCAAAATATTCTTGGATGGATTCCACTTCAATGCCTTAAAAGCTGGGAAAATCAATTCCTTATGATCACGATAACGCTTGAAAAGTGTATTCAAAAACTTAATATCAACAGGACCAGGTATTTTGTAAACACTCTTCTTGCTGACATCAAATAGCTTAGCAAAATACTCACGACTATGGCTTTCACCGTTGCAAGCAAATTCCACACGCATAATATTACGCAATTCTCTAGTATCAACGTAATTGATCATCTTATTCAAATATTCATCGTCAGTCATATCTTTACTTAAAAAGTCGTATGGCTTGTTCTGATCATAAGTAACACGGAAAACATAAGTCTTCTTGATCTTATATTTTCTAATTAAATCAGTTGCGACATTACGAATAACATCTTCAATCAAAATATAGTGATTCTCGATACCAGTTTCCACTAGACGATCTAGATCTTCTGGAATTGGACTAGTGTAAATATGATGTGGCGTCTCCATCAACAAATTCAAATTGCGACGATACTTGTAAGTCTTAGAAAATCTCTGCATATCAAGCCGTGGCAAGATTTTTTTATTAAAATACTTTTTGACAGTCTTCTTTTCAGAATCTTTCAATTCATCGTACTTTAATATATAGAATAATTTTCTATCACGTGCGTCTTGCATTGATGCTTCATATTTTTTGTACTGCTTAGCAATATTTCTAGAGTTAAATTCATAAACCAAATTAAGAACTTCGTCACCAGTTAGATCAGTTCTCTTTTCAGTTTTATTATTAATAACCATACTATCAATATTGTGCATTCTTACTCGGAAGAATTCATCTAAGTTATTTGAAGCAATGGACAAAAAACGTAGTCTTTCTAAAAGTGGTACATCACTATCATAGGCTTGATCAATTACTCGGTTATCAAATAGTATCCAGCTTAAATCGCGATTATAAAATTTCCGTTTCATTTAATGACTACCCTTCATCTTTTAAATCCTTCTGAAATGATTCAAAGTCGTACTCCACTTGTTGAGCGTAACTGTTGGTAAAATTCATTAATGAGTTAGCTATGTCAGCATATTCTTCACCAAATCCAATAATTAAAGGATAGTTTGGTGAATGTGAATGCGCTCTGGCAAGGAGAATAACACAAACCTTTGTATAATCCTTGAAAGATTCAAAATCTAGTTTATCTAAATTAATAGATGATTTCATATCCTTAAATTGACGCATATAAAAACTATATTGCTCAGTATCAAAGGCTCCCAAGAATGGATCGGAAGCACTTTGCAGGATCAATTGACTGTTTACAATATTCTGACCCTGACTAACCTTGCTATCAAAATACAACTCGTCATTGTTATAGATAGGTAAAGCTTGCTTAGCTTGTAAAACTAAGTAGTTACTATCCAAATCTCTCAACAAAATTAAATAGCAAAGTGTACCTACACTGCCGACGCCGACACTATGGCGGACAATATCAATAATTTTAAAGTCTTCTAAGAACAGTCTAACATCGCTGCGTTGGTTTTTCTTATACTTTTCGTATCCATGGGCAACACTCTTATAATCTTTTTTGCTTATGTGTTGTGTGACTGGTTTATTCTCAACAAAACGACGTTGACCATCATTTACTTCAGTATATTTTTCAATAACCAATTTGGAGTTACTCTTTTGAGCCTTCTTGATACTTTTAGCAATCATATTGTTAAAAGATTCTTGGAAATACTCTTCATTATCTTTAAGCTTACCGAATATTTCCGTAATATTTTGAAGTGTATTAGGCAAAATAAAACGTTTCATTTCTGAAATTTTTGTCATGTGTTTCAACGTATCAAAATAAGTATCAACGACCGTTAAAAGGTACTCTTGAACGTCATTTTCATCAAAGCCATGTGAACGAGCAACTAAAAGCGCACTTACTAATAGACGTTTTAAGTCGTATTCCCAATGACCTAAATGGGCTTCATCAAAGTCGTTCATATCAAATAACAACTGTCCCTCAGATGAGCCATAGAAACCAAAGTTTCCTAAATGAGCATCCCCTCCGACCAAAACACGAATCCCACTATTCTCATTTCGTGAAAGATCGTAATGCATCACATCAACAGTTCCACGGAAGAATGCGAAGACAGATTTTGACATTCTTTGACGTTTAACTTCCAATAGTTCGGGAACTAACAACTTATTTTTGATATTTAATATTTTATGAATATTTCTTTTTTTAGGTTTAAATGTATTAAACGAATCAGAAACTGCCGTCGCAAAGAAACGACCTTTAATAATTAAGCGTTCGGTACTCTTAAACGCATCAGTATCCTGAAAAGTATATGGTGTATTAATCATGCCTTTATCACCTCAGTTTGTATTATACAATAGCTGACGCTGATAACTATTGTCTTTAAACACTTTTTTCTAAAAATATTATATTAGCCAAATATATTTTTTAAGTATAGTTTAACTTTTGTACAAATTTAATTTCTCCATAACGTACATTATTAAACTTTTAACTCGAAAAGGTGTCATCATAAGGTCGCATCAAGAAAGGTGTGATCATATGTTCAAAATTTCTGAAGCTAGTAAAAAAGTTAACCTACCTGTTGCCACAATTCGTTACTATGCGGAACTGAATATGATTCCCTCTCTAAAGAGAAATATTGAAAATCAACGTGTATTTGATGATGAGTCAATAACTTGGCTTGAAGGCATTAAATTTTTTCGTGAACTAGGCATGCCTATTGCTGAAATTAAAGAATATATCGAACTGAGTCAAAAAAATGGCAAAGGCGCTTTGATTAAGAGACATAAATTACTTATTAAACAGGAACAAAAGGCTCAAGATAACGTCACCCAGGCTCAAAATAACTTAGATGAGTTGAAACGTCGAATTACCTTAGAAGATGAAATCATTAAAGGTCACAAACAAGACAGTTTGAATCCAGCTCGTAGATTCAATCAATAAAAAAATCGGTCTTGATTAGACCGATTTTTTATTTTTAACCAACTTTGCTCGTTCCATCTGCGTAATTTATAGTAACGCCTGATTGAACATTGAATATATAAACGTTGAAATGAACTGCATTGTCACCAATGGATTGAGCTTCCATCTGAACACCACGAGCCAACAATTCATCTCCTCTAAAGATTGGTGTGACACGATATCTAATATAGTGAGAACTACTTTGTTTTAAATAATAAGCAATATCCATTTCATGGGCCAACATCTCTGGACTATTTAATGAACGTGTTCCTGTCATCAGATTCTTAGGATTATTATTCTGACCTGTTAATTGGTAACCAATCAAATGACTACGATTGTACAACCAACCACCGCTAATCCGTTTATTATGCCACCCAGTTGGATTCCAATGTAATGCTTCTCTCTTAGCTGATGGCATTTTTGATACGTTCAACAAAGCATTAGCAGCTGTTACCCGATTCAAATTATCCAAGTCACCATATTGATCCCAAGCACCTTTAGCTGTGCTCAAATCTTCCTGTGAAAAATTGGGCTTATTGTCATTGACGATAATTTCTTGAGTTCCATTATAATCTAGATTAGCTAAATCAGATGTATTAGATGTACTTTGAGTTGTCTTATTGTTATGCTTATCGATAAATTTTTGATCATCTGAAATCTTATCTTGCAACGACTCAATTGACTTCTTAAGCTTCTTATTCTTAGCTACTAATTTCTTAGTTTTCTTTTGATAAGAATAGTTCTTTACTATTTCTACTTTACTATGACTGTTTTCCGCAGCCTGACTTTCATTAGCACAAGCCGTTACAGAAGGAACTAACGCCAACAAAACTAATAATTTAGTAATTTTTTTCATTAGACTTTAGACCTCCTATAACCAGCATTGATAGCATCTTGCTCTGTATTGAAACGGACAGCATTAGACGAATTCATATTGTATCCTCGCTGACCAGGCACGTGATAAATGTGACTTCTTGAATTACCAATAATTGTTCCCGAACTGGCTGTGTTCATATCCCCTTGTTGAGAACTAGATTGTTGCGATTGTTCTTGTTGTGGCTGCTGAGTTTGTTGCTGTTGTTGTGCTTCTTGAGCCTGTTTTTGTTGTTGCTTTTGAGCGGCCTCTTGTTGTTTCTGAGCTTCCTTGGCCTGCTTTTCTTCTTGCTTCTTAGCAGCGGCTTGTTCCTCTTCAGCTTTTTGCTTAGCCTCGGCCTCTTTAGTCTCTATATCATCCCGTTGATTCTGTAGTTTATCTTCTTGCTTAGACAATTTCTTCTCTTTAGCAATCAAAGCCACATTCTCTTTTTTCGCAATATTGTATTTGTCTTTGCCTACATATTCGGTTTTCTTAGACACCTTCTCCGTCTTAGCGGAACTATCGGAACTAGAACTCTTTTCCGTACTCTCTCCTGTAACTCCAACTGCGATAAAAGAAATAACCATAATAGCAACACTAATCAATAATTTCTTTTGATCACGTTGTCTGACTTTAGTATTTTGTCTATGTTTAAACCATTTAAAAGCATAAACAAAAATAGCAACTAAAGATGCCATCAAAATTAATACCATGATGGTTTCCATCCCCTTAACCCCCTTTTTACTTGTATATCTACATGATATAGGAGTAAAAAAGCCTAAACAAGACAAAAAAATAGGGCATTTTGATATGTCCTATTATTAATTATTTTGTATTATCCAAAATACCACCAAATACTATTGATACTTAATTAATTCTTTTAACGAATCATTCATTACATCAAATATATTTCCTAGTTTTGTTGATTCCGGCTCAACTACTAACCAATCAGTACCACTACATTCGGCAGCTTTTTTAATGTCAGACCATTTATTTTCATCCTTAATTGATCCTAAAGGCACATCATATCGTAACAACTTGGAATATGGTTTACAGTGTACAAATTGAACTCGATTTTTTAGTTTATTTATATATACCACAGGTGATTGGCCACCTTCAATACAATTTCCTGTATCAACTTCAATTCCCACACTATCATCTATATACTTTAATAAAATTTCCAAGGATGGAACCGTATTTTCTATTGGTTCACCATAATCGTATGCATGCGTATGATATGTTAGATCCATACCACAATCAATCAGTTCCTTATTGATTTCATTAATTCTTTTAGTATGCTTTTTCCACATTTCAACAGTATTTTCCGTAACTTTGTGACCTGATTCCCATGGACCACCTAAAGCATCAATAATTAAATGTTTATTACCAAGTCTCTGTTGATAATTAATCGTAGAGGTTAAAGTTGACGCCTGCATCTCTCTCCATGGTAATTGATATCCTGTTAATACTAAGCCACTTTGATCGATTATTTGTTTTAATTCATCAGCTGAAAATTTTGACACACCAAACATTTCAATTCCTCTATAACCCATATCCTTTAATTTAGATAATGTACCTAGGGAATCATTATTATATTCAGATAATACTGGAAAAAGTTCAGCTGCATATTCCATTTCAATTAGTCTCTTTTCTTAATTTAATTACTTACTTGCTGCAACAAGTTTTTTAGCAGTTTCCAAGACATTCTCACCATTCATCATTCCGTAATCCATAGTATTGATCATTTCAACGGGTACATCTAATTTTTCTTTCAATTCAGGAACTACATATCTTACTTGAGGTCCAATCAATACTACATCCGGATGTTTCTTATCCATTTCACTAGGAATTGTTTTAACTGCTCCCGCAAATACTACTGCATCTAATCCTTGTTTATCAGCGGCATCTTGCATTCTTTTAGCAAGTAAACTTGTTGACATACCGTTTCCACAAGCTAACATTATTGTTAATTTTTCCATAATTCAACATCTCCATAGATTCTATAATTTATCTTCATTACTCAAATTAAAATTACTCCAAGGTTTTAGATAATCAAGCAAGAATAATTCCTTTTCAGTTATATGCCCCACCACATTTGCACGTCCATCGTTAGGCATCGATTGCAAAGCAATCTCTACTTCCGCTTTATATTGTCCATAATCATTGTTATCAATCAAAATATCTCCGCGCTTGATATCACTAGTATTATGTGCTGGAATATCCTCTTTAGCATATTTCATACGCATTTCAGAACTTCTTATAATGTACTCACTACGATCTCCACGATATGTATGTTGATTATCAAATACTATTGCACGTTCCAACGGAGTTATATCAGAAATGGGAGAAACTTTTATAACTGGATAAAGCGAATTAAAGGCTTCACTCATTTCTTTTAATTCATCTTCACTTGCATAAGCATTTCCAATAATAATGTCATTAATAGAACCCATAAGTACCAAATGTTTAACTTGGGTTGCAATTTCTAATCCACGATGATTTTCTATTGTTGGTAATCCATCTTGTGTTGGCCATGGGCCAAATGTGGCATTTTGAGAATTAACAAAGACTGCCGTGTTAATTCCATACTTGTTAAATGACTCTGTCGTTTGCTTAAAAAAATCTACTCCTAAACCTGAAAAACGATGTGGATAGAAGTTATGGCATCCTAAAAGATTATCTTTATCAGGTGAAAATGACATGATATTATCAATTTGTTTAGTACCTTGAGACATATTAATTTCAATTTTTAGTCCATATGGATTATGCGTCATTTGAGCTTCTGCCAAACCATTGAAACCTACATCCAATCTAATACCCCAGGCTCCCAAATCATGAAAAAAAGATAAATTGTCATAACTGATTCCTAATTGTTTGAAAAGGCCTGGATTTATATCAATAATTACTTGCATACCCAAGGAATTGGCATGATTTACTACCTTCCTGAACTCTGATAGAACTTCATCCTTATTACCTTTTATTTCTAGTAATGAAGTAAAGACCCTTTTAAAGCCATACTTTGCAGCCAAATCTAGATATGCCATATCTTTCTCATAAGTTGATCTTTCAGGATAAACAGATACCCCTAATTTTCCCATTTTTATCTTCCTCTCCATTTACTAGAGCTTAATTTTCTATGCTTCTTTAGATAAATCTATGCCTTCGGCTGCAGCTTCTTGAATCTTTTGTTGCTTATTTTGTGCCATTAAGAATGGTAGATAAATTAGAATATCAATAACAAGATTAAAGGCCTGAAGTGCTGATCCCATAAAACTGTTTGTTGCAAGGAATCCGGAAATAATTGGAGGCATTGTCCAAGGAACAACCGCTCCGATACATAATGGAACTATTCCCATGGCCATTGCAAAATAAGTTGTACATGCATTGAACATTGGTGCAATTAGGAAAGGAATTATCAAACTCGTATTCAAAACAATAGGCATACCAAACATGGTTGGCTCATTAATATTGAAAATACCTGGAGTTACAGTAATTGGTGCTAAAACTTGTAGTTGTTTACTTGCCTTTTTCATACTTACTAAAATTGCAATACCCAATACTAATCCAAGAGTGGCACCACCACCACCCATGTAAACAAAGTTATCAATAAATGGAGCGGCAATAATTTTTCCACCATGAGCTAAAGTTAATTTACCAGCTTTAAAAAGAACACGGTTAGCATCAGTATTCATTAACCAAATTGGTGACATAATACTATTAACAATACTTGAACCATGAATACCGATGAACCAGAAAGCACTGTTTAGGAATACAGCTATCAATGTTCCGCCTAGAGTTCCACCTAAAAATCCTAATGGTTTAGATAATACATGGAGTAATAAATCATGAACGTTTCCTAAACCTAACCATCCAAAGATTGCATAAATTAAACCAAACAATGAAATGATTACAGCTCCGGGAATCAATGCACTAAAACTTTTTGATACAGCTGAAGGCACTGTTTCTGGCATTTTAATTTGAATATCATGATTAATAAACCATTGGAAAATACCACCAGTAATTAAACCAATAATGATGGCAATGAATAATCCCTTCGAACCAAGGTAATCATAAGGCATTCCTTCTGAAATCACTTTACCACTAGTAAAAATACTAGGTGTAATGGCGAAATATGAAGCAATGGCGATAATACCAGCTGATTGACCATCAGTTTCATGATATGCTGCATAGCTAGATGCAATACCATAACAACTGATAACTCCCAATAGGCCAAATGAAGCATTAACAATCTTATTAAATAAATCTGCTATTGCAATACCACGAATCGACGTAGCTGCAATCCATGTAGTCCAAGCATCAATAGGAAAGCTCCCTGCAATTAAGAAGATTGATCCAACAATGATTAATGGCATACTCATAGCAATACCATCACGGATAGCCTTCAAGGGTTTAAACTGACTTAATATTTCAGCAATAGGCAACAAATGTTTTGAAATAAATTCATCAAAACTAGCCCCATTTTTTTACTCATGATAAAACTCCTCTTATTTTTTCCTCATTTAGTTCTGAGAATTATACTTATTTCGAAACTTTAAGGTTTATTCTCAATAACATAATTTGTTATCCTCTTATACAATTTGGAACCTTCACTCCGTATAACCAATTTTTAGATTCAAAATTAAATAATTTCATTATTAATTGGTAACGTTACCAATTAATTTTAAAAAAATATATTCATTACTAAAATAAAATTCTGTCGTAAAAATATAATTTTGTAAATTAACCCTTAGAGCTTGAAACCTTAGTAATATTAAAGTAAAAATTTTTCCTAATGTGCTAATTATTCAATCTCACAATTTATAATATCAATAAGTCTTTTTGAACCTTAAATTTTATATAGTAACGTTTCCAAATTGTTTAATAGTCGAAATAAGCGCTTTCATTCAACAAATTCATTGTATCACCTTACTATTCAGTGTCAATATATATTTGGTAACATTACCAAATAAAATTATTGTCATGATATTATATAAGGTCTAGAATTATTCTTATAGATTGGAGTGACTCACATGGCCCACATAACAATAAAGGAAATCGCCAAACTTTCTGGTACCTCAGTATCTACTGTATCTAGAGTTCTAAATAATAGTCCTTCTGTATCTCCTGCTAAACGTGCAAAAATCAAGAATATCATTGAACAAACACACTTCCAACCAAGTATGCTGGCTCGTGGTATGGTTTCCAGAAAAACAAATACCTTAGCAGTAGTAATTTCAGACATTAACAATCCTTATTTCACTGATTTACTTTCCCAAATCGGTGAGATCGCTCATAGATCTGGATACACACTTCTATTAATTAACACCATGACTGCTGGTAATAATTCCAAAAATAGTGTGCAAATTGAAATTGACGCTTTTCAAAGTATTGAGGAACGTAAGGTTGACGGCGTTCTTATTTTGGGTGGGGAAATTGATAAAGAAGAAATTAATAAAAATTATATCGAAGCCTTAAATATCTTGAACGAACACATTCCTGTCGTTATTATTGGTCAAAAGGTTAACGGTTGTAATGCAACGTTCGTGGAACGAAATCAATCTCAGAGTGTTTCTATTATTACTAGACACTTATTAGCTTTGGGGCATAAAAATTTAGCATTCATCGGAGGCCAGCCCGGCATTAGGGTCACTAGTCAAAGGGTTAACGAGTTTAAAAAAGTTCTAAATATCTATTCTCCATCTAAAAATCAGCAAGTTATCTTAACGGATTTTTATACTCAGTCGGGATATGACGCTATAACTGAGTTGCTTAATTCCAGAAAGCCTCTTCCAGAAGCCATAGTGGCCATTAACGATCAAGTGGCTTTTGGAGCTATCCGTTGCTTACAAGATCATCAAATAGAAGTGCCTACTGATATTGCCCTTGGTAGCTGTGATGAATTTCCAGGTAGTGAGTTTATGATTCCCAGAATTACAACTGTTAATCAGCATAATGAAAAACTTGGAAAAATTGCACTGTTTTACTTGTTTAATTTAATTGAAAACAAGGACTTCGAAACAATTGAAACAAACGATTTGCCTGAACTAATAATACGTGAATCATGTGGAGCTCATTTACTAAATAAATAAAAAATTGGAAATCTATTTAAGATTTCCAATTTTTTACTTTAAAAGTTCCGAAACGGTGGATAGCCATTTCGTAGCCGAAACTATCCAAACTTCTTTATACGTTGCATTATTGAATTGTGGCCAATATGGTACGTCTTTATTACCCTTTGTTTCAATTCCTACAGGTAATTCTCCTATCATATCATCTGATGAAGTGGAGTACTCTTGTTGATAATTATGACCCTCGCCAAACATCAATGACTGATCAAACGGATTATTCCCTATAATCCAGCGTAATTGTCCATTGGCTAAATTTAGCAAGTCATTATTTTTAAGAACTCTTCCCATAATTGCCGCTGAATTCCCCATTGATAAAAGTACAGCATTATTACCCCTAAAAGAGAACCAGACCGGAAATCTTTTAACATAAAGTCCTTTAGAAATTTGTACTCCTTGTTTCAATTGTTCTTTGTAATCTTGATACGCAGTGTTATCAATTAAGAGATGCTGTTTGTTGAAACTTTCTTTATCCAAATTTTCCGTCTCAAAATAAACGCCACTTGCAATCATTGGATAAGGATAAGTGAATTTCTTTAGGAATAATAAATAACTGCCATAATCTCTTGCACGTTCACACCAAATATCATGTAAAACATCCGATACAGGGAGCTTCAAGGATATCTCAAAAGCTTGGACAAACAAGGCCTCACGAGCCTGATGATTAAAATGTTGAAATACTTTATGTTTAGCATCGCGGTAAAACATTCCTTTTAGGATAGTCTTATCAGTTAAAGTAATTCCATCAGATTCCTGACAATTTATCATACGATTCATAAATTCAATCAGTACACTCAAATATCGTCCATCGTTCGTTATTTGATAACAGTGACCTGCCGCAATAACGATAGTTGCATCATAAATTGATTTAGAAGTACTGTAGGTATGTTCCCACATGACCGGTTCTTCTTCATATGGACTTCGTTTAAATTTATTCAACGCCACTTCAAAATATGAAACTGCCAAATCGGCCAAGCGTTTTTGCATCTCAAAATCCAAATTATTCTGTTGAACAATATCAGCTAAAATGCTGCTCAACAGAAAATTTTCATAAGGATTATCATGGACACGTGCAGTAGCATCATCCATCGTTCCAATCTTATTGTCAGTCCACCTAGATACTCCAGCACTAGTAGCATGAAATCCTTTTCCAAAGTCCGTTTTGAGAATAAAATCTATTCCCCAGCATCCCTCTTCAACTAACCTTTTTGATAATTTTGTATTTTTAACATTCTCAGCCATCTTAAATAAGGCTTGAGTTGCTTCTGCTGTATGAATTAGTTGTTGTGATAAATCACCCGCATCATGCCAACCTCCATTATAACTAATAGTTTTATTATCTTTTTGAGCCACTACATCTTCATGACAGGTCCCATGAATTCCCGGTATCGGAAAACCACAACGTTCTCCATATATAAAATTCAAGACCTTAGGAACAGTATTCTCCCAGATATTTCTATATGAACCAATCCTAAATGATCTTGTTGCTAGACTTCCGCATACGATTTGGTAATCTCCAGATTTTTTTACTTCAGAAAAATCCAGCACCTTAAAAATTCCCATATCATTTTGAATTTGTCTTATTTTTCCGTTATAAATATTCTTTTTAGAATTAGCATCAATAATAGAAAATTCATTACTATCATTTCGATCATTTATTACCGCAATCTTGCTTTCACCATTTTCGTAACCATCATGAGAGTAACTAATACCATCTGGTGTCCAGCCTTGCGTAGTTACATAATCATCAATTTTCTGTAACTCAATTTCTTTAATTTTGACATTATATTTACCCGAAATGTTCATATAAGAACCGTTAGCTTCCCAATTAAAATCAATTTCGGTAATCTCATCTCTTGGTAAATCTGATATATTCAAAAAGTACGTCTTTTTTAAATGATTACTCAAGTTGATAACATGATAACCTTCTCGATTGTATTGATCAGGTATTCTTTGTTTACCTTGATTATGAATTTCAAAAATTACATTAGGATTAATGACATTGGTGCATTCAGAATCAATCACAAATGATATGCGATTATAGTTTTCCCAGTTTTCATGGTCGATCATTAACGTTGCTTTAGTATTTCCATAGCCAACATAATCTCCATCAGTAGGATCTCCTGGAGCCCATGTATCAAATCTTGTGGGAGATTCTAAAATAAAACCACCGTCTGATTCTTTCTCCAAACTACCTCTACCCACGTGCTTCCATTCGTTTTCTTTAGATGGACCAATTACTTTTTTTCTAGAAATTTTTTTAACCATTTCTTTTGAATCAATACCTTCAGGAATTTTTATTAATTGGTGAAGCAAGTTAGTTTGTTCTAATAGTTTATCGACTGTTGACATATTCTTTGCTCCTTACTATTTAGCTTTTCGATAGCAAATAATGCGCATCCCTTTAAAGTTATTAAGTTAGGATTTAATTTTGAATTCTTAACACCATATTTAACAAATCGCATTGTTTGTGGTTCCAAGAATTTTTGTAAATGTTCTAAATACCATCCACCAGTAGTTACTCCACCACCAAATCGAATTGCCTGAGGATTCATAATTCTCACAAGATTCATAACCATATTGCTAGTGGCTTGGAGCGATTGATTGACAACTACTAAAGCTAGAGGGTCTTTCAGATCATAAGCATCAAATAAATCTTTAGCCGATACTCGTTCATTTGGTAATACTTTTAGGTTGGTTTTATAATCCTCTAATAATTCATGAGCTCTGTTAGACATGCCCAGACCTGAAGCCAATGGCTCTACACATCCCTTACGACCGCAAATACATTTGACATTGCTTTCCGAATCCACGACCATATGACCAAATTCACCAGCATCATAATCCTTGCCAAAAATAATTTTTCCATCAGTAACAGCTCTACCCGCAATACCAGTTCCGATACTTAAATAGATAAAATTTTTGGTAGCGTTACCAATTCCAAGCAAATTTTCAGCTACTGTCGCTGCCACCAAATCATTTAATACATAACATGGAAGTTGAAATCTACTTTGAATTATTTCAGAAATGTTAATTTTCTCTTTGTTAGTGGGATCTATTTCATACCAAATACCATCATAGCTGTTAACCCGTCCTACTGTATCAATAGATATTGCTTTGATATTACCAACAACATAATTATCCATGTATTCATCAATAATATCAATTAATTGTTCAATGGCAGCTCTTTGAGAAGAAATATTAGATGGCTGTTTAATTCTATTTAAAATTTCACCATTCAAATCAGTTTCACCAATTAGAATTTTGTTTCCTCCTATATCAATGGCCAATATTGTGTCTTTATTCATATGCTTTTCCTTTTTTGGAAACGTTCCTATTTTTGTTTAAGCGCTTTCAAATACAATTAAATCTTAATTCTATGCAATAATTATGTCAACCATGTTTTTGGAAACCTTACCAAATTTATCTTGTCTATTGTTTTCGTTTGTTTTACACTTTATTTAATTCAACGAGGTTATAATTATGAAAAATAATATTACTATTAAAGAAATAGCCAAAATGGCTGATACATCAGTCTCTACGGTCTCCCGTGTATTAAATAACAGTCCTTCCGTCTCCAAAGAAAAACGTGAAAGAATCAAAAAAGTAATAGCCAATAATAATTTCCAGCCTAACATGTTAGCTCGTGGTATGGTTTCCAACAAAACTCAAACTTTGGCCGTGGTAGTATCAGACATCAACAATCCTTACTTCACTGATTTAATATCTCAAATCGAAGTCATCAGTCGTAAAAATAATTATACGCTTCTCTTAATCAACACTATGACCGCCAGTAAAAACGCTCCAGAAGTCAATGTCCAATTGGAGATTGAAGCCTTTAAAAACATTTCTGAACGACATGTTGATGGAGTTTTACTATTAGGTGGTGAAATTGACCGTGATCTTGTCGATAAGACCTACTTAAATTCATTAAATGAATTAAATGAGCAAATACCAATCGTTATTATTGGTCAAAAAGTAAAAGGGTGCAAAGCTCTATTTGTAGAAAGAGATCAATTCCTCAGCGCTGAATTAATCACCCAACACTTATTAGCACTTGGACATAAAAGGATAGCCTTTATTGGCGGTGAGCCTGGAATTAAGGTTACTACCCAGAGATTGACAGCATTTAAAAAAATCATGAATATTTATTCTCAGATTGATGATAAATTGATTATTCTTAATGACTATTATTCACAATCTGGATATGACGGTATGAATCATTTATTCGATTCGATTGAAGTCTTACCTGATGCAGTAGTAGCCATAAACGATCGTGTCGCTTGGGGTATTTTTAGATCTTTACAGGATCATAATTTAAAATCCCCTGATGATATTGCAGTCGGTAGTTGTGATTCTTTTCCTAATGGTGAATTCATGGTACCTAGAATAACAACCGTCAACCAACATAACGAATCTCTGGGAAAAATAGCACTTCATTATTTATTTCAATTAATGAATCATGATGTGCTTGAAAATACAGAAGAAACCCATTTTCCAGAACTAATAATTCGTGAATCGTGTGGCGCCAAAAAAACAGAATAATTTATATATAAGGGAGAAAAAACAATGAATAACCCAACAATGTTAACCTACATAAATCAAGAAGCCTCAGTAATGACTAAAATCTTGGATACCTATCCTCAACAAATTGATGCTGTAATTGACAGCAAATTGTTAACTAGCCAATCTTGGTTGTTATTAGGAATTGGCTCTAGCTATAACGCCGCTTTAAGCGCTAAATATTACATCGAGAAAAAGGCCAATGTGCTTGTTGATTTGCAACAACCCTATAACTACAGCAATTACGACATGGTTGACCCTAATTTAGAGGTTGCTGTTGGTATTTCGCAAAGTGGTCAAAGTACTTCAACCATTGATGCTATCAAGAAATTATCTGAAGAAAACATCTATACTATCGGTGTAACTAGTCAACCAGGAAAAGAGTTATCAGATGCTTGTCAAAGAACACTTGATATACTTACTGGCCGTGAACAAGTTGGTTATGTCTCACTAGGATTTACTGCTACTGTTTTGAGTCTGATGCTTTTGGGATTGAGAGTTGGTGTCAAAAAAGGTCTAATCTCTACAGATCAAGAAAGTACAGAACTAGAGGAATTCAGGAATATCGTCGCTCATTTTGATGAAACAATTACTAAAACAACTGATTTCTTCAAGGAAAATGAATCCGACTTTCAAAACGCTTATCAATTTTCTGGCATCGCCTATGGTCCTAGCGTGGGATCAATTAAAGAATTGGAAACTAAATTCACAGAAACTGTTCGTGTTCCAGCAGATGGCAATGAACTGGAAGCCTTCATGCATGGTCCTTATCTATCAATCAACCCTGAACACCGACTATTCTTCATTACAACTAATGCTAAACCAAACGTTAAAAGTAAAGCTGATTCGTTGATCAGATATGAGAGTCAATATACTAAACACATTTTTGAAATCAATTATACTGACCAACCAAACAATTCAGAAAAAGTTTTGAATCTGATGAACATTGCTGATGAAACCAAAGTTCCATTCTTGGGTGGACTTCCTATTCAAGTCCTATCCTGGTACATCACAAAGAGCCGTGGAATTGATTTATCAAAACAGATCTTTACTGATTTCTCCGAGAAAGTTCACAACAAAACTGAATTTCAAAATTACGTATAAAAAAGAAGGCGAGATAATCAATCCTGATTATCTCGCCTATTATTTCGTTATTTTAAGCTTTTTAAAACATAATCTGCTAATTGATCAACTCGTTTGAAATCATCCTCATCAGGATCTTGATCAATCTTCACGGAATCGGCAACTTGTTCACCATTACTAGAGTTAAGTTGCATAGTGAAATAATCGACTGCACGTCCAAAATGAATGTGCTGTTTTGAACTAGAACCTAAGACAGCAAACTTCGTATGATTCAAATCAACATCCTTTAGATCATCATAGAAATCTTGTGCTTCATCGGGAACTTCTCCATCGTTATAAGTATATGTTTCAACTATAACGGCGTCATAGCTGTCCAAAGCAAAAGCATCGGTCTCAATCATTTGTTCTAAAGTTACATCAGCGTCATGCTTTTCCAAATAATCAACTAAATGTTTTGCAATTTTCTCATTACGTCCTGTCATACTGGTATAAGTTACAAGGATATTCATCTTTTTACCTACCATCTAACGCTAATGCGTTCTTTTTGATGTTTTGCATTAATAATTTCATCAACCATAGCAATTGCAAAATCTGCATAACTAATTTCACATTTACCATCTTTGTCAAAAGTCAATTCTTCACCGGCTAAAACGTACTTACCTGTACGTTCGCCTTTAGCATCAAAAGATGCCGCTGGACTAATGAAAGTCCAATTGATTGAGCTCTGGCGTAGTTCATCTAATGACTTACCCATTTCCTCACTCAAAGGTTTAACAGCTTCAGGAAAATCATCTTGTTGATAAAGTTGTTTGGTATGGTTTGAATCAAGATAGAGCGATCCTGCCCCACCAACGACCAATAATCTTGTTGCACTACCATTCAAAATTTCAATTAAATGCTTTGTGGCTGGTACATATTCTTTAACATTAGGACCAAAGAAACCTAAAGCATCAACTAATACGTCAAAATCTTTAACATCCTCGGCTTGCAAACTATAAACATCCCTAACTAAATACTTATCAGTTGGCGACTTCTTACTATTGCGAACGATAGAAGTAACATCCAATCCTCGTTCCTTTGCCTCTTTAACGATTAAGGAACCTTCCTTACCATTTGCTCCAATTACAGCTATTTTCATATGATTACCTCCAAATCCACTCATAAGTTTACTTTACACAATCACAAGCAAAATTACTAAAGATGAGCTTCGTTTATAGTAGAATTGTTGTGCTAGGAGGCATGTATAATGGCATATCAAATTTATTTAGTTAGACATGGAAGAACTTGGTACAACGAATATCAGAAGATGCAGGGTTGGTCCGATACACCCTTAACTAATGATGGTGTTGAAGTCGCACAAAAAGCAGCTGAATCACTGAAGAATGTTGATTTTGCAGCTGCACTGACTTCGGATATGAAACGAGCCGTTGACACTTGTCGTATTATTACCAGAAGAAACCGAAATAATTTAGTACCTCAGGAACTGTCAGAATTTAGAGAACAATTTTATGGCTTCTATGAAGGTCGTGGAATTGATGAATCATGGTTCGTTATAGGTAAACCACATCATGCCAAAAGCTTTGCTCAAATCGTTCAAAATTATGGCTTTGATGCCACAATGGATTTCGTTAAAGAAGCTGATCCATTACACGATGCTGAAGATGCCACTGAATATTGGAATCGAATCGAACGTGGATTTAAAAAAATTGATCAAATTGCCAAAGATGGTGACAAAATTCTATTAGTGACTCACAGTATTACTATTTTAGGATTAGCATATCGCTACAAAGCCGGTGATTTTGAATTAAATGACGTACCGGCAAATGCCAGTCTAACAATGCTAGAACGTGATAATGGTGTTAACCGAGTTACAAAATACAATCAATCTCTTCTCTAGTGTAGTAAAATTAACTTACAAACTTTGAGGAGGGCACTAATGGCTAAATACCAAATTTACATGATTCGCCATGGTAAAACTTGGTTTAATAAATACAATAAAATGCAAGGTTGGTCTGATACTCCCCTTGCACCTGAGGGTCTAGAAGTTGCTAAGAAAGCTGCTAAAGCTTTAAAAGATGTTGACTTTAATGCTGCTTTTTCATCAGACGCACGTCGAGCAATTGACACTTGCAAGTTGATCGTTGATGACAATAAGAACCGTGAACAACTTAATCCCACTAAATTAATGGAATTCAGAGAACAATTCTACGGCTACTTCGAAGGTATGAATTCTTCTGAAGCTTGGTTCATCGTTGGTCAACCACATGGTGAAAGAACTTTTGGTGATATCCTTTCTAAATATGGACTTGATGCTACAAGAGACTTCATGAAAGACGCTGATCCGTTCCACGATGCTGAAAACGCTGAGGAATACTGGACTAGAGTTGATCGTGGTTTTGAAAAGATTGATCAAGTTGCTAAAGATGGTGACAAGATTCTATTGGTTACACATGGAACAACTATCCGTTCTATTACAGAGCGTTATGGTCATGGTAAATTCGACTTAACACAAAGTCCTAAGAACTCAAGCTTAACAATGCTTGAACGTGATAATGGTGTTAATACCGTTACAAGTTACAGCCAAATCTTAGGTGAATAAACAATTTTAAAATTTAAAGCAGCGTCCTATTGTTTTCTAAATGGATGCTGCTTTTTTTATTATAAAAATAATAAATAGAACCGTTTACTAGTCTGGAACAAAAGTTGAAAATGCGGTCAGCTGTGAGGTCATTGTTAGCGGCTTTGCCGGTTACAATGAGGCTGATCTTGAAGATCCAAAATGCCCACAGCGTTCCACCAGCATTTTCAATTTTTGTGGAAGACGGAATTTTTGATAGCATTACATATCTTCTAATAAAATAACTTTTTTCTTCGAATAAAATATTTTTCTATATATTTTTCCTTATGTATCAGTCACAAGCTACATTTTTTATTAAATTGATTTTAATTTTGTACTACCAGTTTACAGAATATTAATATAAACTGTTACCTAAGTTCACGAATTGAAAGGAGAACCTAGTATGTCAGAATTATCATCCAAGGCCGTTGAATCTAACGCCTTTTACATAAATCCAGACCGTTCAGTCGCTGTGATTAATTACAATGAAGAATACATTCAAGATGTTTTTCAACTAATTAATAGTCAGGGATTTTACAATCTTGTTCATTTATATTTAGACGAAAGCCAATTAGCTGTTACCAATAAGGTCGAAGGTCTAGATGCCAAGACTTATATCAATATTTTGAAAGCCATTTTGATTGACGATAAAGATAACTATGAAAAATATGGTAACGAACAAATTCTGAAAAGTATCGAAGATTTTTATTCATACTACCGTTCCTACTTCAGAGTCTCTTTGATCAATAAACATGATAGCGCCATTGCCAAAAGTGACTTCATGAATATTGATAATCACTTTAACGAAGTCGTTATTCATCTTTACCGTGCAATTGAAGAAAAACTTCAAGGCTTTACCAACCGCACTTATCGTCAAGTAAATGCTGGAACTAACGCTTGTGTCCTTACCCAAACTATTAAATGGAATACCCCTCAAAAATATCAATCACTCGAAAGCATCAGATTCCTAGATACCCTAATGCTTCGTCCGCCAATGATGATGCATACTAAGAGTAATAAACGTGAGGGTACTTTCAGCGAAGTACTCGACAATCCTCTTGAAAAATTCGATGGTACTCAACAAGATTGGTATTGCTTCCCTGCCAAAATTGGTGAGAGTCTAACTTTCATTTACTTCCATCGTGACTATTTCGTCAGTGGCATTGCTTTAGCCAACTTATTCGAAGTCGCTGATAGAGAAAGTATTGCAGGCCAAAAGCCAGACGAAATTTTACTATTTGGTTTAAGTGAAACTGAAGGTGGCGTCAGTCATTATTATCATGATGAAGCTAACGATATCTGGGTCGGCGAAGTTCCTTATAACGATAAAACAACTTATTTCGGTTACATGAAGAAGATGTGTTTAACTCTTCATAATCTCCATATGATTTACGAAGATCGACTACCAATTCACGGTTCAATGGTTAAAATTAGTTTTTCAAATGGTAAAACTAAATCTGTTGTCTTCTTCGGAGATTCTGGTGCCGGCAAGTCTGAATCCATCGAGGCTCTACAAGAAGTTGCTGATGATGAAATCATTAACATCGAGACAATTTTTGACGACATGGGTAGTTTTGCCTTTGATGAAAAAGGTAATGTTTATGCCCAAGGTACTGAAACGGGTGCATTCGTCCGTCTTGATGATCTAAGCAGTTCCGTAGCTTTCAATAATATGGATCGAGGTATCTACTTGAATCCAGAATTGAAAAACGCTCGTGTTATTTTACCTGCTAATACCTACAAACATGTGGTTGAACATCATTCCATCGACATGTGGGTTTACGCTAATAATTACGATGCCGAAATTGGATTGCATCAATTCCCTGATGAAGAAAAAGCTAAAGCTACTTTCATTTCTGGAAAACGTAAGGCTTTGGGAACAACAGATGAAGTTGGAATGAGTACTACTTTCTTCGCCAATCCATTTGGACCAGTACAGGAAGAAGAACGTACACGTCCAATTATCGACAAAGTCTTCAATAAACTCTATCAAGATAAAGTTTACGTTGGAGAAATTTACACTCATCTAGGCTACGACAAATCTAAAGACAGCCTTCACGAATCAGCTAAAGAGTTACTAAATGAATTAATGAATAACTAAACAAAGAGCATCAGTAATCTATGATTACCGGTGCTCTTTTGGTTTCTCGTCATTAAATTTTTTGTTAATTTCTTTGGTCAATTGCTGTAAAGATTCTGCCAAATAATCACCATTAACGGTTTTCTTACGTAATGTCGGATTATTTAAACGATACTCTTTGGCATTAGGTTCTTTTACCCAGAAATTATACTGTGGTGTATTGATAGCAAAGGAATTCTTACTAGTAAAACCACTTCGTTTTAAATCATTGTTCAATTCAATCGGCTCATCCAAGTTGTTTGGAATCAAACCTGTGATAATTTTGGATCCAATTGCAGGCAAAGGAAATTCATCATTCTTAACTAGCATATTGTGACCATACGCTTTATGCTTACTTTCACTATACCAATCGTCAAATGAAACTAAACCACCATCTAAAGCTAAATAGACGATCTTATTTTTCAAAGACTTGTCGCCACTAATAACTTTATCAATATGAACTGAAGCCTTGGTGTAAGCCATACTTTTAGGGCTCCGCATCTTTTCCAAATTATAAATAGTCCCTTTGATAACAGCTTTATTGTAATTTTTTAGATTATCCAAAGAAATTCCAACAGGAACTTTCTCCCTACTATTACCTTCACTGTGAACAATATCAGCTTTAGCAGTTTGCTTTTTCCATTTACGCTGGTTTTCTTTTATTGTAATGTAACTATCTTTAGAATTATGATAGAAAGAATTTTTAATTGTATTAACACTGTATGCGGAAAGCGGTAATACGAATACTAACAAGGTCAAAATCATTAGTGTTTTTCTCATCGCAATTTCTCCTCGCACCAATTATCGCACGGAAGAAAGCGTTATTGTACCGCTTTTTGTTTATATAAAATACAGAATTATTTGTTAGAAATTCATAAGGAAAAAGTTTTATTTATTAAATTTTTCGTTGAGTTGATCGGTCAATTTTTGGAACTGTGCGGCACGATATTCTTCAGAAATTTCTTGTTGATTTTCGTATAAACTATTAGCCAAGACAAACTCTTTAGCACTCGGATTTTTGATCCAATAATTGAACCGTTCCAACATTGGTTGATATGACTTTTGAGTACTAAAATGTGCTTTCTCTAAATAATTGTTAAATGAATTCTTCTCACTAAAATCCACTTTCGTTAATCTAATAATTACTTGCGCACCAATTTTGGGCAATGGTGCTAATTTCTCTTGTACTAGCAAGTTTTGCTTAGTTTTATTAGTAGTGGCATCAAGATAATAATCATCCGTGGAAATTATTCCACCCTTTAATGGAACTTGAATAACTTTTCTATTGAGAGATTTTTTCCCACTGATGACTTTGTCGACATAGATGGTCGTTTTAGTCAGTGACACCCCTTTGGGACCCTTCATCGATTCTAAATTACAAATAGTCCCCTCAACAACAGCATAATTTTTATCATTGGAGGCCTGATTCAGCAATTCTTTCATGTTAAAAGCTACACCAATATAATCTCCCGAATAACCATCTTTATAGACCGACTTGAGTCCTGAAGTTTTCTTCTGCCAAGCAACTCTATTTTGACTAATCGTTTTTTTATTTAAACCAGTCTCTTTTACTGAGGTATCCGCTTTGTCAGCATTAGATGGTTTTGAATTATTACACGCAGACAATGGAAAAATTAGCATTGCTAAAGCTAAAAACAAAAGTACCTTTTTCATCATCTCACCCCTTTACCGGCATTATCGCATGGACTGTAGCAAAAAAGCCAAGACAATCTGCCCTGACTTTTTACAATTCAACTATTTGATAAGAAAATCCAATACTCTTCAAAAATTTAAATAGATCTTCTGGTTTTAACAACATTGTTTTCGTATTGTCATTCGGGTGAAAGGTCAATGGCAATCCACTCACAACTGATTTTTCAAAATAAACTTGTACATCTTTAGTCTCATTATTCAACAAACTAAAAATAGAAACGGAACCTGATTTAATTCTCAATTTTTCTAATAAAGATTGATCCGATGCAAACTTGAGATGCTTTTTGTCTACTATCTGCGCAAATTTTTTCATATCCAATCGTTGATCATCTCTTACAAAAACTAAGTAATAAGATGTCTTTTTCTTATCAGTTAAAAATAATGACTTAGTTCTCATACAAGGAATATTGGCAACATATTTATCAGCTTCTTCAGCCGTAAAAACAGCTGGATGTTCGATTAATTGAAATTGAATATTTAAACGATCTAACTCTGTTTTAATTTGCGAATAATCATTCATTTATCTCACCTTTTAAAATAATGACAGAACAAACACGATTGCTGTTAAAACTGTGATTTTGATTTTATCAGACTGTGGTACTTCTAAAGTCTTCCAGTTAAGAAGTGCTAATCCACCTAAACTAATAAACCCAACAATCCCGTTGACCCAAATATTACTTTTACCAGCAATAAGATAAACTATTGCTGACAACAATCCATCTAGAGCCAAGCATAGCGCCATGTTAACTAATAAAGCTGGTTTGTAATTATTATTATTCTTTAACAATAGGACAAACAAACCATAGATAATTGCAAAAATTATCAATGCTCCTAAAGCAAAGAGAACTAATTTCAAATACTTACCCATTGCTGGCATCTGGCTCAAATTAGAATCAGTCACTAGCATACTAGCAACTGTCATAAAGAAGTATATCAGGAATATCCCGAAGCGTGACACCTTATCTAATTCATATAATCTTTTCATATTTTCCCCTATTCTTCTTTCAAGAGTCCTACTAATTCTGATTTAGCAGCTTTATTTGATGGAATGAATCCGAAGATCAAACCAACTGCAGTCGATACTGATAAGGAGAGAATTAATGCATAGGCCGTTATAACGGCTTTGAATGGTAAGAATGCATTAATTATCGCTACTAATAAGTATCCGAAAATAATTCCGATAACTCCCCCAATTACACATAAAACGACACTCTCAATCAAAAATTGATTTCTAATATCATTCGAAGTAGCACCGAAAGCTCGACGTATTCCAATTTCTTTACGACGTTCTGACACCGTTATATACATCACATTCATAACTCCAATACCAGCAATCAATAATGATATTCCAGCAATGAAGGCAATGAAGTAAGTAATATCATTTAAAATCTTCGTAAATTGCTTACTTACTTGGTCAGGGTTAGAAACTTCATAGGTACCAATATTCTTTTGTTCACCCATCTTTTTCATTTGTTTAACTGCTCTTTTGCCAATCCATTTCTTATTAGCTTTAGGTGCAACTGACAAACGAGCTTCATCTTTGGAAATTTGGTTAGCAAACAGTTGTTTAAAGATTGTCTTAGAAACATAAGCATCTGGACGATAATTCATATCACTGATGTGATAAATTCCTTGAACAACAAAAACTGTGCCATCAATTGAAATCAAACGGTTTAGCACATTCTTTTTGAACAATTTGTGGGCCAAATCTTCTGAAATATAAACTCCGTTTGAAGCTCCACTCATTTGAAAATAATCACCTTTTGCTAATTTCAAATGTTTGGGTTGTTTATTCAAACTCATTGTTACATTCTTAGTCTTATATTGAGCTTTAGCACCCGCTTCAACGACACTACTAGCTAATTTAACCTGTTCAACTCCAGGTATTTTCTCCAAAACGGCTTCATCATTATTAGTGAATCCTCCATCAGTATTATCATCTGTGGTTGGTTGGTACATAATAACGACTTTGTTACGAGTATTGTGATTACCCATACCTTTAGTCACAGTATGTGCAAAGCCATCCCCAATTGCCAAAATACAAATAACGCTGGCAATTCCAATAATGATTCCTAACATGGTTAGAAAATTACGATTCTTATTCTTCCCAATGGATTTAAAAGCGATCAAAATTTTATCTGTCATGATTTTTTCACGCTCTTTTCATCGTTATATAGACGACCATCACGAATATATACAGTTCTCATAGCGTATTCAGCTACTTCACTATCATGAGTTACCATGATAATCGTTGTGCCATCTTGATTAAGTTTAGTAAAAATATCCATGATTTCCTTACTGGTCTTTGAATCTAAGGCACCTGTTGGTTCATCAGCAATTACCAAATTAGGATGATTGACAATAGCCCTGGCAATCGCAACCCTTTGTTGTTGACCACCGGATAATTCAGAAGGAAGATTCTTTTCTTTCCCCTTCAAACCAACTTTTTCTATCACATCTTCAATTAATTCACGCTTATTATTTTGTTCTTTCTTACTATAAATAAGCGGTACTTCAATATTTTCGTAAACATTATAAGTCGTCAACAATTTAAAGTTCTGAAAGACGAATCCTAATTGGTCGCCTCGAATACGTGACAGAAAGTTATCACTGACCGTTTTATAATTTTTATTTTTCAGCAAATATTCACCAGTATAACTTTGATCCAATAATCCTAAGATATTGATCAAAGTTGATTTACCTGATCCAGAAGGACCCATGATAGCTAGAAACTCTCCATCAGCCACTTCCAGATTGATATTCTCCAGAGCGGTGAATTTGCCATAAGTCTTACCTATATTAGTAACTTTTAGCATTACTCCACCGTCCTATTTCAAAACTAATTTGTCGCCAGTTTTAATTCCGTCCATTACATAGTAATAGTGACCCTTTTTCGTCATAGCAAGTGTACGTTTATGTTTTTTATTATTCTTCAAAAGATAAACTGTATCTCCAGACCAAACGGCACTTTCTGGAATTTTGTAACCGTCTGATTCAGTCTTCAATTGAACGTGCATCCCGTATGGCAACTTCTCTTCTGTTGAAACGCGGAAATGATAGTAAGAAACATTATGTGTACTGTAAGGAATACTATCCTTTTGTTCATAATTACCCGAAATCTTAGTTCCGTCGTTCTCAACTACTGTTACGTCATCGCCAACCTTGATCTTATCCAAACTATACTCGTTGACGTTACCTTGAATAACTGGAGCACCATAAATGAATTCACGCCCCGTATCATCCTTATAGTAAGTACCATCGATTGGTGCTGTTACTTGACGGTTCTGTGCTTGATTAAGTTTAGCCAGCTTAGCTTGAGCTTCCGATAACATCTCTTGATTCTTGCTCAATTCAATCTGATCATCTGTCTTTTTATCTGATGAATTGTACTCTTGAATGGCCAATTGTGCCTGATGAATCTCAGCGTTAACACTGTTGATGTCACTACTCATGTCTTTGTAAAAGCTGAATAGTACCTGACCCTTAGTAACGCGTTGACCGTTCGTAACATGTGTTGCGACTAAAGTCTCGTCTTGTGATTTGGGTTCATCGCTAACTACTTTTTTGTCAGTTTCTTGGACAATACCATTGAAATAATTAGTATTATCTCGTTGAACAGTATAAGTGCTGTAATCATTTTTATTGTCATTATTCTTGAAGCCGTTTCCCAAAACTAGAAAAAGAATAACTGCAATTAAAACAACGTTAATTCCCCAAATAGCTATTTTAATTTTCTTCATAATAATCTCCCTAAATTTGCTTGTCTTTCTAAGCTTAACAGTCTTAAGCTTACGATTAATTGGCATTCTGTCAAATCTAAAAACAAAAAAATAGAGCATTTCTGCTCTATTTTTTAGATTAATTAAGCTGTAACTACTTTGTCACTGCTCGCCTTATCAGTTTCAGGAAGCTTTCTTAAACCAATTCCTGTGAATCCACTAATAATAGAAAGAATTGGTGAAAGTAAACTGAAGAAACAGAATGGTAAGAATGATAATGTTGGTACTCCTAAGGTATTGGCCGCAAAGGCTCCGGCAACGCCCCATGGAATTAGGTAGTTGATTACTGTACCACCATCTTCTAGTACACGGCTTAATGCTAAATTATCTAAACCACGTTTATTGAAGGTTGTTTTGAAGGCTTTACCAGGTAAAATAACTGATAAGTATTGTTCACCAACAAAGATGTTAACGCCAATTCCAGAAAGAATTGTCGCCGTTACGACTGATCCCGGTGTCTTAAGACGTTCTGCCAATGGTGCCATGGCTGTTTGGATAACGTCAAACTTCATTAATAGTCCACCTAAAGACAATGTTAGAAAAATCAATGAGACTGTACCCATCATGGAAGTAATTCCTCCACGAGTTAATAAAGCATCAACACTGGCATTTCCTGTTTTAGATACGAATCCATTTTCAATGAAACCGGCAATATCCTTAACTGGTGTATTTGGTTTTTCAATAAAGATCATACCTACAGTTACAGTAACGTTCAAAATCAAAGTTGCAATAGCAGGAATTTTCATAATGGCACAAATGAATAACAATGCGATTGGTAGAATGGCCCACCATGAAATTACGAAATTACTATTTAAAACATTCAATGTTGTATTAATTTTGCCCATACCGGCATTAGTACCACTGTTACCAATTATTGCGTAAAGTACTAAAGAAATGATAAAAGCAGGAATTGTTGTCCACATTAGATTCTTGATGTGAGCAAATAAATCATCTTCCGCAATGGCAGCGGCCAAGTTAGTTGAATCTGAAAGTGGTGAAGTCTTGTCACCAAAGATGGCTCCAGAAATGATGGCTCCAGCTACTAAAGCAGGATTCATGCCTAAAGTTTGTCCCATACCGAAAAGTGCAATCCCGATTGTTGAAATAATTGTAAAGGCACTACCGATTGAAGTTCCAATCAAAGCACAAACTAGAAATACTGATGGAATAAACCAACGAACGGAAATCATATGGAAACCAGCTACCATCATTGATGGAATAATTCCGGCTGCAATCCAAGTTCCAATCAAAGTACCAATCAGAATAAAGATAAAGATTGGAATGATACCATTTTTAACTCCACTGACAATTCCGTCAGAAATATCATCCCAACTGCTGCCGCGAAGCTTAGCCCATAAAACTAATAATCCGATTACTACTAGAACAGGAGTCTGTGGTGAAAGTCCAAATTTGATAACCCCTACTCCCAAAATAACTAACATTACTGCCAACATGATGATGGCTTCTTTAAAATTTATACTCTTCTTATTCATAATTAATTCCTCCAAATTTTGTTTTAATTTTCTTGAAGAATTAATATCGAGGATTGCCCCCGCATGTATTTATCATCATTTTACTTACCCCTTGGTATAAAAAAAGTCCCTGCTGCAACTATGCAACAGGGACGATTTACCGTGGTACCACCCAGCTTGAGAAGTATTCAAAAAACACCTCTCCACTCTTGAGAATAACGGATCTCTTTTTCCGCTTGGAAAACCAAGTCATGCCTGGTATTTCATAAATGCATCCTGACCGGTTCGCATCAACCACCGGCTTTCTTACGCCCAGATACATCACTACTTGATTCAGACACTTATATTTGTTTATTTGATTGACACTCACTATAAACGGCTTTTTTTATTCTGTCAACTAATAATTTAAATTAAGCCATTTTATGATCAATATACTTGGACAATAAAGACAAGGCGTAGCAGACCACGAAGTACATTAGAGCCATCATGACAAAGACAGGAATAATGTAATTTGGATTTTGTCCGTAAACTACTTGTCCATGTTGCATTAATTCTGGTACCACAATGATTGTGGCCAAAGAAGTATCCTTGATCAAAGAAATAAATTGACTAACCATTGCTGGAATCATTTTCTTATAGGCTTGTGGTAAAACAACGTGCCACATTGCTTGAATATAAGTCATTCCCATTGATCGAGAGGCTTCCATTTGACCAATATCAACCGCCATAATTCCTGATCTAATAATTTCAGCAATCATCATTGATTCAAAGACGGTCATCGCTAAAATTGCGGCTGGAATCGTATCTGGCTTAAACCCAAAGGCTGGTAAACCGAAGTAAACAAAGAAGATAATCAGTAGCAATGGTAAATTACGGATTACATCAATGATTACTCCGACAATTTTGGAAACGTAGCGAATTTTCGAATAACGAATGATTCCCAAAACCGAGCCGATAATAAAACTCAGTAACACCGATATAACGGAGATCAAAATCGTGACTTCCAAACCTTGGAGAAGAAATCTGATGTTGACCCATGAATAAGCATTCATCCAATTTTGCATAATGTTCTCCTCCTAAGCTAATTTTCTTTCGAGATATTGCATGTAGTAACTGATTGGTAAAGTTATGATCAAGTAAAACAATCCGACAATCAAATAAGTATTAACTGTGTCGAAAGTTTGCGATGCAATCGCATTTCCTTGATACATCAAATCGAACCCGGCTACGAAGGCTAGAACTGAAGAGTTCTTAACCAAATTAACAAATTGATTACCCAATGGTGGAATTACTAACTTGAAGGCTTGTGGTAAAACGATATAACGCATAGCTTGCCAAAAAGTCATCCCTTGCGAACGAGCAGCTTCCATCTGACCGATATCAACCGAATTGATACCAGCTCTAACTGTTTCAGCGATGAAGGCTGATGTATAAATCGTTAAACCTATTGTTCCCGCTGTGAAGCCGTTAATTTTGACTACGTAAAGCGGAATAACTAGATAGAAAAACATTGTAATAACTAACAGTGGAATATTACGGAAAATCTCCACATAAATTTTTCCAATGATTCTTAAAAACTTATTCGGAAGTACCTCAAGGATGGCTACTAACGAACCAATAATTAAACTGAAGAACAGAGCCAACACACTGGATAAAACAGTCCAACCGAATCCAGTGATAAAGGAGTTCCAATTATGAGTTAAAAGATTAATCATGACGTAGCACCTCCTTGTAATTGAATCCAGGTACATTACCAAACCACTTCATGATTAATTTGTTGTAAGTACCATCTTTTTCTACTTCACTTAAGGCTTTATCGATAGCCTCTCTAAAATCTTTTTGACCTTTATTAATCCCGATACCATATGGTTCTGTAGTAAAGGCCTTACCTCTTAAGACATAACCGGGATTGTTTACGGCCATACCAGCTAAGATAACGTTATCGGTTGTTAAAGCATCGCCTTGACCTGACTTCAAAGCTGTTAGAGCTTGGGCATAATCAGGTAACTGTAATACTCGAGCTTTTGGGGCAAACTTCTTAACATTTTCAACTGAGTTAGAACCAACTACACCGATAATAGTTTTATCATTCAAATCCTCAACTTTTTTAATTGGTGAATTCTCTTTGACTAGGATTGACTGTCCAGCATCAAAATATGAGTTAGAGAAATCAATCGTTTTTTGTCTTTCCGGCGTTATGGTCATTGTAGCGATGATGGCATCGATATTACCATTCTTCAATAGCGGAATTCTGGATTGAGAAGTAACTGTAACAAACTTTGCCTTAGCATCCTTGCCTAACATTTTCTTAGTGATAGCCTTGGCTAAATCAATTTCGAATCCCTTTTCCTTGCCATCTTTTACATCGACCAAACCGATCAATCTTGTATCAGCTTTAACACCCCAAGTAATAGTTTTACTTTCTTTAGCGTTAGTTAGAACATTTTGATCTGACAGTGGTTTTGAACCACAGCCACTTAGAACCAACACTAGGAGCAATGAAGTGATAATTAGAGTTAGATATTTTAGACGTTTCATCATTAATTCCCCCTTAATGTTGGATAATTTTACTTAGGAATTGCTTTGCACGATCATTAGTTGGTTGCTTGAAGAAAACATCTGTTGGATCATCTTCAAGAATCTGGCCGTTGTCCATGAAAATAACACGGTTCGCAACTTCTTGAGCAAAGCCCATTTCATGAGTAACGATCAATGATGTCATATCACTTTGACTAGTAACATATTTGATAACACCTAATACATCGTCAATCATTTCTGGATCTAGGGCACTTGTTGGTTCGTCGAATAGCATGCAACGAGGTTTCATAGCCAGTGATCTAGCAATCGCAACACGTTGTTTTTGACCACCAGAGATTTGTGAAGGCATGTTATGAGCTTTGTCAGCCAAGCCAACTTGGTCTAATAAAGCCATCGCTGTTTTCTTATTCTCTTCTTCGTTAAGCTTTAAAACAGTTCTTGGAGCCAACATCACATTTTCTAGTACATCCTTGTTAGCATAGAGATTGAAATGTTGGAAAACCATCCCTACATCTTTTCTAATTCGGTTAATATCAGTCTTCTTGTCGGAAATATCACGGCCATTGACGATCAATTGTCCTTCTTGAATTGTTTCTAGACCATTGACTGTACGAGCCAGTGTACTTTTACCTGATCCAGAGGGACCAACTAATACAACGGTTTCCCCCTTATCAATTTTTAAATTGATATCTTTCAATGCGTGGAAATTTCCATAATATTTTTGCACGTCGCGGAATTCAATCATTGACATAATTTAGTTCCCCTTTCCTTATTGTTAAATTTTCTTTTTGTTTATTAAGAAAATTTTAATCTGTATTTTCTATTTTGGCAACTAATATTTCTTTTGTGAAATTACTATTGGACATTGTGTTTCTTAAAATATAGTTTCAAAATACCATTAGATTAATGTTATCATATCCATAAATAATATAAAGAGATTAGAATATTTTTTTTTCGAGCAAGACGTTTTTGGACAAAATTCGCAAAAAAATAGCAAAATCACCATCGTGACTTTGCTATTTTTGAATTGTAGATTTGAGGATTTGTTGAGTGATCCCTACTCTACTTTATTAAGGGTGTTAGAAATGTCTAACGATTGAAATTATTTATTGGGGGGAAGTGCTTTCCGTTTCCGGAAAGCTGCGATCGATAGGTGTATACCCGTCGATCGCAGTTCCCCGGAAGGAACTGAAACTGCTATTTAAGAACAATTTTCTTATAAAGATATCTTGTTAGGAAGTAGTAGCCTAAATATAGAACTAAGAAAATTGCGAATGGTATCTCAATATTCGTATAAGGTTTATACAAAAGTTTAACAAATAGCTGTAAACCAATTAATACATGGATAATACCTAAGATGGCTGGAACTGAGAACAACACACCAATTTCTTTATTGATCGTACTACGTAAGACTTTTTGTCTTGTACCAATCTTATAAAGCATGTTGTAACGTTTAACGTCACCATTAGCTCCAGAAAGAATCTTAAACATCAAACAACTAGCTAACATTGCTAAGAAAGCAATTCCTAAGAAGAAGCCCATAAACTCTAGTCCAGAGAAGAAGCCATTAACTAGTGTATAAGCAGAATACTTATCGCCACCAGCATTTTTAAGTTCTGGGAAACGTTTAATTTCGTCTTTTGAAATTTGTTTGATTGTTGGTA
This sequence comes from Companilactobacillus bobalius, assembly GCF_002179915.1. Classification (NCBI taxonomy): domain Bacteria; kingdom Bacillati; phylum Bacillota; class Bacilli; order Lactobacillales; family Lactobacillaceae; genus Companilactobacillus; species Companilactobacillus bobalius. The sequence goes on from NZ_MYFM01000005.1 coordinate 214,247, forward strand.
AATTATTCTTGAACGAAGTAGTTTTAATCAATACGGTTGTTGATTCTTGGCCTTTGATGGCAGCGTACTGAGCATCACTAACAAACTTAGCTTCCATAGTTCTATATTTTGGAAGACGTGTATTCATTAATTCATATCTAGCATTAGAGTTATTAGCAGGATTAGATGATTTCTTCAATTTGAAAATCATCGTATCAACATTCATGTTGGCATAACCAATTGGTTGACTCTTGAATTGACTGCTACGATAGTAAACATCTTTACCATCAGATTTAAAGTTATAAGTATCCTTCTTTTGAATACTCAATTGCTTAATATTTTTCTCTTGTGTAGCATTAGGATTTGTTACTTGCACATCATAATAATTTTGACCATTTACGACGTTATCAATTTGGTTATTGAAGCCTAAACCAACAGTAATAGCACCTAAAGCTAAAGCAAACATGATTGAAACCATTGAAAGGATCTTAGTGTAATCATTAATACGGAAACTTAATTGTGAAAGAGTAAAATTATTCAAACCTTTTTGTGAGTACTTGATGTTTCTCTTTAGCATCACAATAATAGCTGTTACGAAAGCATTGATTGTAAAGTAAGTACCAGCAACAATTGTTACCAAGGCAATTGGAATACCCAGATAGATAAAGCCAGGATTATGACCAGAAAAGTACATGGTGAAGTAACCAACTGCAAGCAAGATTAAACCAAGTAAAGCTTGGACTGCTTTCATAACGCCGTTACGTTTGATTTTGACAGGTTGGCTGTCACGATTTAATAAAGTTAGAACCTTAGTACGACGTAGAGATACTGAATTTCTAATAGCGGAAAACATAAAGATTATGATAAAGAACAACAAAGTCCAAAGTAAAGCTGGTAAATAAAAACTACTAAAATGCTTAACTTTCATATCTAGTAAATTAATCAACCAACGACCAACAAAGCCTGTAGCTAAAACACCAATAGCTGAACCGATCAAGGTTGAAATGGCACCGATGGCGAATGTTTCAACGAAAATCATACGTGAGATCTTACTACTCTTGGCACCAAGCATCATAAACATCCCGTACTCTTTTTGACGCATACTCAACAAGAAAGTATTAGCGTAATTAACATAAACAATCGTGATAATTGCTAGTAGAACAATTCCGAAACCGAAGATAAAGCTAGTAGCAGCGGCTGGAGAATTAGAACTTAGAAAGGCTTGATTAGTTGCTAGAGACATAAACATATAGAAGATGGCTGATGCAATCATCAAACCTGAAAATAAAACGGTGTAGTCACGGAGACGATGCTTAATTCCGCTCAAAGCTAATTTATTTAACATATTTTCCTCCCCTATTCTGCAAATGTTCCTAGTGAATCTAGGATTTCTTGATAAAATTCAGCACGTGAATTCTCTTCCTTCTTTAGTTCTTGACCAATTTCACCATCTTTGATGAATAAAATACGATCACAGAAACTGGCTGAAAATGGGTCATGTGTTACTAAAAGAATTGAAACGTCATCTTCACGGTTGATCTTAGTTAGAGTATCTAGTAAAGCTCTAGCACTCTTAGAATCCAAAGCACCGGTAGGTTCGTCACCAAAGACGATTGATGGTTCATGAACCAAAGCACGAGCGGCGGCAACTCTTTGTTTTTGACCACCTGATAATTCAGTTGGATAATGATTTAAAATATCAGTTAAACCTAATTTTTCAGCAATACTTTGAACAGCTGGTTTAATTTTTTTAACAGCAGTATTTTGTAAAGCTAATGGTAAGGCAATATTTTCATAGGCTGTTAAATTTTCTAGCAAGTTAAAATCTTGGAAAATGAAACCAATTTTATTGGCACGAAAATCAGCCATTTGATTGTTATTTAATTTAGTAATATCTTCACCAGCAATCTCAACTTGACCACTTGTTGGTGTATCTAATGTAGATAGGATATTTAAAAGAGTTGTTTTACCTGAACCTGAAGCACCCATAATTCCAACGAATTCGCCAGGCTTAACTTCAAAATTAACATCGGACAAAGCTTTGAATTGTTTTTCCCCAGCTTTTCCATAAATCTTTTCAACGTTTTGTACATCGACAATTTTTTGCATTTGTTCTTCCCTCCATTTGATATATCTATCATAACTGCTCGGGTAATTTGGGTCGTGCGATTCTTCTTACATTTCCTTACATTTTTGTAAGTCGTCGTTAGACTAAGTGATATAGTATCCTTTAGGATATTCTTTTATTTAGAGTTTTTTATTGACTTATCTAACGTTCAAAGGTTAATTTTAGGTAAGTTTGATTCATAATTAATTTAATAATCGTTGGGGTGTAGTCTTATGATCAATGACATTTTAAAAAAGGTTGAACAGTATAATACAATTATTATCCTTAGACATCGTAATCCAGATCCAGATGCGATTGGCTCACAAACTGGCTTAGCTGCCATTCTTCAAGAAGTCTTCCCTCAAAAAGATATTTATGTCACTGGAATTGATTTACCAGTTCTAAATTGGATTGGTCAAATGCAGGATATTCCTGACTCTACTTTTAAAGATGCCTTGGTTATCACGGTCGACACTGCCAATGCTCGAAGAATCGACAATGATGGTGCTTATAAACAGGCCGCTGAAATCATTAAAATTGATCATCATCCCAATGTTGATCCCTTCGGTGATATGAATTGGGTCGACGACACTTTCTCTAGTTGTGCTGAAATGATTTTTTCCTTTACTGAAGAGATTGCTGAATTCGATCTCACTAAAGAAATTGCGGCCAAGCTATATTCAGGAATTATCGGTGATACTGTTCGCTTCTTAAATGGTGAGACAAGTTATCGTACATTGATTACTTCTGCTAAATTAGCTAAAACGGGGATCAATATTTCTAAAATCAGTTTGCAAGAAGATCAGATGTCTCTGCAAGTGGCTAGATTGGAAGCCTACATTCTAGACAACTTGCAGATAACCGATTCCGGTTTTGGTTACATTGTGATTCGTAAAGATACTTTGGATCAATTCCATTTAGACGATGGCGAACTTGATCACGCAGTTCCATTAATTGGTCGAATTGATAAAGTTAAAACTTGGATCGTTGTCAGCGAAAAAGATTTGAATCGTTTCCGCGTCAATTTACGTTCTAAGTCAATTTCAATTAACGGCATGGCTGAAAAATACGGCGGTGGCGGACATCCACTAGCTAGTGGCGTTTACGTTGGCAGTATTGAAAAAGTTAATAAGCTGATCAACGATATGGATAATTTCAATAAGAAAGAACTAAAAATATAAATTAAAAGAACGACTTCTATTAGATATGTTTGGAATATCTTAATAGAAGTCGTTCTTATTTTTTTAATTATTTATTTGTCCAAGCGGCTATATTCATAGTAGAAACTCCACTCTTGTACTATCAATATTGCTGTTCCTAAAATGCCAAAGGCATTGATATTAAAGATACTTTCGTCAATCAATTTATAGCTTGTCAGAATCAATGAGATTCCAATTGCTAAAACAATGAAACCAGCCGTAAATCTTTGACTAAAGAAACTAGCTGTTAAAGCATTCTTGGCTTCACGTTCATCATCATGTTTTAACCCTTGAGGAAAACCATCTCGGGCAATTTTAAAGATATTCGTGCTGCCACCTTTATCTAACCGCTTTTGTTGATAAATAAAAAGAACGGTTATCAATATAAAGAAAATTGGTGATAGATCCTGTTTCAAAGTCACTTTGGACAATAACCATAGTAAAAAGAATACTGCTAAAAGAGTTACTAAAATAGCTCTCTTGAAGAAATATTTTTTAGTATTGGTCATCACGCTCATCTCCAAATCTGAATAATTCGTCGACTCGAATATGTAAAATAGCGGCTAACTGAAAAGCTAGGCTTAAAGAAGGATCATACTTATCATTTTCAATGGCATTAACAGTTTGCCTAGTCACACCTGCTAGTTTACTCAACTCATCTTGTGATAGTTTCAATTCTTTTCGCTTTTGTTTAATTATATTTTTCATTGTATTCTCCGTAAAAATGTCAAACTCTTTTTACATTTTTAGTATAACATGTTTTACATTTTAAACAATGTACAAAACGAATTCACTTTTTAAACGATATAGTTTGCTTAAAAAAATTTCTGGATGCTTAATAGCGGTGAAAATGAAGAATTATCTCAAGAGGGCGATCCTCATGCGTAAAATTATCGAAGTTAGTCCAACTTTTATTCTGTTTATCATATTAATCTTTAGCTTTATTCAAAGATCCGATGGAAACTCATGGATTGATCCTTTTGCTTTTAGTTTATTAGGACTATGTATTTATCCAACCGTAGCCTTAATAGTAGAAACTATTCGAGCGAAAAAATATAAATTATTTTCGCGTTCCGAATTACGTCTCATTTGGTATTTAGCCATAATCTCTATCTTATTTCTGTCCTTAACCACCTATTTAATGGTCGTGTGAATCGATGTATAGAACAAATTGATTTTTCGTTCAAAATTGGTTGCTAAAAATATCTATTGAGAGCCTAATAAGGATAAACGATATTATGGGGGAAAACGATTATGCGTAAAACAATTGAAGTAGCTCCAACGATTATTTTAATGGGTACACTTTCACTCAGCCTTGTTCAAAAGAATGCCGGTCACGCTTGGGTCAACATGTTTGCTTTTAGTTTAACTGCCCTTTGTGTCTATTCGCCTGTCGCCTTAATGATTGAGGGAGTTCGTACGGGCATGAGAACTCATCATAAATTCCCTAGATCTGAGGTAATTCTTATCTGGTATTTAGAGATTATCTCTACTTTCTTCGTCGTTTTAGCAATTTATTTGATGGGACATAACTAAATATTATCAAGCTGGGAGACCGAAAATGAATGTTAGAGAAGCAAATATTAATGATGCCAAAGCAATTCACCGTATCAATAGCGATAGTCTAGAATATGATTTTCCATTAGACGAAACTATCAACCAAGTCGCCAAAATTCTATCTTTACCTAATAGCAAATTATTCGTGGCTTGCAAGGATGAACTAGTAGTCGGATATATTCAGATGAGTGATTATGAAAACACCTATCATCAAAGTCTCAAGAACGTTATTACTTTAGCCGTTGATAACCAATATCAACATATCGGAATTGGTTCAGCCTTATTAGAAACCGCTGAAAAATGGGCCAAATCCGAAGGCAGCTTGGGAATCCGTTTAGTCTCCGGTTTTGAAAGAGAATCTGCTCATCAATTTTATGAAAAACATGGCTACCAGATTCGAAAAAAAGAAATTAATTATATCAAATGGTGGTAACCAAAAAGAACGCTAAAATTAGCGTTCTTTTTTAATTTTCATCTCGTTGTTCATAGAGTTCTTGAGTCAAACTGCCATCACCATCTCGTAAAAGATCAGCAATTCCTTGTTTATCAATGAATTCAAAATGCTTTCGCTTGAGAAAAGTAACAATCGTACCCAACATCTTTCGTTCCTTACTGTCTTTCCAATAATACTGATTGAGATTCAAATTAACTTTTTTACCATCCAATAAAGTTATTCTCAACTCGAACTGTTCCACCATGGAACTTGCCGAAATACCAGCACCACCCATTAACGTCAGTTCCTTACTAGGGTTATATCCATACAGTTTTAGGTATATTTCCATACTCTTAATTTGTTTATACGATATGAATTTAGTTGAACGTATATTCAAAAGCCCTATCAATGGCATAAGGAAATCTTTTCCAAAAGAAATATCGTCTTCACTATCTACCGCGTAAGTGATTCCACTTTTTTGTAAAGTCCAATAATTACAATATCTCTTAAAATCATAAAAACTCATTCTTGTCACAAAAGTATACGAAATTAAAATCCCAAAAATAATATCAAATATTTTTATTAAAGGAGTTCTACCAAAAAGTGTAGTTAAACTTGCCGTAAAAATAACCATTACTATCACTAAAATAATCTGTGGCCAATGATTTTTGGGTTTACCATAGTTGAATGGAAAATGGAGATACGGTTCCCCAGTTATCAACTCATCCAAAGAAATATCCAACAATCCACTTAAAGAAATCAGGTTATCAATACTGGGTAAATTTTCACCCGTTTCCCACTTGGAAATCGACTGCCTAGAAATATTTAAAGCTCCAGCCAACTGTTCTTGCGACATTTTATTTCTATTACGATATTTAACGATATTCTTGGCTAAATTCACTTCTCCCACACCCTTTTCATTAATTAAATTATAACCATTAAGGACACGAGAATGATCTTCAATTTATCCTTTAAATCAATTTAACCTTATGATTGGTTTGATCAATAACCTTGATCTTAGCCACTGACATTTGATCAAATGTTTCCTCTAACTTTTCAATAGCTTTATCTTTTCCATAAGCCAAGTCACGTGCAGCACTAACAGTAACTACAGTTCCATCGGTCAATATAAAAGTTATATCGACTGGATTATGGATAATTGAAAGAACTGCCGTAATAACGGCCAGATAGCCACTATATGGAATTGCCATTGGCATTTCTTCTGATTCAGATAAATTGCCTTGAATAGTTACCGACTTAATAGAATTAAAATCAATCGTCTTCGCGTGAATTGAAAATGGTAGTAACAAAGCCTTAAAACGTTCTGAATTACTGTTTAGGTCGATATACTGAACATATCCATTTCCAACTTCCCAATAATTGAAAAGAACCGGCAGAATTCTAAAGTAATAGCCGATAAATGATATAAGGAAGATAGCGACACCCAATATCAAACCACCAACTTTATTTAACGTCATTGAAACTATGAATCCCGGCAACAAGCTTAAAACCAAACTAATCATTAAGGGTCTATAATTTACTCTTTTACCAAATTTGATCATAGAAATTACCTTCTTTCAAAATTTAATTCCAATTCTTTCCTGATCACACCCAGATTATATTGTCGAATCAGGTTTTTTTGCACGCACTTATCGGTTGTCAAAGCATAAAAAAAACGTGACGAATCATTCTAGATTCATCACGCTGATGATTGAAAATCTCTACTTACTTTATCGCAGTAAGGATCCGCCAATCATTAAGAATATAACGCCGATAATTAGACAAACCGTCACTCCAAAAAAGATACTCAGTTTAGGTTGTTTAACTGTTCTTCTGATATCTTGATACATTTTTTGAGCGATGGCTATTTGCCAAATTCCAATTAAAATTGCTAAAATACCAATAATTTTTCCATTCATGGAATCAGCTTCTTTCATTAATTCCATTTTACTGCATTCATCATCGTTATGCAGTCGTTATGAAAAATATCTAGAGAAATTAAAAACTGATCCGATCATTGATGTAGCCCCTATAACAATAATTATTAAGTAAAAGATCCCCTGAACTGAACAGACATTACTCCATGGAAAACCCGCAGTGAAAGAAATTCCAACCAATCCTAGCCAAAAATATTTACTCTTATAAAAATCATTATTGAACTTCACATATATTTCTTCCTTTCTCTTAGATTGATTCCATATTACCTTATTCCCCATCAGAAAATAAAATAATTACCTCAATATAGGGTTTCTTAATCATGAACGAATATTATTTTATAGAACTATACTTTTTCAATATCATTATATTAAGAACAGTAAGGACAACTATTCCAATTAAATCAAAACCCACTGTCCTACCAAAAATATGATTTTTCACTTCAATATACCAATCAACTCGCATGGTATCTAAATTCCATATATTAATGTAACCAATATAAAAGACCATCGCGGCGACCAACAAATAAAAAATGACTGTAGTTAATTTCTGATTTTGTAATGGTAACAATTGTGACACCAAATGAACAAAGGTACTTAAGGTCCAAATTAATATGATTGCTAGTAAGGACATAGTAATAGCTTTAATTATTAAATCAATTTGTCCCATCTTTACAATACTTTGCAAATGAAAAATCAAACTATCATTATCAATAATCCAAAAAGCTGTTAAAAAAATACTCGTTTCTAAAATCCAAAAATATAAATAAGCTAAAAAGGTTGTAATCAAATTGCTAAAATAGATTTTTATCTCTGTGACAGGAATCAAACTGTACTTGCTATTAAGAAAGACCTGTTCATTCTCCCTTATTAGGAATAACGCCCCTAACAAATAAACTATCAGTGAACTAAAAATCACTTTACCTAAGGGATAACTTTGTAAAAACATCGATCCCCAATCCAAGGGCACTAATAGAACCAACTCAATGATATTAACTAACAAAATAAAACTCATTAACTTAAATTTATTCCATATTAAATGTTTGCTTACACCTAAAGCACTATTCATCACTGGCCTCCTAATAATCCGTCTCAATATGTTTCTTTAACAAATAGATATTTATTAAAGTCAAAACTACGATCCAACCGATAAATATAAAGATACTAGTCAGCAACATACTGTTTATTTTTTCTAAAACGTTGAAACCATCACCATACATTAAAACGAAGACACCTGACACTGTGGAATTGAAAATCATAAGACAGATGTAGGTAATCAAAAAATATAAAACATATTTAATAACCCTCTTCTTTTTCAAAGCAAATTTGTCAGAAATTAGACTGATTAAAAAATGTACTAATGTAACAATGCTCCAAACCAAAGTAATCGAAAGAAAACCTATAATAAAGGATCTGACAGTCATATCTACATTAGGTAGCTTATAATATGCTTTCGTGTATAAAATACTAGTTAAAGCATTACCAACTAAAAAATGATTTGCTTGAATGGAACCAAAAATAGTATTAACTATGCCTTCTAAAAACCAGAAGTAAATCAATGCTAAAAGGGAACTTAACATATTACTGAGATATAATTTCCATTCCGTGATTGGAATCATCCGATATTTACTACTAAAAAGTACTTGCTCGTTATCCTTCGCCAATAATACCCAAGTGACAAGGTAAGCAACGAAAGTAAGCAACATATAATACATATACCATTTATCAAACATAACTAATTTGAAAGTCATCTTGTTAGATACCACATCTATTAACATAACGATACCAAAGGCCATCAAATTAATTAGGAACACTAGATTAATCATCTTCCAACGATTGAAGAATAATTGGTTATTCAAGGTTCGCATTCTTGTCATTGTATTTCCCCTAGATAAACTTTTTCATAATATGCTTCAATTCCCAAATGATAGTCAGATTGAATTTGCTCAACCGGAATTAAATCTCTAATTTTTTGATTTTTAATAATTACTACTTCATCTAATAAACTGGCGATAGCTGTAACATAGTGATCACTAATAATAATGGTCGAATCATCGTCTTTCCAGCGAATAATACTGCTAATGATTTTTTTACGTGAAATACTATCAATACCGCTTAGAGGCTCATCCAACAAATACAATTTAGCTGATCTAGCCAATGTCAAAGCAATAACCAGTTTTCCTCTGGTACCTGTAGACAGTGCCGCTAACTTCTTAGTCATGTCTAATCCTAAGAAATTAGCAATATCTTCATACTTTGTAATTGAGAAATCTTGATAAACTGCATTATAAAAATGTACTATTTCACTGATTTTGTTAGTAGCTTTAAACCCATCAAGATGATCACTCAAACTAACATTTTCTTTAATGAGAATTTTTTTAGTATTTCCATTTACCGTTATAACGCCTTCTGAAACAGAATTAACACCGGCAATTATTCGCATCAAAGTAGTTTTACCAGCACCATTCTCACCCAAGAGACCAATAATTTTGCCACTATCTAATTTTAAATTGACATCCTCAAGAATCTTTTTGCCACCTTTTTTATAATTGAGCTCTTCAATTTTCAATACATTACTCAAAATTTTTCTCCTTTTGCTTCACGTAATTTGAAAAACTATTGGTTATTTCCTGATTGTTCATTTTTAATAAATGTAGCTTGTCGTACGTTGAATCGAAGGTCTCACTAACAATTTGATTCTTCAATTCTTCAACTATTGCCGCATTCTCAGTTACAAAATTGCCTTTACCACGTAATGTAATAATGACGCCCTCCTCGATCATTACTTTGAGAGCCTTCTGAACCGTATTAGAATTCACTGCCAATTCCAAGGCCAATTGCCTAACTGAAGGCATTTGTTCCCCCAGTGAATAACTCTCTGTAATAATCTTTTCCTCCAAGTAGTCTTTAATTTGTAAATAGATTGGTATGTTTTCGATATATTCCATCAGATACACGTCCTCACTGTACTAGTACACTAACACAGTATCGAAATATACCCCGCTATGCAACTATTTAAGCAAGATTCTCTAACGAATTTCTTATACAGAATGTCCTTTATATTTATGAAACCTAAACCAAATAATTATGGTAAATTAGGGGCAAATTGGGTATGGATATGGTTTAGAAAGAACTGATCTCTTATGCTGAAATTTGGAAAAAGACTAAATTATCGGCCTTTATTGATGAGTCTATTTTGGGCCTTATTGTGTGGCAGCCTGTTTGGATTTAATATTTCTAAAACTCTAGGTATCAGAATTGCTATTGTCGTTTTTGGAATAGTTTTTATCGGTCACTACCTAATTGTTTTGCCAACTATCTTTAATTACTGGGACTCTAGTGACAGATTTATCCGTTATAACGATAAAAGCAATCCATTCAAACGTCTTCTACTCATGCTGATCCCTAAATTGAACACCTATAAAGTAATTGATAAAAAACTAATTAAATCGATTCAAATCACTGGATTGCCCATGACCAATGATTTACTTTCATCAGCACTATTTGTTGCTACTGAAGGTGGATTTCTATACAACCTCATGGTCATGATGCACTATCCAGTAGAAGTGAAACTACTCCTAAATAATGGTCAAATTATTAATTTGAATCTATCACGCGATTACGTTGATCATCCCGCTGAAACAATTGGTAAATTAAAAATCTTTTTAAATGATTTTCCACCTGAAAAATTAGATCTATCGCCTAAAACAAAACAGCTTATTTACTGATATTGTCTCGATTAAATTCTTTTGTTAGTTGAAAAATAGCTAAATCACGCTTAACTTTTTTAAAAGCCGGGTTATTCAATTCATACTGCCCATTTCTTTTTACCCAAAAAGTATGTTCGACATCTGACAGATAGAGTTGATCCAGCTGCGAATTAGTATGATGTTCATCACTTAATAATCCGCAAATAACCTTGGAACCAATCTCCGGTATCGGTGCATTAGGAATCTGATAAAATATCTCATTATTTGGTTTGGTCGGTTGGGCGTAAATATCACGTTCGCGACCAAAACCACCAGGAAAGTTTAAATAAACTCTCTTCCCTTTCAATCCTTTATTACCACTAATTACCTGATCGATTTTTAAAGTTAATTTAGTTTCCGGCTGTGGTGATAACCATTTGATTTTTTGTAAATTTAAAACTTTTCCTTTAACCACATAACGATTTTGACGTTTGAATTGGTCCAAAGTAATACCTTTATAATTATCGGTAATTTCAGAATATTGCCGTTTAACTGTCCGAACTTGACTAATTTGACGTCGCCAGTCGTATCGTTTTTGCTCGAGACCAGTTTTAAAATTAGTTTCTAAATTGATTTTTTCAGGCAAATCATTACCAGTTACTTGCTCACTACAGCCAGTTATCAAGACTATTAAACTTAACGCCAACAATCGAAAGCCTCTTCGCATGAGATTCATCCTTTTTCTTTTTATGCTATCAAAAGACCATTTTTCGAGATACAAAAATACGCAACAAAACAACTTGAAATTGTTTTGTTGCGTATTACTTTTTAGACGTAACTATCTCATAGATAAAATTGACATCCCCATACCTATAATCAATATTCCAACGACGAAACTAGACCACACCGCATATCCTACAAAATGAGAAGTGGTCTTACTACCGTCTTTTTGAATCTCATGAACATACTTACGTGAATTAAGAAGTTGATAAATACCAAGTAATATTACCACAATACCCACTATATATTTGCCTATCGTAAAGCTCATGATATTACTTCCTCTCATTTAATTGACCAGAATATAGCACTACTTTAAAGATAAGTGTGAACAATATCCTGAATTGGGGAGTTTTGATTCATGAATGAATTTCGTGCGTTTCGCGACAAAAAAATTGTTCCTTTAAATATTATGCAATAATTAATATATCGATATAAAGGGGTGTATTACAGGTGGGGACAATAATCTACACTATAGGAAAATTATTGGCATGGCTTATTTTTTATAGTGTTTTCTATTCACTATTTCATTTTAAAAAATATTATTTACTGGCATTCATTTTAGTGTCATTTTTGTCAGAAATGCTTTTGAAAGATTATTCATATCTAATCACGTTTTTCTTTGTCTATCTAGTTCTCTGGCATCATAAAAAATGGAATTTAACTCTAATAAATCCCCTTCTATTATCATCCCTAATACGTTTAATTTATGAAACCTTAGCCGATACAATAATTGCAGATAAGATCTCCACTCATGCAATTTCAGGCATACTGCTCTTTGTAGTCGCCAGCTTTTCAATCAAATTTATTACCGCAGTAGTATTCATCTTTCTTTATAAACGTTTTGATATTGAAGAAAAATGGCAGATTGATCATTCATCGCTTCTCAGTTTTTTATTAATTTATCTATTTATAGCAATTTACGTATTTATAGCAATTTACGTATTTATGCATTTTATTCAAGAAAATAAGGCCTATTCCGATTTAACTATCGGTGTTTTCGCATTCATTATTATTCAATGTGTTTTTATCGCGCTTCTCTTTGGTAAAGCTAGTCAAACGCAACAACTGGCGTACAAAAGAGAATTAACGAAGGAACAACTAAAAAATTTAAAAATGTATACCGACCAACTTGAAAAAGATCATCTTCATCTTCGTGAATTCGAACACAGTTACAAAGATGGTATCGCAACACTTCGATCTGTTGCCAGTGATGGTGATTATACCGCAATGAAACAAGCTTTAGAAAAACTAGAAGTGTACTCTGACGGTTACTTCGACAATCTTTCAATGCAATTATTCAAGGATCTAAACAACGTGCAAAATCCCTATTTGAAGAGTCTTTTTATCAGTAAATTAACCCTGATTCATCAGGATAATATCAAATGTCACTTTGAATGTCGCAATACCATTGAGGAGGTTGATATTAATATTTTTGACCTCGTTCGACTTTTAGGTATTTCAATCGATAACGCCATCGAGGCTACTAAAGGACAAACCGGTGCTCAGATTCAAATCGCTATCGTTAAAGAAAAACAACAGTTATCCTTCTTAATCAACAACACGATTCACTCCGAAACTAAAATTCAAACTATGATGCAAGAGGGTTTCACCACCAAAAAGAACCACTCCGGTCTAGGAATGGTCAACGTTCAAGATATTAAAAAGAAGTATCCCAATCTGTTCGTTCAATATCGGAAAAATAATGACTGGTTCAATCTCAACATCACACTACTTGATTTAGGAGGTGATGCACATGTCAATTATTAGTCCACGAATTTTCACCATCTTCTCCAACTGGTTTCTTTTCTTCTTTCTTTTCAGTAATCTCTATCAAAATCGCCTTTCTAATAAGAAAAAGTTAATTCTCTATCCTAGTTTCATTATCGGTTTCACAATTATAGAAAGTTTGCTTCCCTTTGCTAAGCCGCCACTGGATATATTCACTTACTTCTACCTTCGCAAATCTAAAGATATTGACTATTACTTGCTCAATGTCTTCATTATCACCGCAGCAGTTAAAGTCATAGCTATTTTTGTAGCTGGGACTATCTTCGCCATTCTGGTTACTGTTGATAATTTAGATGCCAATTCTTTTCCTCAATTAACTATCATTTATCTATCAATCATCGTCATTTCAATTATTTTTATTCTAATTTACAATTTATTCAATATAAATAAGCGTTTAGATAAGAAGACACCACTTACAACCATCATTTTAGGGTACGTTTATCTAATCTTTTTTACTATTTTAATTCTCGTTCAAAGTTTTAAAAACTACCCTTATTTCATTTTAGGAACTCTATTATTCATCATTATCCAATCCATTTTCGTCATCATGATTTTCCTTTATCGAAGACTACGAAATCGCAAGGCCTACCAGGATAAATTTGCTGAAGAACAAGTTAAAAATCTCAAAATTTATACTGACCGACTGGAAAGTGACCAATTAAAATTACGTCATTTTAAACACGATTATAAAAATTTGCTATTCAGCTTAAAAACTGTTGTTGATGAACAAGATAACATAGCGATGAATCAAGCTTTAGACAAATTGGAAAATTACTCTGATGGTTATTTGGATAATCTGTCGATGGATCTATTTCAAGATATTAAAAATGTTCACAATTCCTATTTGAAGAGTCTCTTGATCAGTAAAATCAACACTATCAATCAAAAAAATATTGCCTGCCACTTTACTTGCAATCAAGACCTAGACGACTTACCTATCAACATCTTTGATTTTATCAATCTACTCGACACCGCTATTGATAATGCTATCTACTTCACACAAAAACAAGATAACGGTGAGATCTACCTCAGTATTAACCAAGAAGGCCAACAATTGGCTTTTCTAATTTATAATTCCATTGCCAATCAGCCTAATACAGCAACAGAAGAGAAAAAGCACTTTGATAGATTACACATCAGGACACTTCGAAAAAAATATTCTAATTTATTCATCCAATCTAACCAAAGCCAAAAATGGTTCCGTTTCAATATTATTTTAATCACCAAGGAGGATTAACTTATGTATCCAATAATTGTTTGTGAAGACGATGCTGCTCAACTTGAACAACTTCATACTTTGATTAAAAACTATATCCTTTTTCACAGTGACTTATTCAAAATCGAATTAACCGCCAACAATCCCAACGATGTTCTCACTTATCTTGAGAAAGAAGAACCTCAAAGTGGTATCTATTTCTTAGATATCGACTTACAGAATAAAATTGATGGTATCCAATTGGCTGAAGAGATTCGCAAAGTTGATGTTCAAGCAAAAATTATTTTTGTCACCACCCACGATGAACTGGCACCTTTAACTTTAAAACGAAAAGTTGCCGCAATAGACTTCATCGAAAAGGATCAGCCACTGGAGAATTTTCGTCAGGAAATCTACGACACTTTAACTTATGCCCAACAGTTAATTGATGAAACTAGAACTGTCCAAAAACGAGGTTTCTCTTTTGAAGTCGGCACACAAGTCTACAATTTAGACAAATCCGAAGTTATTTTTGTAGAGGCTTCTGACATTCCTCATCGACTCAATATTTTTTCAACTAATGGTAAATTTGAATTTTATGGAAAATTAGCTGACCTAGAGAACAAGTATGATTTTCTCTTTAAAATCAGTCGTTCTTGTCTCATTAATCCTGAAAACATTCACCACATCAACTTTGCTAATAGAGAAATTGGTTTTTCTAATGGTGAAACCAGAAAATTTTCGATTTGAAAATCTCGCAAACTCAAGAGCCTCATCAAAGAAACCCTTTAAATTTTTAATTTAATATTTTTTATTCAAGAATAAATTAACGGTTGTTCATGATATTTTTTTATTTGTATTATAATAAAGATGTATATTTAAGCTATCAAAAGTACCAAAGTTTTAGTCATATATTCAGGCCATTTAAAGTATTTTGAAGGGAATGTTTATTATGTTGAAATTCGGGAAAAAAGTTAGTTTCAGACCTCTTATTGTAAGTCTTATAATGGGTTTAGTAATAGGATTCATGTTTAGTGATATCTTTTCATCAGGTAGTATCGGTTTTATTTTTGGAACAGCATTCTTTCTATTAGTGTTCTTGGGACACTATTGGAGAGCTTCATCAGTATTATTCAACTATTGGCAAGTTAACGACGGAACCATTAAATACAACGATGTTAATAATCCTGACAATGTTCTCTTAATGATGCTATTGCCTCTATCAAGCCCTTTAAAATCATTTTCCGTTAAGGACATTCAATCAATCACTGTTAATGGCGATTTAAAACAGGCCACTACACCAATGGCAGTTCCTTTTTCTGGAGCTCTAGGACTATTCTCTAGTTCTATCGCCATTGCTAAAAGCCAAAACAGCTTAGATGTAGTTTTGAAAAATGGTCAAAAAATCAACCTCGATTATTCAAGAGACTTTGTCTACAATCCAAAAGAAACCATCGAAAAATTGAATAAATTTCTCGACAGTCTCAATTCAGTAAAAATTGTTAATAAAGCTAATCACAACGTTAGTTTAGGTTATTAGAATTAATCAAAAAAAGATGTCTTCTTTAAATTAAAAGAAGGCATCTTTATTTTTTCCTAGAATATCAATAATTGAATAAGCGTTAGAGAAACTAGTTGTCTTTTGTGACAATTGAGATATCTCCTTCCAAAGTTTTTCAGTATAGTAATTGAATACTAGATGCTCATTATCTCTGGCATCATTAACCTCTTCAATCATTTGTTTGAATTCTTTATCAAAAATAGTCCCACGATATTGTTTTTCAACAAATTCCTGAACGGTATCCTTGATATAATGTTCCATTTTTTGGTTAATCGCTGACTCATTGATCTGTTTAGAAAAAGAATTACTAAATTCAACCAACAATGAAAGCAATAATCTTTGTTTTGAATGATCCATTTATTTACTCACCCACCAATTAATATAACCGATTTTTACTTCAATAGATACCAAAATTTACTATTACCCGATGGTGTATAATTTAAAGTATACCTTAATTACGGTTCAGGAGAATATTTAATGAATAAACAATTTTACAAAACGATGAATTTTTGGTACGGCGTTATCCTATTAGTTGTCGGAATTATTTTTATTGATCACTCCACCAAACAAATCTGGGGCCTCATTGATGCTATTTTTATTATTTCAGCTATTATATGTTTCCTAATGGGATTCTTCCGTAAACCCAAGCCTAAGAAAAAAAACGATTTACGACTATAGAATTTCAGGCTCTTTCTCAATTATAGTTAGTGTAAAATTCCGTCGTCCACTCGGCTTTGTGGATGCTGGAACATGCTGGGCATGGCTTGAAGCCAATTGAAAATCACAATTGTCTCCAAGTCCAGCCTTTTTCTAAACGATAAATCGTTAAGAAAAATCTCAGCATTGAGCATCCACAAAGCTGTCGCTCCCGACTAGATAGTATCTTTTATTACTTATTTCAAATAATTCAGAAATTAAAAACAGTATCCATTTAGAAACGCAAGACATGCGCTTATTCTAAACAGGTACTGTTATTTTTATTTCAAATATTTAGTTAAGAACAAAATAATGAATAGCGCAGTTTACCAGTCTGGAGCAAAAGTTGAAAATGCGGTCAGCTGTGAAATCATTGTTAGTGGCTCTGCCACTTACAATGAGGCCGGACTTGGAGATCCATTATTTTGCACGAAGTGTAAAATAATTAGCTTCAAGCCGAGCCCACAGCGTTCCACCAGCATTTTCAACTTTTGCGGAAGACGGCAATTTTAAGCACATCCCACTTCAAAACCACTAACCCAAATTAGTTGGATTAACATGACCCCAACGATCAGCGATAGGTTTTTGTAACTTTTGTCCCAATTCAACAACTGACTTAGGTGCTTTGTATTGATGTGTTAATAAATAACGATTAACTTGACTACTCAACTTGCCACTGACACTTACAATATTCTTGTCCTCACTCAAATCTTTATAAGCTTTAACCATTGCAGCATAAAGATCTTCGTCCGCCTTAACAACATCTTCCTGAGCAGCTGCATCAACTAACTTCATTAATTCCTCAGTCTTATCGTTCATAATTAATCTCCCCTATACAAATATATTTGTAATTATACTCTAAGTAGTCAATTTCTAATTCATATTTTAATTAAGTAATCGTTTTCTACCTATTATATAGCGTGAAATGGACTTACATGTTATTATTTAGACAGTTTATTGAAAGGATGTATTGAAATCATGCGCTTAAGAACAGATATCATTTCACACAAATAATAAAAAGGCATTATTATCCCTGGGGTAAATAGTGCCACCAGGAGGATTTATGACTGAATCTAAATTAACATACGAAAAAACACGCGTTATTGTGGCGGGAGTTAGTCACCTACAGCCTGACTTCGAGTACACAATGCAAGAACTTGCTTCATTAGTTGAAGCTAACAACATGGAAGTCGCTGATACGATTACTCAAAAATCTGACTCTGTCAGCGGTGCAACTTACTTTGGTTCTGGCAAGGTTACTGAGATCAAAGAAATTGCCAATGCGGATGATGTTCAAATTATCGTTTTAAATGACGAATTAACCCCTTCACAAATCAGAAACTTGGAAAAAGAAACTAAATTGAGTTTCATGGATCGAACTGAATTGATTCTTCAAGTCTTCTCTAATCGTGCTCAAACTAAACAGGCCAAACTTCAAGTTGAGATTGCCAAATTACAATATCAACTCCCTAGAATTCATCCATCAGGTAATCCATTGGATCAACAATCCGCTTCTGGTGGTTTAGCCAACCGTGGTGCTGGTGAATCAAAGCTAGAACTTGATCGTCGAGTTATTCGTAAACGAATCACGGCTTTGCGTAACGAATTGAAGACAGTTGATAAGACTGTTAACGTTCAAAGCAGACGTCGTACTAATACATCCTTACCTTTAGTTTCTCTAGTTGGTTACACCAATGCTGGTAAGTCGACTACTATGAATGGCCTATTGAATTTTAACAAGGAAGATTCTGACGACCGTAAGGTTTTTGAAAAGAATATGCTCTTCGCAACACTTGATACTAGTGTTCGCCGAATCGATTTAGCTGATAACACTAGTTTCTTGTTATCCGACACTGTTGGCTTTGTCAGCAAGTTACCACATAACTTGGTTGAATCATTCAAGACAACCCTAAAAGAAGCTCAGGATGCTGATATCTTGATCCAGGTCATCGATATTAGTGATGCACATTGGAAGAACATGCTTGAGGTTACCGAAAAGACTTTGAAAGAAGTTGGTGTGGTCGATAAACCAATGATTTATGCATTCAACAAAGCTGATCTTAAACCTGACCAACAATTTCCTTCTATTGAGGGCGACAATATTTATTATTCCGCTCTCGATAGCAAGTCAATTGAAACTCTAATTCAATTGATCAAACAAAAGATTTTCGCTAATTACAAAGAAGCAACTCTTCTAATTCCTTATGACAAACAAAAAGTTACTGAAGAAATTTTAAGAAATTCTCAAGTAACTAAAAAAGAGTTTACCAACGCCGGATCTTTAATTACCGCCAATCTAAGCCCTGAAGAATTAGAAAGATTTAATAATTACATCGAAATGGAGTCATCTAACAAATAGATGGCTCTATTTTTTTTTGCATTTTTATACATAATGTATTATTATTTTATAAAACATTAGAATTTTTCTAATTAAGGGCGATTTGTTTTTAATGTTCATTAGTACATTCTAAGAATAATAATTTTGGGGAGGTCAAACAATGAAATCTAAGAAGTATTTACTTGCATTGTTACCGATATTTCTATTCGTATTAGTTCTAAGCGGTTGTGGTTCCGCTACTGAAAAAGACAGTAAAAATACACTTGCAATTAACTCCGGAGATGTTATTGCAACTATGGATTCATCTATGAACACTGATGCTATTGGTGCTCAACACTTAACAAACACAATGGAAGGTCTTTATCGATACGATGGTAAAGATTTGAAACCAGCCATTGCCAAGAAAGTTGTTAAACCAACTAATGGTGGTAAGACTTATACTTTCGATTTAAGACATACACAATGGTCAAACGGCAAACCTGTTACAGCTAATGACTTTGTCTATGCTTGGAGAAGAACCGTTGATCCAAAAACTGCTTCACAATACGCTTATATTTATTCCGGTATCAAAAATGCTGACAAGATCAATGCCGGTAAGAAGCCTGTAAATACTTTAGGTATTAAAGCTTTGGGTAAATATAAACTTGAAGTAACTTTGGAAAATGCTATTCCATACTTTAATACTTTGATGGCTAGTTCAACCTTCTACCCTCAATACAAACCTGCAGTTGAAAAAGCTGGCAAACAATATGGTTTGAGCAGTACTGGAATGGTCTTCAATGGACCTTTCAAATTAGTTAACTGGAATGTTTCTAAAAACAGTTGGACTGAAGTTAAGAACAACAAGTACTGGAACGCTAAGTCTGTTAAATTAAAGACTTTGAAGTATTACGTTGTTAAGGATGCCAATACTGGTTTAAACCTTTACGATGCTAACAGAATCAACCGTTACGAAAAACTTGGTGGAGATACAGCTCGTCAAGTATCCAGTTACAAGACTTTCTCAATGGATAAACAAACAGCTAACTTCTATCTTGAATTGAACCAAAAGAAATACAAATTCTTCAGAAATGCCAAGATCAGACAAGCTATCTCAATGTCAATCAACCGTGAACAATTAACTAACAACGTTCTTGGTAAGACTGGTGGTATCGAACATACTATTGTTCCTGTCGGCATGTCATACAATCCAACAACTAAAGTTGATTTCACTAAAGAAAAAATGCTTCAATCATCAAATCAATACACAGAATACAATCCTAAAGAAGCTACAAAGCTTTGGAAGGAAGGAATCAAAGAAACTGGTCAAAAGAATCTTAGCTTCACTCTCCTAGGTGACGATACAGATAATTCCAAGAAACAAAACGAATACCTTCAAGGAGAAATGGAAAAGAATTTGCCAGGTATCAAGATTACTTTATCAAACGTACCATTTAAGTCTCGTCTAGATAAATCAACATCTGGTAACTTCGATATTGTTGTTACTGGTTGGAACGCCGATTACCCAGATCCTGTTACATTCCTAGATATCTTTACAACTGGTAACGTTCAAAACAACGGTAAGTACTCAAATGCTCAATATGATGCTTTGATTAATAAATCTAAGACTACCGATGCTACAAATGAAGAAGCTAGATGGCAAGATCTCTTACAAGCAACTAAGATCTTAACTGATGAACAAGGCGCTATTCCTTTGTACCAATCATATCAAGCTAACTTAACTAGAAGTAACGTTAAGGGTTACCAAATCACACCAAATGGTAGTTATAATCTAGTTACAGCCTACAAAAAATAATTATGTTGAGGGAGATTAAATAATGGCTAAATATATTCTCAAAAGAATTCTTTATTTATTCTTGACCCTTTTCATTATTGCGACGATAACTTTCTTCATGATGAAGATGCTTCCTGGTACTCCGTTTTCCAACCAAAACCGTATGTCTGCGGAGCAACTGAAGATCGTTAAAGCCCAATATGGATTGGATCAATCAGTATTTGTTCAATATATTCGTTACATTGGGGGATTATTACAAGGTAATCTTGGTACTTCTTTCCAATTCAATAACGAACCTGTTACAGCATTAATCGGCCAAAGACTTGCTCCATCAATGCAAATTGGTGCTCAAGCTATGGTCGTTGGTACTATCGGTGGTATCCTTCTAGGTGCCCTCGCTGCTATTCGTAAAAACACATGGGTTGATACACTTGCAACATTCATTTCAATCCTTGGTCTATCAATTCCATCTTTCGTTTTAGCTGTTTTACTTCAGTTCTACCTAGCCTACAAATGGAAGATCTACCCAGTTGCTCTTTGGGATAACTTCCAATCAAGTATCCTACCAACACTTGCTCTATCGGCCTTACCATTAGGTACTGTTGCTCGATTTATGAGAACCGAAATGGTGGATGTTATGAGTAGTGATTACATTGAATTGGCTAAGTCAAAAGGTAATTCAAGTTGGGGTGTTGTTGCTAAGCATGCGCTTCGTAACTCATTGATCCCAGTTGTTACTATTATTGGACCTATGGCCGTTTCAGTTATGACTGGTTCCATGGTTGTTGAGAATATCTTCTCAATTCCTGGTATCGGTGAACAATTCGTTAAATCAATTACTACAAATGACTACCCTACAATCATGGGGCTTACAATCTTCTATTCATTCTTGTTAATCATAGTTTACTTAATCGTTGATATCCTTTACGGTCTCATCGATCCAAGAATCAGACTAGGAAACGGAGGTAAAGAATAATGGAACAGATTCCTCAAATTCCTAAGGAAAAATTCAGATTAATTCACGACGAAAATAATAAAGACCAAGAAAAAATTGGTACTCCTTCACTTACATACATGCAGGATGTTCGTCGTCGTTTGTTCAAAGATAAAGTAGCCGTTGTTTGTTTAGCGCTGATCTCAATCATCGTCGTTATTTCAATCTTGGCTCCAATCATTGCCCCACATAATCCAAATGCACAACAAGTTACAATGTCTAACTTGCCTCCTAAGTTGGGTAACCTAAATATCCCTGGTATGAATGGTTATCAAAATATGGGTGGACACATGGTTGATGCTTATAAACAAGCTGATGCTCCTAAAGGTACCTTCTACATTCTAGGTACTGATTACCTTGGACGTGACCTTCTATCAAGAATTATCTATGGTACAAGACTTTCATTAGTCGTTGCTGTACTTGCTACTCTAGTTGACCTTCTAATCGGTGTACCTTACGGTATCGTTTCTGGTTGGAAAGGTGGCAAAACTGATACATTCATGCAACGTATCGTTGAAATTGTTTCATCTATTCCTAACTTGATTGTTGTTATCTTAATGATGATCATCCTAAAACCAGGTTTGACATCAATCGTTATTGCGATTGCCATTACTGGATGGGTCACGATGGCTCGTCTGGTCCGGGCGCAAACCTTCCAATTGAAAGAACAAGAATATATTTTAGCTGCTAGAACTTTAGGCGAACCTTCAATGAAGATTGCTACAAAGCATCTAATTCCTAATCTTTCATCAACAATTATTATTCAAACAATGTTCACTATTCCAAATGCCATCTTCTTCGAAGCTTTCCTAAGTTTCATTGGTATTGGTATTCCTGCTCCAAACGCTTCATTAGGTACCCTTCTATCAGATGGTCAAAAAGCCTTTAGATTCTTACCATATCAAATGTGGGCTCCAGCTATTATCTTGAGTGTTATCATGATTGCCACAAACCTTCTAGGTGATGGTCTACGTGATGCCTTTGACCCACAATCATCAGAAAACTAACTAAGGAGAAATCACAATGGATAAAATTTTAGAAGTAAAAGATTTGCATGTTGATTTCGATACCTATAATGGTGTCGTTCATGCTATCCGTGGTGTTAGCTTCCATTTAAACGCCGGTGAAACCTTAGCAATCGTTGGTGAATCTGGTTCTGGTAAGTCCATCACAGTTCGTTCAATTCTACAATTACTAGCTAAGAACGGAACAATCTCAAAGGGAGAAGTGCTCTATCATGGAGACGATCTCTTACAAAAAACTGATAAGGAAATGGATAAACTTCGTGGAAATAAGATTTCCATGATCTTCCAAGACCCTATGACATCGCTTGACCCCACTATGACAATCGGTAAGCAAGTTGCGGAACCATTATTGATTCACAATAACGTTTCTAAGAAAGACGCTCTCAAGCGTGCTGAAGAAGTTCTACGTTTAGTAGGTATTCCTAATCCTAAAGCTAGAATGAATGACTACCCTCACCAATTTTCAGGTGGTCAAAGACAACGTATCGTTATCGCTATTGCCATCGTTGATTACCCAGAAATTCTAATCGCCGATGAACCAACAACAGCCCTTGACGTTACTGTTCAAGCTCAAATCATTGATTTATTAAAAGAATTACAACAAAAGATTGGTACTTCAATCATCTTTATCACCCATGACTTAGGTGTTGTGGCTGGTATCGCTGATCGTGTAGCAGTTATGTATGCCGGACGTTTGGTTGAATTTGGTTCAGTCAACGACATCTTCTACAACCCTCAACATCCTTATACTTGGGGTCTACTAGATTCAATGCCAACACTAGATACCAACGAATCAGATCGTTTGAACTCTATTCCTGGTACACCACCAAACCTTTTGAACCCACCAAAGGGTGACGCCTTTGCACCTCGTAATGCTTACGCTATGGAAATTGATGAAGAGCAACAACCACCATTCTTCAAAGTTTCTAAGCACCATTACGCCGCAACATGGCTACTTCATCCAAATGCTCCAAAGGTAACACCACCAGCAAGTATCCTTAATCGTTTTGAAAAATTTAAGAAGTTAGGAGGCAATGTGAAATAATGGCTGACGAAAGACAAGTAATTGTATCCGTAAAAAATTTAAAACAGTATTTTAACATTGGTAAACCTAACATGGTTAAGGCCGTTGATGATGTTTCCTTTGACATTTATAAAGGTGAAACCTTCGGTTTAGTTGGTGAATCTGGTTCTGGTAAGAGTACTACTGGTCGTAGTATCATCAGACTTTATAATCCAACTGATGGTCATATTTATTTCAATGGCCAAGACATTAGTAAAATTAAGAGTCATGGTTCTAAGATGAAGGAATTCCGTCGTGAAATGCAGATGATTTTCCAAGATCCTTATGCTTCATTGAATCCTAGAATGAAAGTTAAAGATATCATCGCTGAAGGACTTGATGTTCACCACTTAGTTAAAAATGACGACGAACGTGACAAACGTGTCCGTGAATTACTCGACATGGTTAACTTGAACCCTGAACATATGACTCGTTACCCTTACGAATTCTCTGGTGGACAAAGACAACGTATCGGTATTGCTAGAGCCTTAGCTGTTGACCCTCAATTCATCATCGCTGATGAACCCATTTCAGCCCTTGATGTGTCTATCCAAGCTCAAGTTGTTAACTTGATGCAAGATATTCAAAAGAAACAAGGTTTAACTTACCTATTCATCGCCCATGATCTTTCAATGGTTAAATACATTTCCGACCGTATCGCCGTTATGTATCGTGGTAAGATCGTTGAATTAGCTAACTCAGATGAAATTTACAACAATCCACTTCATCCTTATACACAGAGTTTGCTTTCAGCTATCCCCGTTCCTGATCCTGAAATTGAAACTAAGAGAACTAGAATCGATTTCGATCACAAACGTCCATTTGAAGACGATCAAAGACTACAAGAAGTACTTCCCGGACACTTCTTATACTGCAACGATGAAAAAGCTGCTAGTTTCAAAAGTAATAAATAACATCTGACAAATCAGATCCTACAAATCCAATTCATGTTATTTACACAAAGAAAAGAGCTTGCCATAAGGCGAGCTCTTTTTGTATTTGTCTTTTTCATAACAATTTCTTCTTTCTGTTTAAGTTTGTAAAATTCTATATCTTTGGGGAGGAGATATATCTATTTTTAGGGGAGATTAGAGTTTAAAAAGATTATTTATTTTATAGTTTAATTTTTCATTTAAGTAATTTAGTATTTCGTGGAGAAGTTTTTATAATCATCGATCACCTCTTTGCTTTTGACTATGCTTAAATAATAACGGGAATTTATGAATATATGATTAGTAAATTACGAAATAAATGATAAGTAATTGTGAAGAAAATTTGACGAACCGTCTTTTTTAGACAAAAGTGATAGTAAAATATATAATAAGTTCTTTTTGAGAGGAGATTTATCATATGAAACATATCGTAACTGGAATCGTGGCACACGTTGATGCCGGCAAGACTACCCTTTCCGAGGCTTTACTTTATAAGACTGGCCAATTACGTAAATTAGGTCGTGTTGACAACGGCGATGCTTTTTTGGATTCCGACGACTTAGAAAAGAAACGCGGCATCACTATCTTCTCCCATCAAGCCAATTTACAATACGAAAATTTGAAGTTGACCCTCTTGGATACTCCCGGACACGTCGACTTTGCATCCCAAACTGAACAAGTTTTGAGTGTTTTAGATTATGCTATTTTGGTAGTTTCCGCTACAGACGGCGTCCAAGGCTACACCAAAACACTTTGGAACTTGTTGCAAAACTACCATATCCCAACCTTTATTTTTATTAATAAAATTGATGCTGCCGGAGTTGATCAAGCTCAAGTACTTGAAGACTTACAAAACAAGCTTTCTCCCGGTTGCATTGCCTTTTCTAACGAACTATCAGACGATACTATTCGTCAAATGATTCAAAAACGTCAAATTTTTCCTTGTTACTTCGGATCGGCTTTGAAGATTTCCGGAATTGATGAACTTCTTCAAGGCTTTGAAACCTGGACTACTGAGGCTAAATATGATACTGATTTTGGAGCCAAGGTCTTTAAAATCTCACATGATGAAAATGATGAACGTTTAACTTGGATCAAAGTGACCGGCGGAGTTTTACATAACAAAGATATTTTGTTTGAAGATCAAAAATCTAATCAAGTCCGCATCTACAACGGAGCCAAGTTTGAATTACAACAAGAAGTTCCTGCCGGTGAAATTTGTGCAGTGACTGGTTTAACAAATACTTATCCTGGTCAAGGTTTGGACAAAGAAAAAAATGCTAGTGATCCTACAATTCAACCTGTCTTAACCTATACCGTCGATCCTAAAGACAACGATTTACATACTTGTCTAACTGCTTTAAGACAACTAGAAGATGAAGATCCACAATTGCATGTCACTTGGTCTAACCAACTAGAGGAAATCCGTGTACAAATAATGGGTGAAGTCCAATTAGAAGTGCTTCAACAATTACTTTTACAAAGATTTAATTTAAACGTCGCATTTAGTGAAGGCAGTATCCTTTACAGAGAAACCATTACCAAAAAAGTTGAAGGTATCGGCCACTTTGAGCCGCTTCGTCATTATGCCGAAGTCCATCTATTAATGGAGCCAGCTAAACCTGGCAGTGGTTTAACTTTCGATTCACAATGTAACCTCGATACTTTAGGACGTAATTGGCAACATCAAGTTTTATCCAACCTAGGAGCCAAAGAACATCTCGGCGTTTTAATTGGTGCCCCAATTACCGATATGAAAATTACCCTCATCAGTGGCCGTGCTAGCAATGTCCATTCCGTTGGTGGCGATTTCCGTGAAGCAACTTGGAGAGCTGTCCGACAAGGATTGATGATGCTCAAACAGTATGACGGCTGTCAGTTATTAGAACCATGGTATCAATTTCGACTAGAAGTCGAACAAGATCAAGTCGGTCGTGCCATGAATGACATACAAAAAATGAACGGAACCTTTGACACTCCAGAAGTAACCAACAATCAAACCAATGTTTTAACAGGAATTGCTCCAGTATCCCAAATGCAAGGTTATAGCAAACAAGTTCGAGCATACACACATGGTCAGGGACAATTAGAGTGTATCGTACTCGGTTACCGCCCTTGTCACAATGCTGATGAAATTATAAAAGAAGCACAATATCAACCAGTCTCCGATTTGGAAAACACACCCGATTCAGTCTTTTGTGCTCACGGAGCAGGTTATCCAGTCGCTTGGGATCAAGTACCACAAACCGCTCACCTACCCTATACCTATCCTTTAGCAAACTTGGAAAAGGATGAATAAATTATTCTTCACAACCGATCTAATGGTTCTTTTGAAAGTTTGATTAAAAATTCCATCTTCCACAAAAGTTGAAAATACTAGTGGAACGCTGTAGGCATGGCTTGGAGACCGCATTTTCAACTTTTACTCCAGATTAATAAACGGATCTATTGGTTACCTTTTTTCTAAATTTTTAAAATAGTAGTTCTGTCTTATAATTCTTATCTAATTTAGCTGTAATTAAATACTATCAACCACGCTATTTGAGATTTTCTAACTCTACATAATCCAATTAATAACTAATTAACAAAGTAGGATTTAGTCCGGAGCAACAATAAAATTGGCTCAGCCATGAGATTCCCTTAGCAATTTATTGCTTAGGGAAAGGTCGAGCTTGAAGATCCATTATTTTGCACGAAGTGTGAAATAATTAGCTTCAAGTCGACCCATGGCGTTCCAGCCAAATTTTATTGTTGCGGAGGACGGCAATCTAAGCACATCCCCACCTCCAAAAACAAATTTTAAGAACATCAAAAAAGTCTGCCAATATAGCAGACTTTTTATTTACGATATTTATATGTAGGATAAATATCTTATTTTCAACTTTTTATCTTAAGGGGGGAGATAAATAAAGTTTTTCATTTGTGTTTATAAGGGGATTAAACTTTTAAAAAAATAGGGTTTAATTAATATATAAGGGGATTATTCTATTTGTTAAGTGAGTAATCTAAAATTCATCATCTAATTAATACAGCTCTCAGCTTCCAATTTCATCCGGTCACTTCTTTCAAATTTTTATCTTGAGATATATCTTTTAGGGGGGGAAGATATATTACTTGAGTTTATAAGGGTTTTAATTTTGTATATAAGTTTTAAGGGGTTTATTTCTATTCATTTTATGTTTTCAATAAGTATATTTAAAAAAGGATTAATTCTAAAAGGATTGTTTGTTCATCCGGTCACCTCTTTGTTATTTGACTATGCTTAAATAATAACGGGAATTTATGAATATACGGTTTCCAAATTACGAATTAATTTATAACAATATGTGAAGAATTTATGACCAAAGGGGTCTAAAACTCCATATTGTCAATTTTCTTCCTCTACAGCAAGACCAATTACCTGAATTAGTCCCCACTCTGATTTATACTAAAATTAAAATAATGATAGAAGTGGGGTATTAAATATGCACTTGAATAAAGAACAAAAAGCTAATTTGAAGGCCGCTGTCATTGCCGGAACAGCCGCTGGAATAGTTTCTGGATTTGTTAAATTAGGTTGGGAGAATGTTTTGCCACCACGTACAGCTGAACGTGACGCTGTGAACCCTCCACAAACTTTAATGGAACAAATGGGCATTCCTAAAAAAATCACTCGTGGAACTTATACATATTCTGGTCATCAAATGCCTTGGGCAAGCTTTATGATGCATTTTGGTTTCTCAACATCATTTGCCATCATTTATGAAGTTTTGGCAGAATATAAACCATTCATCAGAAAAGGTTCCGGAGCTATCTTTGGATTAGCCATTTGGGTTGCCTTCCATATTGGAATCATGCCTATGATGAAGACCGTTCCAAGTCCTAAGGATCAACCTACTGAAGAACATATCTCTGAAGCACTCGGTCACATTGCTTGGATGTGGACAAACGATATTGTCGGCCGTGAACTCTACCGTCGCTTAACTGCACAGAAATAAGGTTTCCTTTGAATAAATGGAACACCTCA
Source organism: Companilactobacillus bobalius (assembly GCF_002179915.1). Lineage (NCBI taxonomy): Bacteria > Bacillati > Bacillota > Bacilli > Lactobacillales > Lactobacillaceae > Companilactobacillus > Companilactobacillus bobalius. The sequence goes on from NZ_MYFM01000005.1 coordinate 243,297, forward strand.
TTAACTGAAAGAATCAGTTATGGCCTAAGTGATGCCGCTGATAATCTAGTTTTTCAAATGATGACTACCTATCTACTCTTCTTTTATACTGACGTTTTCGGATTGACAGCTAGTGAAGTTGCCATTCTTTTCGTCGTAGCCAGAGCAGCTGACGTCTTTGAAAGTCTGATTATCGGAATTATGATCGACAATACTCACTCTCGTTGGGGTAAGAGTCGACCTTTCTTTCTATGGTATTCCTTCCCTTATGTCATCTTTGCAATCCTAACTTTCGTCACACCTAATTTTCTACCACATTCAGGAAAATTAATCTGGGCCTATATAACCTATTTAGGATTAGGATTCTTTTATACAGCTGTTAATTTACCAATTACTTCCATCTTGCCTACCATGACTGATAATGAGCAGGAAACAACCTTATTAGGTGTTATCAGACAATTCTCTGGTAGTTCCGTTCAAATTATCGTAGCCGTCTTTACCATTCCTTTAGTTAACTTCTTTGGTAAAGGTGACCAACAAAAAGGCTTTTTGGGAACAATTATCCTCTTTGGGATTATTTCCTTAGCTTTAATTCTGAACACATTCTTCCATGTTCGTGAGCGTTATACTGATGACAGTATTAATCATCAACCAGTTTCTAAAGTTTGGAAAATGCTTAAACAGAATCGGCCATGGATAGTTATCTCAATTGTCATTTTTCTTTATTGGTTAACTACTTCCATTAAGAATCAGACAACTATTTACTATTTCAAATACGTTCTTCACGATGAAAATTTAGTTTCCATTGCCAATAGTTTCACGTTGACGGCTTTGATTGGTGTCGTCGCTATCTATTTTGTTTCTGTCAAATTAGGTAAGAAAAAAACGATGTTACTAGGTATTATCATTGCCTTTATTGGACAAATAATTATCACTTTTGGTGCTTATTCAAAGAATTTAGCTCTGATCTTCAGTGGTATCTTCGTCAACGGAATCGGCGGAGGTTTCATTATCGGTCTAGTTTCAATCATGATTGCGGACACGATCCGTTATGGTACTTCAATGGGAATTCAAGCCGAAGGTGTATTAGCTTCAACCGATGACTTCGGTGTTAATTTAGGATTAGGACTTGGTGGATTAATTACTGCCGAATCACTTCAAATTTCAGGCTACGTTTCCAATAAAACCCAAAGTGCCAGTACCATTTCCGCCATTAATTTGAATTACGCTTTGATTCCACTGGGCTTGTACATAATCATGTTTCTGATTTTACTCGGATATAATGAGAAAAAAATTCAGCAAGCTATTAAATAAAGAAGGTAAAAAATGCAACAGGAATCACTCTTCGCTACTAACAAAAGCAATGACAACAATAGCCCTCTAGCTAATCGGGTTCGCCCAACAACACTAGAGGGTTTTGTCGGTCAACAACATTTAATCGGTGATGGCAAAATTCTTAAAGAAATCATCGATCAAGATAAGATTCCCTCATTGATTTTCTGGGGACCTCCTGGGGTGGGTAAAACTACTCTAGCTGAAATTATTGCCAAGAAGACAAAGGCTAATTTCATTACTTTTAGTGCTGTTACTAGTGGTATCAATGACATTAAAAAGGTTATGAAGGAAGCTGAAATGAATCGAGAAATGGGTCAAAAGACTATTGTTTTTATTGATGAAATTCATCGTTTCAACAAAGCTCAACAAGATGCTTTCTTACCTTTCGTCGAAAAAGGCAGCATCACTTTGATTGGTGCCACAACTGAAAACCCATCCTTTGAAATCAACTCTGCGTTACTATCGAGATGTAAAGTTTTCGTCTTAAAGTCTTTAACTAAAGATGATTTAGTCGATCTCTTGAAAAAAACTCTCGCTAATTCTAAAGCTTTTCCAAAATTAAAAGTTGAAATTGACGATGACACTTTAGAATTGATTGGTAATTACGCTAACGGTGATGCTCGAGTAGCTTTGAATACCCTAGAAATGGCCGTTATCAATTCAACGGTTCATGATAAGATTGCCAAAGTAGACCTGGAAGATATTCGTCAATTACTCAATACTAAATCTCTACGCTATGATAAAAATGGTGAAGAACATTACAACATCATCTCAGCCCTGCATAAATCAATGCGTAACAGTGATACCGACTCAGCTATCTATTGGGTCACTCGTATGCTTGAAGGTGGCGAAGATCCTCTCTACATAGCCAGACGACTAGTTCGTTTTGCCAGTGAAGATATCGGATTAGCCGATACTAATGCTTTAAATGTCGCAATCAATGCCTTCCAAGCTTGCCAATTTCTTGGTATGCCTGAATGCAATGTTCATTTAGTTGAGACTGTAATTTATCTTTCCGTCGCTCCTAAGTCTAATGCCACTTATCAAGCTTTATTAAGAGCTCAGAAAGACGTTAAGAAGTATGGTAATCTTCCTGTACCTCTTCAAGTCAGAAACGCTCCTACGAAACTTATGAAGAATCTTGGTTATGGAAGGGATTATCAATTAACTCATGATTATGCTGACAAGTTAACAACCATGAAAACCGTTCCCAAAGAAGTTGAAAATAGCACATACTACCGACCAACTGAACAAGGTAAAGAACGTCTCTTTAAGCAACGCCTAGAATATATCGAACAATGGCATCAAGAACACGATACTAAGTAACATGTTCTTCTTTTACATTTAGTGATAGAATGGGGTCTTAATTTAGGATTGAGGGGTTTCATAAAATGAAGCGACATAATTTATTATTTATTTTATGTTTGGCAATAGTCGGAATATTTTCTTTTCAAAATACAACCGAAGTTAAAGCTGTTAGTTTTGTCCATACGTTTAAAAAGACAACAATGGTTTCCAGAAGTGATCAAAAAGATGATTTTACCTATGACTTCACTCGAATAAAGAAACCTAAGCTTAAAGCTAAAACAGATTGGTTGACCGATAAAATTGGAAAAGACTCTGGTAACGATCACTATTATCGAGTCGCAACTAATGAATGGGTCAGTACTGACGATGTCGCTTTAATAAATAAAGATATCAATCGCCCCATTACAATTTCTACAGGTCACAATATTTGGAAATTTAACCGCAAAACTTATGAATTCACTTATACAGGACACCGATTAGCAGCCGGTACATGGGCTAGTGATGAGAGAATTCAACTTCCCCGTGGAATCTCATATTGTAAAGTTGGACCAAATGAGTGGATTCAAAACATACACTATTAAAAATCTAAAACAGCATCCATTTAGAATTCTAAATGGATGCTGTTTTAGATTTATGAATTATTTGAAACAAACAATAAGACTGGTTTTCAAGTTAAATGAAACTGATTTTTTACCTATTCAAAGGGATACTTCATTCCCCAATCATTTCTAACATCGTTTAAGATGTGAGCTACATCATGCGATAAAGCTAATTGTCCATCATCGTGACCATTATTAATATACTTCTGCATATCCGCAACTTCATATTGAAGTGCCTTGTCATCGTTACCAACAACAATTTTGTCAGTTGTTTGCGTATGAGCATCAGCCGTATAAGTAATGTCTGCCTCAGTTGCACGAGGATAATTACTAATCTCAATATATCCTTTTGTTCCAGAGATCACTCCTCGTTTTGGCTGTTTAGCACGCATTGACAAGGCCATAACAGCCATCTGTTCATCATCATTTTTCAAGATAATTCCTGATTGCTCATCAACACCTGTTTCAAAATATTTTACTGTAGTTAAAATATTTGTCGGTTGCTTACTCAAAAAACTTCTAGCAAATGCCGTAGCATATCCACCTATATCTAGTAATGCCCCACCAGCTAACTCTTTATTGAAGAAACGATTTTTAGGATCGTAATCTTTCAAACTACCAAAATTAACTTGCACTAATTTTACTTGACCAATTTTACCATCAGAAATCAATTGTTTAACTTGTTGATAAAGTGGCATATGTAATAACGTAAATCCTTCTATTAAAATAAGATTTTTCTTTTTAGCCAAGGCCTGAACTTCATCAAATTCATTTGCATTAACTGTAATAGCCTTCTCACAGAAGACATGTTTCCCTGCATTCAATGCTTCTTTAATATATTGATAATGGAATGTGTGTGGTGTTGCAATATAAATAACATCAATATTAGGATCATTAATCATATCCGTTGGGTTGCTGTATTGATGTTGAATCCCCTTCTCTTGGGCAAATTTAGCCATTTTTTCGGCGTTCATATTAGAGGCCCCGTATATTTCTCCATTAACGGCGTTTAAAGCATCTGCCATTTCGTGAGCAATCCAACCAGTTCCAATCATTCCCCAATTATATTTTTTCATAGCTATAAATCTTCTTTCTTGATATGTTTTACATCATCATCTGTTGCTAAAAGTGCATCCGTTACAATATTCTTAAAATAAGACGTTCCCAATACACCTGTCATTTGCGACAATTTAGAATTAATTAAGTCAATATTTTCCCAGTCATCAAAATGACAATCTACTAATCCATTACCATTTGGTGTTCGAACCATCCCAGCCAGATCCTGAGATTGCCTAGTTTCAGCATTTCCACCTAGTATGGAAACCTCATCAAGCACTTGTGGTATTGCCATATCCAAAACCTCTAAGGTTAATTGTACTTGGGGATTCAATTTCTCTGTGTACCGAGCCTGTGGAGCCATAATTATATAGCGTTTTGCCAGATTGGCATACAATCGCTCAAAGGTATGAATACCGCCATTACTTTTTAAAACATTTAATTGACTATCCAAACTATCACAGCCGTCAAATGCTAAATCAAATTGTTTAATTTGTTCCAATGGAATGACGGGAATATTTAAAGACTGACAAAGATTACGTGTCTGTTCTGAAGGACTAGCCACCGAAATTTTGGAAGTATCAATCGATTTTATCAATCGACTTACCGTTCTACCCCCACCAAAACTGACGATCATATTTGGTTCAATCATTCTTGACGCCTTTTCAATTAATTTCTCCATTTTTTGGGCTCCTTATCAGAAATATATTTTCATGATGTTAGTATTCTTGAAATTAATTTTCATAATAAAATAAAAAAAATACCCTGTCAAGCAAGATATTAAATTTTACGATCTGATATTAATTCCTCATGTCGAGCAATTTTATCTAATGTTCCCTTATCCTGACCAATCAATAATAAAAAAATAGCCTCGATCATAGTTGACGCTGCTATTCTTGAGAAATAATACTCAGACTGAAATATTTGTTCACGTACATATGTTTTTAGATGTAAATCTGCTCTTTGGGCAATAGGAGAATCGGAACGGTTAGTTATGGCAAGAACTTTGATACCCCGTTTTTGAGCCACGTCTATCTGCTTTATTAATGACTTAGATTCACCTGAATTTGATATAACCAGCAAAATATCTTCGAGCGACATATTTAGTGTTTGCGCAATTGAAGTTTCAAAGGCTGCATCACTCATTGCCAGCAATCCAATTTGATTAAATTTGTAAACTGTATCTATCGCTACTGGATAAGTGTTTCCTTCGGCTACTACCTGAATTAAACGAGCATTTTTAATTATTGATAAGGCAGCAGCCATTTTATCAGTTGACAAGTTCTTCAAAGTATTACTGATTTCCGAATCCTTCTTTTCAGCAATATTTTTAAGTGATGCCTGAATATCGTCATCAACAGTAAATGATACGTTACTATCATCAGAAACCTGGGCCAAACGAGTTTTTAATTGATGAAATCCGTCAATACCTAAGTTTTTACAGAATCTTGAAACAGAGGCTTCGCTTACCTCAGCCTCAATAGCTAACTGAGAAATTGTATAGTCAACCACATCTTGGGGCTTCTTTAAAATAACTTGTGCAATTTTTTTATCTGTGACTGACATATGTGGCAGCTTATTATATATGACATCAATTATATTCTTCATAATTATTAATACCTCTAATTGTATTTTATCAAATTTAAAACAAAAAGATTCTGTCAATACACAGACCATCATGATGCTTATAAATATTATAGGACCTGAAATCTTTTTTGAATTACGATGGTATAAAAAAAAACCATCCCTACGGATGATTTCCTCATGAACGATTTTAATCTTGAATATGCTATGTATTATAGAACCTTAACAGCGAATGAAGGCATGAAGTAACTTGAGATTGATGAGATCTTTACAGATTCACCAGGTTGAGGTGCGGCGATGTATTGGTTGTTACCTAAGTAGATAGCTACGTGATAACTTGAACCTTTGCCACCCCAGAATAGAAGGTCTCCGGCTGATGCTTGAGAAACAGCTTCTTGTGTACCGGCACTTTCTTGAGCTACTGTGTATGAACCAATGTTCTTACCTGTTGCTTGGTTGTAAACATATGATGTGAAACCTGAGCAGTCAAAACCACTTGGTGTCTTACCACCCCATACGTAAGGTGTTCCTAAATACTTCTTAGCTGTACTAATAACGTTAGCAGCAGTTGCTTGTGTAGTAGTAGCAGTTGTTGCAGCAGCTTCTGTAGTTGCTTGACTAGCAGTTGTTACATCAGCACCACTTAACCATTCGTTGTTACCTACAAGATACCATGTTGTACCATTGTCATCTACAACAGCCTTAGCTACACGCCAGCTTGTGTTTGATCCAAGAATACGGTTAGAAATCTTTGAATCTGAAGATGGTGTGCTGAATAGTGCTGAATTGTTCTTTGTACGTACAACTGAAGGAGCATTTTGGACAGTTGTTGCAGCCTTAGCTGAAGAAGCGTTTGATAGACCTAAACCTGTAACTGCCATTGCTGCAGCAGCTGTAAATGAAATTAGACTTTTTTTAACGTTATTATTCAAAATTGAAATCCCCCATGAATTGGTATATTTTTTTAATTGTTTAAATTTTTATTATTTATTAATTTCTTATCACTCAACGACCACTATATTACTCTCCGAATATTGCAGAACTGTTACAACAATTGTATAAGAATGTTACACTTTGAAAAATTCCATAAAAATAGGGCGATAAACATTGATATATCAATATTTATTGCCCCATTGTGAAAAAACAAATTAATTTACTTTTTCACTTTTTATTATCTGATCGACCCTTTTTTTAGTGATTTCGATGTCATTATTAATAATTTTATAGGATTTTCCCTCTAATTCTTTAGGAATTCTTAAATCTCTGAGGAATTCATCACTATTTATACGTGAAATCAGACGCTTGTGATCATCTCCACGTAGTTTTAACCGTTGAGCAACGGTGTCATAATCCACTTCTAAAAATATCACAATGGCATTCTCACCATATCTTTCCTTATAAGAAATAGCTCCCTGTGTATCCACAACAATACTAGCAGTATTGTACTTTTTCCAAGTTTTATTGAGACTTTCTTCCGATGATCCATACCAATGACCACTGTATTCGACTTTTTCCAAATAATGATTTTTAAAGAATGAATCTTCTGTTTCAAAATAATAATCTATGCCGTTTTTTTCACCATCACGTGGTAATCTAGTAGTGTGAGTGATGACACTTGGTATACGATAAGTATTTTTCAAATATTTGCTAATGGTAGTCTTGCCGGTACCACTTGCACCGGTAATTACAATAATTTTTTTATCCATTATAGAACCCCTATGTTTGAAATATTTCTTCTACTATATTAATATACTAGTCTGTTAAGTAATTAATCCGAGGAGATTTTACATATGAAAATAGAAGATTTAAAGGTTGGAACTGTTTACGACTGCTCCGTTGATGAAGATATGGATTACCCATTCCAAGGCAAAGTTGAAAAAATCTACGAACACTCTGCTTTAATGGAAATTGTAAAAAATGATCCTAAAGATAATGCTAATAAAACTGAACTAAACAACAAGATTGTTGTAAGCATCAAGAAAATCAAAAAAGCTAAGTAATTATAAATATATGTATTTCCAAGCATTAAGGAAAATAGGAGTAGGTAATCGTACTTGATTACCTGCTCCTATTTGTTTTAAACGAAAAAAATCATATTATATTCCAAACTGTTTTCTTTATTTTTCAACATTAATAAATGAACTAGCCGGTACTCTCAAGACACGATACTCCATTGCAAAATGGTTAGCTTTTAATCCTAATCCATTTCTGAAGTTATTCTTGTACTTAGCTTGCATTGTTATGACATAAGCATCCTGATACTTAGAATCCAATTTCTTAATCTTTTTAACTGGCCAATTCAAACGTAATCCGGAAACAGTAAACGGTAATGTCGCATCCGAAATAGTAGCGTTTTGACTTGAGACCGTATATTTAGAGTTATTCAACCAATATTGATAAACATCCGTTGATGAACTAGATTCCTGCTTATTAATTTTAACGTAATAACCTTGTCCATCGTTCGTTGTTTGGACGATCATCGGATTATATTTATAACTAACCGCAATATTATCCTTATCGTTCAAATCAACCTTGGTAAATAAACTAGTGTATAACATCCCACTAACAGCTAATATGACGACAACAATTTCCAATAGATCTGTTAAAATTGTTACTCCAGTAATTTTCTTCTTTTGTTGAACAAGAATTTTTAAATGTCGATTTCTAATATTAAATACAACAAAGATTAATAGTGCAATTACAATAATCCATGCAATAATTCCCACAAAATTCCAAGAACTCATAGTTTTCTCCCAACTAAATTAATTGTCTTAAACACTCCATAACTTTATAATAGTCATTACGCTAATTTTACCACGAATCGAAAAAATATTTGAAATTGAGATACAAAACGGTCGAAATTGTGTGGGCACATACGTTTGTCGAATTTTTATAATGACAGTATAACCACGCTATATCGTGTATTAGCCGTTATATCGAACACTATATATTGTGTTTAAGATTTTAAATGATTATACTAATTGGGAATAGCAAGTTGAAAGGAGTTAATCACTATGAATAACGTAATCGTATATAGCAAGAACAACTGTATGCAATGCAAAATGACTAAGAGATACTTGAAGGAGCACAACGTTTCCTTCGAAGAAAGAAACATCAATCAAGACCCAGAATACCTAGATCTTTTAAAACAACAAGGTTTTAAGAGTGTTCCTGTTGTTATGAATTCTGTCAGCGATCCTATCGTCGGTTTCCGCCCAGACAGTCTTAAAGACCTCGTAGGTTAACCATGAAAAAAATAGCTTATTATTCTATCACCGGACAGACTAGACGGTTCGTTAATAAACTAGGAATAGATGGATATGAAATAACCGACGCCGACCCCTTTTACCAAATGGGTCGGCCATTTATTCTTATCGTACCTGCTTACGATGACGACATGATGGATCCTGTAATTGACTTTTTACAATATAAAGATAATGCTCAAAACTGTATTGGTGTTGCCGGCGGCGGTAATCGTAATTTCAATACTTTATATAATCACACCGCAAAAGACATCGCTCATGGATTAGACGTTCCTGTTGTCTTTGAATTTGAATTCAATGGTACACAAAAAGACGTCGAAAACTTTAAGAAAGTAGTGAATGAAATTGGGATTAAATAACCTAGATGCAACCAAACTTCATTATTTCAAATTGAATAATGAAATCAACATCCCCGTAGATGATAAGATTCCACTTAACAAAGATAAGGAAGCCGTTAAAGCTTTCTTTACTGAAAATGTTGAGCCAAATACTAAGAAGTTTGCTTCCTTCAAAGACCATATTGACTACCTAATCGATAATAATTTTATCGAAAAAGAAGTTATCGATGAGTACCCACATGAATTTGTGACCAATCTTTATAATTATTTATTAGATCAACATTTCCAATTCCAATCTTTTATGGCTGCATATAAGTTTTATAACCAATATGCCTTAAAGACTAATGATGGTGATCTTTATCTTGAAAATTACGAAATGCGAATTCTTTTCAATGCCCTTTTGTATGCCCGTGGAGACCAAACTCTAGCTAAAAGTCTAGCTACCGAGATGATTGCCCAACGTTACCAACCGGCAACACCTTCATTCTTAAATGCTGGTCGTAAGCGCCGTGGAGAATACGTTTCTTGTTTCTTATTACAAGTAACTGATGACATGAATAGCATTGGTAGAACAATCAACAGTGCCCTTCAGCTATCACGAATCGGTGGTGGTGTCGGTATAACGTTATCTAATCTACGTGAATCAGGTTCACCAATTAAAGGCGTTGATAACTCTTCTTCTGGTGTCCTACCAGTTATGAAGTTATTGGAAGATAGTTTCAGTTACAGTAACCAATTAGGTCAAAGACAAGGTGCTGGTGCCGTTTATTTGAACGTCTTCCATCCTGATATCATTGACTTCCTATCTGCTAAAAAAGAAAACGCCGACGAAAAAGTCCGTGTTAAGACTCTTTCACTAGGTGTCATCGTACCTGATAAGTATTACGAATTAGTTCGTAATAATGAAGATATGTACCTCTTCAGCCCTTACTCGGTTGAAAAAGTTTACGGCGTTCCCTTCTCATACGTTGATATTACTAAAGAATATGACAATATGGTCAAAGATGACCGTATCAAAAAATATAAGATTGAAGCCCGTGAACTAGAAGACGAAATCAGTAAACTACAACAAGAATCAGGTTATCCTTACGTCTTGAATATTGATACCGTTAACCGTGACAACCCTATCGACGGTAAGATCATCATGAGTAATCTCTGTACTGAAATTCAACAAGTCCAGATACCTTCTGAACTAAATGATGCTCAAGATTACGTTAAATTGGGAACTGACGTTAGTTGTAACCTTGGTTCTACTAATATTTTGAACATGATGCAAAGTCCTGACTTCGGACAATCAATTCGTTCAATGACCAGAGCCCTAACTTTTGTCAGCGACGCTTCTAACATTACTGCTGTGCCACCAGTAGCAAATGGTAACAAGATGAACCATTCTATCGGTTTGGGTGCAATGGGACTTCATACCTTCCTAGCTAGCCAACACCTCGAATATGGCTCTCCTGAAGCAATTGAGTTCATCAATGTCTATTTCATGCTAATTAATTACTGGACATTAGTTGAGAGTAACAATATTGCTAAAGAACGCCATGAAACCTTTGCTAATTTTGAAAAATCAAAATATGCGGACGGATCTTATTTCGACAAGTATCTAGACAAGAGCTTTGCCCCTAAACTTGACGCTGTCAAAGAGCTTTTCAATGATATCTTCATTCCTCAACCAGAAGATTGGTCAAAACTAAAAGATAACGTTATGCGTGATGGAATTTATAACGCCTATCGTATGGCTGTTGCTCCAACTGGTTCTATCTCTTACATCAACAACACAAGTGCTAGTTTGCAACCTATTACTAGACTAGTTGAAGAAAGACAAGAGAAGAAAAACGGTAAGTTATACTTCCCAGCACCACTTTTGAGTAACGATACTATCAAATACTACAAGTCAGCATATGACACTGACATGCGTAAAGTTATTGATACTTATGCTTCGGCCCAAGAACATATTGATCAAGGAATGAGTTTGACACTCTTCATGCGTTCAGAAATTCCTGCTGGTCTTTATGATTGGAAAGACGCAGACGATACTAAGCAAACAACACGTGATTTAAGTATTTTACGTAATTATGCTTACTACAAAGGTATCAAGTCACTTTACTACGTCAGAACTTTTACCGAAAATAATGATGAAATCGGCAGTAACGAGTGCGAAAGCTGCTCTATCTAGGAGGAAATTTTTATAATGGTTGATACATATTACAAATCAATGAATTGGAATAAACTAGAAGACCAAATTGATAAGGAAACTTGGGAAAAGTTAACTTCACAATTTTGGTTGGATACACGTATTCCACTTTCCAACGATTTAGATGACTGGCGTACTCTCAGCCCTGCTGAACAAACCGTTGTTGGACACGTTTTTGGTGGTCTGACACTATTGGATACTCTTCAATCACAAGATGGAATCCAAGCAATGCTAAAGGATACCCGTACTCAAGCTGAAACGGCCGTCTTCAACAACATTGAATTCATGGAATCAGTTCATGCCAAGAGTTACTCATCTATCTTCAGTACTTTAAATAGTGCTGAAGAAATCGAAGAGATTTTTGATTGGACGGATCACAATGAATACCTTCAAAAGAAGGCTAAGTTCATTAATGACATCTATCAAAACGGTGAACCACTACAAAAGAAAGTCGCTAGTGTTTTCCTAGAAAGCTTCCTTTTCTATTCTGGATTCTACACACCACTTTATTATCTAGGTAATAACAAACTAGCTAATGTCGCTGAAATCATTAAGTTGATCATTCGTGATGAATCAGTTCACGGAACTTATATTGGTTATAAATTCCAATTAGGTTTCAACGAATTGAGTGAAGACAAACAATCCGAATTAAAAGATTGGATGTATGATCTACTCTATACTCTCTACGATAATGAAGAGAAATATACTAAGGAATTGTACAAAGAAGTTGGTTGGGTTGATGAAGTTCTTGTTTTCCTTCGTTATAACGCTAACAAAGCTTTGATGAACTTGGGACAAGAGCCATTATTCCCTGATGGCAATGCTGAAGATGTTAACCCTATCGTTATGAACGGTATTTCTACCGGAACAAGTAACCACGACTTCTTCTCACAAGTTGGTAATGGTTATCTTATGGGTAAAGTTGAAGCCATGAAAGATTCCGATTACGATATCGGACGTACTGGCGACAATAAAACACCAGATGAAAATTCATTATTCGATAAAGTTAAAAAGTTAAAGTAATGAGCTATAAAATAAGGATTCACCTTAATTGGTGAATCCTTATTTTGTTATATTCATAAATAATTTTTTAGATAAATCTTCTAAAGTATTCCATTCATCAGCGGTAAAATTACTCTTTGCCACCAATATCTCTGGTAATTCATTGATATCCTTACGCTTAGAAATTCCTAAGTCAGTCAATTCTACATTAACAACTCTTTCATCATCTTTGCTACGTTGACGAGTTACTAAACCCTCCTTTTCCATACGCTTTAACAGTGGTGTTAAAGTCCCTGAATCAAGTGAGAGTAATTCTCCTAGTCCTTTAACCGTAACGTGATCATATTCATAGAGTGCGACTAGTACCAAATATTGTGGATACGTTAATTTATTTTTGCTAAGTCCATCGTGATATAACTTTTGAATCGCACGTGAAGTTGCATAGAGAGAGAAACATAAGTGGTCGTCCAAGGGGATTGGCTTGGTAGCATCAATAGCGATCTTTTCTGCCATATAAATCATCCCTCCTTATTTCATTTTATGCCTACATTTTATTCTTAATCTAAGAAATTGTAAACCATTCTATTTCACACAACCTAATTTTAAAAATCCCAAATATAACATAAATTTTTATAATCAAATATTTATATATTTTAAACTCAAATAACAATAAAAATACTTAAATTATTTGGATAAGTACATATTGACTTGGTACAATCTGTATGACATAAGGATTTTTTAATTGAGAGGGATTTATATGAATAATTTTTATCGAAAGAAACTTTTAATCTTCGGTATCTTTTTATGTACTTTAATTTTGTCCTTAAATATTTTTTCTATTTCTGTCTCCGCAGATGGAGATTCTGACTACGATCACGCCCTTGCTACCACGCCAAAGGGATTGAACTGGGATAATAATAATTTTGTAATTGCTAAATTCCCACCAAAGCCAGCTAATGCTCCCGCCACCAGTCCAACAGGAAAAAAATATAGCTATGACAACAATGCTTCTATCGTTCAATCAACAAATCCAGCAACTAAAGGTACTAGTGTTATCAGTTTGACTAACGGTACCTATCAAGTTGGTGCTGTTTGGAGTAACTTTGAAAAAGATAATTACTTTGACTTAAGTCACGAACAAGTAGCCTCAATGTGGATCTATTTTGGTAATACCGGTGGTGAGGCTCCTGGTGACGGTATGGCTTTTGTTTTACAGAATGACAAAAGAAAAGAGAATGCTATCGCTCTTTCCGCAAATGGAATCCCAGTTAACGGACAATCATTGGGAGTCTGGGGTGCTGATTGGGACAAAACGAATTCAGATCCAGCAAACGTTGCAAAAACTGCTATTCAAAATAGTTGGGCTATGGAATTTGATACTTACAAAAATCAATTAACAGGTGCTAATGAGATTTCTGGTGAAGGTGTCTCCTTTGACGCTAATAACGCTGGAAGCTTTCCCCAACATATTGCCACCGGATTTCCGGCCCTATCAAAAACTTATATAAAGAATTCTAAATACTATAATGGCGCTCCCGTTTATTACTACACAATGCATCATGATAATTTTATTAGCATAGAAAATTTAGTTGATAGTAAGTGGCATCACGTTACTATCAAATGGTCTCCCGATGTCACTACAAATAACACATTACTTCCCAGTGGCGGAACAATGACTTATAAATACGATGATAAAAATCCCGATGGTAGTATTCCCAATCCTACTGATATAAAAGAAACTAGTTTTCACCTGGATACTGCTAACTTTGGTCTTCAATCCGACAGTAAACTTTATTGGGGATTCACCGGTTCCACTGGTAAATATTATGAAAATAATCTAATGATTTTTGAATCTATTCCTTCCTTTGTTGATGCAGAAGCAACCTCTAGAATTCGTGATAATACTCAGAACCGCGATATCATAAACAATGATAGCCAAGTTTTTCCTAATGATGATATTAGTTACTTCTACAATCTGGATTATAAGGGGTGGACTAAAACTTGGAATGATATTCATGCCAAAATGAACGTACCTAAAAATGTTCATTTCACAAGCGGAACAGTCACTTATCCTACAACCGGTAATACCTATCAAATACCTAGCGATAAATTTCTTAATGATCCCACTTCTATTGAAGACATTCTCCCAGAACAACTCAGTCAAGATAGTCGTACGGCAATAATTGAGCTCAAAGGACATACAGAAACGATTGCCACTGAAAAATTAAATGTTCCTATCGCTCATGCTTCATTTGAAGGTGATAATTTAATTACCGATACTGATACAATTCCCTTTTTCATTCAGGCACGTAAATTAACTTTAAAAAGTGATTTCCCGGATATTAAAAAAATTGGTCAACATGAAGATGTCGATATCCCTGCCGAATTGGAATATCACGATGGAACTCCTTTAGTCAATTCCAATATGATCGTTTATCCATCAGTAAATAATAAGAATTTACCTAGTTTTAGACTAAGTGATGCTAACCCTGCCAGTGGTTTTACACTCCACTTAAGTAATGATCAATTACCCTCTAAGATAAATATTGTAAAATTTTACGTTATGGACAATTTAGGTAATAAAACCAATGTCATCACTAAGCAAATCAATGTAGGCGGCACTGTCCAATTTGGAACGGTTTCACCACAACTGAGTTTTAAAACTGTAAATCTTACCTCTCCCAATGAAATCATCCCCAGAATGAATAATTGGCAAGTCGAAGTAATTGATAACCGTGAAAAAGGTAGCTCCTGGACAGTTCAGGCCAGCGCTAGCAAACTAACCAATCCAATCACCCATCAAAATTTCGATGGGGCCTTAATTTATAGAGATCATACTGGCAAGATATCATACTTGAATAACAATTTAACAATCGCTGAAAACTCCAAGGATAATGATGAAACTCAATCGAAAGATATAACTGAAAATTGGAATTCACAAGATGGAATTCTTTTGATTTCCAATTCTCAAAACAAAGCTGGTAATTATTCCGGAGAAATAAACTGGTCATTAGTTGATTCACTAGTCAATAAATGACTTTTACAAGATAAATGATATTTCTTAAATATCATTTATTTGTTTTTTATATATAAAAATACAATAAACTTTAGTCATATATATCACGTTAAATATTCATTTATTTGTTAAAATTTTCTTGTAAAATGATTTTGTCAGATGAAAGGGATATTCATGACTAAACATAATGGTTTGAAACAACTATTATTAATCTTTACTGGAGCAATATTTTTATTCATAATTTATTCATTTACCCATGTTCAAATAGTTAGAGCTGATGACAATAAAGATTATGAAAATGCTTTGGCATCAGCACCCAAAGGTTTAAATTGGGATAATAATGCCTTTGTTATTGCTAATTTCCAAGCGGCAGCTGAAAAACGATTACGCAGACCCGTTATTGTGCCTTCAAATAATATATTCAATTCAAGTATGACCAATAATGCACAAATAACCCAATCGACTAATCCTGATCCCAATACGAAAGGAACCAGCGTCATAAAGATGACTAATGGTACATATCAAACAGGGGCTGTTTGGAGCAGTAGAAAAAATGACAACTATTTTGATATTCGACATCCCCAAAAAGCATCAATGTGGCTCTACTTCGGACCCTCAACTGGCGACACAGGATTCGTTGGTGACGGCATGGCATTTGTTCTCCAAAATGACAATAACGCAGAAAATTCAATTGCACTTTCTGCAGATGGAATTCCTGTTAATGGACAAGCTTTAGGTGTTTGGGGAGCTGATTGGGACCATGGGGATAATAGTTCTCCTGAAAAAACTGCCCAGACTGCTATTCAAAATAGTTGGGCCCTGGAATTCGATACTTTTGTTAATCGATACAAACCAAGTACTAGTGAAGGTGTTTCTTTTGATTTTAATATTGGGGGTATCGGTAATGCAGAGAACAATTATCGTCACATTGCCGGTAATTATCCAGCACTAGCAAGTACTTATGATAACGATAAAAGTAATTTTCCTAGATATACCACAATGAATCACGGAAATAATTACAAAATTCATCCCCATTTAGTAGATGATCAGTGGCACCACGTTACAATTACTTGGACACCTAAAAGTGATACCGATCATTCACAAGGAACTATAACTTATGCTTACAATGATAAAGATACCCAATCAGGAATTCCCATTACTGACCCTAAACAGGTAGTCCAAACATCTTTTAATATTGATACAAAGAACTTTGGACTAACCGGAGATAATACTAAACTCTACTGGGGATTTACTGGTTCTACTGGTAAATACTCTGAGAATA
This sequence comes from Companilactobacillus bobalius, assembly GCF_002179915.1. NCBI lineage: Bacteria > Bacillati > Bacillota > Bacilli > Lactobacillales > Lactobacillaceae > Companilactobacillus > Companilactobacillus bobalius. The sequence continues at coordinate 260,256 of NZ_MYFM01000005.1, forward strand.
ACTTATTAGTTTTTGAATCCATTCCTTCATTCGTCGACGCTGAAGCCGTTCCGGCTATTTATGATGATTCTCAAGGTGGAACTGAAATTACTGAAAGTAACAACACCGTCGACCCCAATAGTGATATTAGATATACTTACACATTAAACTATAAAGGTTGGACTAAAAATTGGGATAAAATTAATACCAAAGTAGACATACCTGACCATGTTAAATTCACTAGTGGAACAATAACTTATCCAAATTCAGCAGACAACAAGCCACATCAAATAGATCCAAGTATTTTTAACGATTCCAATGCCACTAAACTTAAGTTTCTCTTACCAGATAAACTTACACCTAAAAGTAGAACTGCCATTATTGAATTACATGGTAAAACTGAAAAAAATGCTACAGAAAGTTTAACGGTCCCCTCATCTCATGCCTCTTTTGAAGGTGATAATCTTATTACTGATGCCAATACTATCCCATTCAAAATCAGATACAGAAAGCTAAGTTTGGATAGTGATTCACCTAATATTATTAAGGTAAAGCCAAATGAAGATGTTTTTATTCCAGCCCAAGTAACTTACGCCGGTAGTAATAACAATCCTTACTATCAAAATCTAACTGTTTATCAAAAATTAAATAATGGTCCTGTTGAAACACAAGATCTTAGCTTTGATTCAGATGGTAATTTTGAACTTCCTATATATAGCTATTCATTAGACAAAATTAATACTGTTTCCTTTTACGTTAAGGATCAAGATGGAAATACTAGTAATACTATTACACGCCAAATCACAGTCGGTGGAAATTTAGCATTTGACTATGTACAAAATATAGTCTCATTCAAACCTATCAATGGTTCCTTCACTGACGGAATCCTACCACGACTTGGAAAATGGCAAATCAATGTCGTTGACAGTCGTGAAAAAGGAAGTCAGTGGTCTGTTCAGGCCAAGGCCAGTGATTTAGTTTCAGAAGATAAAAATAAATTATTAGGCAACTTATTTTATAGAGATACCGATGGGAAAGATTATGATATTGATAAAGATTTTCCCGTCGCCACATACGTAAAAGATACTGACGATACTCAAATCAAAAATATTGCTGATACGTGGACTGACAATAGTGGAATACTATTAGCCGTGAAAAAAGGTAACAAAGCTGGAATCTACACAAGTAAGATATCGTGGTCACTAATTGATTCCACTCCAAATAAATAGAGTGTGAGGAAAAATCCTCACACTCTATTTTTTATCTTTTTAACTACGATATCCCATAAACATGGCAAATATTAAGATTACCAAAACGATCGTAGTAATAATTACATACAGATTATCATGCTCTTTATAAAAAGCATAAATTGAAACAACTACTCGTAATACCGGTGTCAAAATAAGTAGAAAAACACCTAGCATAATAACAGCATATGATTTTCCAGACGCTACTCCAGCAAAGATTGCCATGAATCGGCGTGGAAATTCACCTGAGGCATAGCCGCTACCACTCATAAAGTATAAGGCCATACCTATTAAAATAACGATTGCTGAAGTGATAACACCGATACGTAAAATTTTACCAATTACTAATTCGACCTGTCGTGTTTCTTCATGTGTATTATTATTCATTAGATGTTCACCCCAAATCCTTTAAGAGCCATTTGTACTCCCATGTAAAGAATAATAGGAATAAAAATCATTCTGATAATTCTTGGCTTCAAGACTTGCATCAAACGTGCACCAATTGTTGCCCCAACTAAAACACCAATTGCTAATGGAGCAGCAATATCAGGACGAATTGAACCATTAAAGAAGTATACCGTTGCACTGGCTGCAGCAGTAACACCCATCATCAAATTACTTGTAGCACTTGATGGTTTTAAAGGCATCTTCATAATTGTATCCATAGCGATAACCTTGAAAGCACCACTACCAATACCTAATAAACCACTGGCTAATCCAGCAGCCCACATCATGATGAATCCACCTGGAACATTCTTCATTGAATAATCAATCTGTTTTTGTTCCGCTTTATCATAATAAGTACTCGATAATTTAAATTTATCAACGATTGGATCATGTCCGGTATAAACACTCTCACCTTTTTTATCCATTAACTTACGAATCATATTGTAAGTTGAATAAAGTAAGAAGAATCCGAATAAGACATATAAGAAATTACTTGAAAATACACCTACCAACAAAGCACCCATGATGGCACCCACAGTTGTTGCAATTTCCAAGAACATGGCCACACGCAAATTTAACATGTCGTCTTTTAAGTACGCAATTGTAGAGCCAGAACTCGTTGCAATAACTGAGATGATACTAGCACCAATCGCATACTTAATATCTAATCCCATCATAATAGTTAGAACTGGCGTAATAATCATTCCGCCACCAATCCCCAAAATTGCACCAAGAACTCCAGCTCCTACTCCCATTACTAAAAGTAGTAGCATTGAATTCATTATTTTTCCTCTTTCTCGTCTTCATCTTTTTTAGAGAAATTCTCTAGAGAAGTTTCATAGTTCCCTTTCATTATATCCATTGTGTGCTTTATTTCATCATTTTTTAAGCTATTTTCAGAAATTAAGTCAATATGGAACTTAGAGGCGTTCAAATAATCGCAACTAGTTGAGAGATAAATCTTTGTCTCAACTTCAGCATCATCGTCAAAGAAATGTGTTACTTTCTTAGCATCTGCGAATGGTAGATTGATAATTCCACTTTCTAAATAAAAATCGATTGGAAATTCAGCATCTGCAACATGAATAATTACTTGTGAAAGCTCATTATCAGCCAAATCTTTTTCCAATTGTTCCTTAGCCTTATTTAATGACCAAAGATCTTCTTGGAGTAAGTCATCCTTACTTATATCTAACTTAGTCTGTTTGAATTTTTCGTCTTGAATATTTTCAATAAAATCGGTAACTTTAATTTTCATTATTTTCTCCTAGAGGTACAATTTCAAAAAGTTTTCCACAGCACCTTGATATTTTTTAGAATCCACATAGTAGCTCCGTATATGAACCCCTTGACTTTCATAAGACATTCTCGGGAATTTTCCACATGTTAATAACTTTTCACGCATTTCAAACGGTACGGTAAAATCATTTTTACCATGCATAAATAAAATCGGTAAAGTATTCTTAGACAATGCCTTTGTACAATCCGCTTGCGCATATGAAAAACCAGCTCGTATTTTTGAGACTAGTGAGATTCCCTTAATCAAATATCTGCCTTTAATATGATACCTTTTTTGACAGTGATAACTCAAGATGTTCGAAGCACTCGTATATCCAGAATCTTCAATCACCAGTTTAACATTCTTTGGCAATTGATACTGTGTTGTCAACATGACGGTCGCTGCACCCATAGAGGCACCAAATAAAATAATTTTATTCTCAGGATATTTAGCGATGACTTCCTTGATCCATTCTAATAGATCCAAACTCTCAATATAACCAAAGCCCAAATACTTACCTTCACTTCTACCGGCAGCTTGATTATCAATTTGTAATGTATTAAAACCTAATTTATCAAATAACTGTGCATGAACGTCTAACGATTTATGATCGACTCCGAATCCGTGAACCAAAATAACGGTTGTGGAACTCTGATTATCAGTAAACCAACCGTATAACTTACTATGATTAAATTTCGAATTTATTTGCCATTCTTGTTTTGGCTTTTTTAAATATACTTCTGTTTGTTCAACTAATCCTTCGTCCATTTTAACTTTTGGTGCTTCTGCTCCCAAAGCCTTCGAGCCTCTTTTTTGAATAAATAAAAAAAAGGCGTTCAAAATTAGAACGACTAGTAATAACAATATCAAAAGAAAAATTATCATGATATTCCCTCACTTACGCTAATTCTTTAACGCCTATCATAGCCACAGCTACGATAATCATTGAAATAGTAATTCCGACAAATAATGTCGAGAATGATAATGCCGTAATGATTAAACTACCGGCATAAGGACCAACCGCACGACCTAAAGAACCAAAGATACTATAAAAGCTTTGGAAGGTTCCACGATTCTTATTCGTCGACATCTTACTCAATAAAGCAGGAATAGTTGGAAAGACCATTGATTCACCAACTGTCAAAACTAGCATACTAGTTATGAATGCTAAATAAGTCTTAGCTCCTGGCAATAATAAGAAAGATGAACCCATAATTACAGTTCCAATGAAAATTTGATACTTCAAAAGTTTGAATATTTTTGAAATGACACGATTCATAACTGGTTGAATAATTAACAATGAACCAGCATTAATAGTAAAGACCAGTCCATACTCACGAGTTGTGTAACCTTGATTAAGCATGTAAGCCGACAAGTTGCTGTCCCATTGCGAATAGCCTAACCAAACGATAAAGATTGAAGCACAGATAATGAAAAGATTTAACTTGAAACGTCCTAAACCAATTTCGATTCGTGGATCAACGTTATCATTATCATAACTAGCCAATTCATCAGAATCGTCATATTCTGAAACATGCTCCAATAAATTAGCTTTAAATAGTAAAATAATTGCACTTAAAACGAATAACAACATTGGTATAAAGAAAGTAAAGAAAATGCTCCACTTGAATATGAATCCAACTGCAGTTGAACCCACGGCAATACCAATATTTGATGCCAAATACATATTATTAAAGATTACTCGACTATTTCCCGACATTTGTTCCGCCACAAACGCCGTATAAGCATTAACTGCTGTATAAATTAGTCCCATTCCGAATCCTAAGATAAATAACATAATGGCATACGTTGGCCAAACATGATGAACTGACATACCCAACAAAGATACGATGGAAATTATATAACCAATGTACAAAGTACCACGTTTGGAAAAACGATCAAACATAATTCCACCCATGGCATTTCCAATCATCATAAAAGCTGAATAAACCATTAATGTAAATCCAGCCGTTACCAAGGATTCATGCAGATTTTTATGAATAAAAATTGTGTTAACTGGTAAAATAAATCCCATTACCAAATTAAACGCAATGTTTAAAAGTAGTAACCACATTCTTTGTGCTCGCATTTTTTCACCTCTTCTATAAATTTTCCTATAAAAAAAACCATGGTATAAATTAACCATGGTTTTTTTGGTAGTACTCAAAATGAGTAAATAGATTCCGGTTCACATCCAGTTTCTATAGATATCACTCACAAATCCGGTGAGTAGTGCTCGATACCCTACCTTCATAAGTGCCGTCCTAATTCGACGGCTCTCGACTCATCGCACAAGTCTCATCATAATATATTCTGAAATTTGTTGCAACTTTTTTCACTAAAGATTTGGATTTTCGCTAACTTTCTCTTCTGTCCAGATCTTGTAAATCAAGTTTAATAAGCCACCCATTTGTCCATCTACACCGTTATACATCCAACGATAGATACATACATCTTTACCCATTTGATCTTCTGGTGGGTTGGCACTATTAGCAGTAACAATAATATCAGCATCCGTAGGATCACTGACGATCTTTGCGTATGGTAATGATTGTAATGTTACTGACAAGTCTGAGTAAACCAAGAAGAATGATTCTAATTCGAGATAAACTTTGACCTGAATGTTCTTATTATATAGTGAGAAGAATCTATATGCGATTGCATAAATAGCTTCTGAAATTTGTTTAGCTTTTCCATTCAATGATTGATACTTATCACGAAGCATTAAATGTTGAACAGTTGAATAGATCTTACTTTCAAGTCCTTCATCATTCAACTTGCTAATAGCATCACCAAAGCCTGAATATAAGTTAAGAATTTCAATATAATTATGATCAAGTGCTAAGACACCAATAATACATGTAGTTAAATTATATTTATATCTCAAAAATTCACTGTGTGACATTGCCATATCAGAAATTGTTTGTTCAACGTCAATTGGAATTAATTCCAAGAAATCATCAATAAAGTTAGCAAACAATGGGTTATATCTAACTAATTGTTTCGAAACTGATTGAAGATAATCTTCTGATACTTCAAATGTAGCGGGAACACACATCAAAAGGATATAGAAGTCAGCTGATTGGAACATTTGCTCCTCATAACTAACATCTTCCTTAATAGCGCGTTTCAATTCACGGACTTTTTTACTACCAGTGTCACCCTCAAGCATTGAACCAGCACTTTCAAAAATGTTAGGGAAAGGATAATTGATAACATTCAAAGCATCCATATTCTTAACATGATTGCCAGCTAAGATACGATACAAGTGAGCCATAACAACATAAGCATAAAAAGTCTTAGTAATATGGTTAGTTGGTTTGAGACGATATTTGTCCAAAGCAATATCAACGACTTTAAAAGCTGTCTTTTGTGTGAAATCTTCAAATGGCCAAACGTATCCCCTAGTAGCATTCCAGTACAATGCCGCGATAGCCAAACGGATAGATTCCTCATCACCTACAAAGCGCATTGGTTCATAAGCTATTCTGACACCGAAACGCTTCAAATAACCTCTCATTGGCTTTAAGTGGCGTAAAACAGTTGCCTTACTACTATCAAGTGTTTGATAGAAATGTTTAAATGAACTTTCTTTTTCTTTTACGATTGCATCTAAAAATAGATAACCATCGGAATTAGTCGTTAAGTAAGCATGATAAGCGTCTCTGGTAACGTCAAACATCTCTTCAGTCGAATACTTACTCTTCTTCAAGATTCGTTTAAAGTCTTCTTGAATCCCCAAAAAAGTATTGTAGACACTACCATAACTCTTATTCATTTGATAAGCAGCTTTTCGTAAATTAATATCCTTTACCTTAATATCACGGTTACGATATGTTCCGATAAGATCTGCACTAGCTAATTGATTAGTTCTTATTAACTTTATTTTATTAAATAATTGTATTTTCTCGATTTCGGACTTTGATAAAAATAAGTCAGTAAAGCTATCCAAGAACTCCACCCCCATAGATATAAATTAATTCTATTATAATAGAATATACCCAAAGTTTTGTAACTTATATTTATATTATCGTAAATATTTTCTTAAATAAGTAACCTACAACATTTCAGAACTTAAATAAATAGACAAGATATTTATAGAAATATGAATATATTTTATTATCTATACCAATAAGTTATTTTACGCCTTATTTTAAATAAGTATAGTCCCTGAACGTTCCTTAATTCAGAAAAAAATAATTTTCATAAAAAGTAAAAAATCAGATTGAAAGAATCGATCTTTTTGAAAAATATTATCTTTATTTCATAAGAACAATAGGGTATTTGAAAAGGGACCTTTATTTGTAAAATAAAGGTCCCTTTAAAATAGACATATTAACTAATTTGAAATAAATACTTTAGAAAATTATATTTATAATTTCTGAAAAGAATCTTTTTAAGCATACAAAAAAAGGAACCAACCATTTGGTTGATTCCTTACCATTAGCGTGGCAGCTACCTATCCTCGCGGGTAGTTTCCCACCAACTACTTTCGGCGTGGAGAAGCTTAACTTCTGTGTTCGGCATGGGAACAGGTGTATCCTTCTCGCTATCGCCACCACACTATTGTTGCTCGTACCTTCAAAACTAGATATTAAGATTATGAATTAAATTAAAACACTTCAAACTGCTGTAAACTCTTACTCGGTTAAGTCCTCGATCTATTAGTACTGCTCAGCTCCATGTATCGCTACACTTC
>NZ_MYFM01000006.1:0-260027 GCF_002179915.1 Companilactobacillus bobalius
TCCCATGCCGAACACAGAAGTTAAGCTTCTCCACGCCGAAAGTAGTTGGTGGGAAACTACCCGCGAGGATAGGTAGCTGCCACGCTAATGGTAAGGAATCAACCAAATGGTTGGTTCCTTTTTTTGTGCTCTCGTTTTGTTAATAATTAGTCTACAAGTATAGTCTAAAAAATCTTCATTAAGCCAAATTAGACTTATAATATAGGAGTAAGGAATTATTAGTAAAAAGGGGGAAAACATTACTATGGTAAAGTTTTTACGTACTAATAAAATTGCTTCAATCATTTTGGCTATTATTAGAGTGTACTTAGGTGTTCTATGGACAATGGCTGGATGGGAAAAAATCACTGGTGGTGCCGCCGGAGCTGTTAAGGGTTTGCTCGGCAATGCCGTTAAGAATCCTGTTAAAGGACCTACGGGTAAAGTTCTTTACCCTTGGTTCAATAATATGTTAAGTGCCATATTACCTCATTATAAGGGTATGAGCATGATGGTTTCTTGGGGTGAGTTCCTCGTTGGTTTAGGTCTAATTTTTGGTTGTTTAACAACCGCAGCTGTATTCTTTGGACTAATGATGAACTTTTCATACATGTTAGCTGAAGCTATTTCAGTTAACCCTGAATATATTTTTCTAGAATACTTCATTATTATTGCTGGTTTTAACGCTGGTAAAATTGGATTAGATTACTGGGTCATTCCTTGGATCAGAACCCACATCTTTAAACAAAAGAAACAATCCAGTATTTGGGATTGAAATAAAACTTGTTGATTGTGTAGATGTAAATCAGCAAGTTTTTTTGTGCCAAAAAGTACTATAATATTAAACTATTAAATCTATTAAGAAGAGGCAGATTGAATGACAAGAATCAGACGTGTTACAGAGGATGACGCCCAAGCGTTATTAAATATTTATGCACCCTATATTACTGATACAACGATAACTTTTGAAGATGTTATTCCATCTGTTGGAAACTTTAAACAGCGTATTCGTGATATTTCTCAAAATTTCCCTTATTTAGTCGCTGAGGACGATGACAATAAGGTACTAGGATATGCTTATGCCCATCTATACGGACCCAGAGCTGCCTATGCATGGACCGTGGAAACTAGTATTTATATTGATAAAAACTTTAAGGGACATGGTCTGGGTACGGCTCTTTACCAGAAGCTTGAGGACATTTTGAAAAGACAAGGGGTCGTTAATTTAATGGCCTGCATTACTGAGGAAAATGCTAATAGTATCAAATTTCATGAAAAGAGAGGATATAAAGAGGTTGGAACTTTTCATAAGGTCGGTTTTAAATTCAATCGCTGGTTAGATGTAACTTGGTTACAAAAGGATTTGAACGATCGTCCTCAAGAAATGTCACCAATTATTCCTTGGAAAGAATTGGATTAAATAATTGACCTAGAGTTAACTCTAAGGAGTATCATGAGCTTGTTTAAATGGAAGGAGCATTTTTTATGACGAAATTAACGGATACATTTGAGATTTATAATGGTGTGAAAATTCCTAAAGTTGCTTTTGGTACATGGCAGATCCCTGCAGAGGATGCTCGACAGGCCGTTCATGATGCTATTGATACTGGTTACAGACATATTGATACAGCTTTGGTTTATCAAAATGAAAAAGAAGTTGGACAAGGTATTAAAGATTCAGGTGTTAAACGTGAGGACTTGTTCGTAACTTCTAAATTACCAGCTGAGACCAAAAATTATGATGATGCTTTAAATGACTTTGAAACTACAATGAAGAATCTTGATTTAGATTACTTGGATCTTTATTTGATTCATGCTCCATGGCCATGGGGTCAAATTGGCGCTAATTACGACAAGGAGAATCAAGACGTATGGCGTGCAATGGAGAAAATCTATGCTTCAGGTCGCGTTAAAGCAATTGGTGTTTCTAACTTTAATGTGCATGATTTGGAAAATGTCTTACAAACAGCCAAGGTTAAGCCTATGGTTGATCAAATCCAATATTATGTTGGTTTCACAGAACCTAAGATCACTAAATTTGCTCAAGCACACGATATTTTGGTTGAAGCATATTCACCATTAGCAACTGGTGGCTTGATTCACAACCAAGATGTTCTCAAAATTGCTGAAAAATACAATGTCAGTGTTCCACAATTAGCTATTCAATTTGTTATCCAAAATGGAGTATTGCCTTTACCAAAGGCAGTTCACAAGGCTCATATTGAAGATAATGCTAAGTTAGACTTTGAAATCAGTGCTGAAGATATGGAAACTTTGAATAACATGTCTGATACAGCACCATCACATTTCCATAACTCTACTCAAGGATAAAGAAAAAGCTCAATTCAATTTGAATTGGGCTTTTTGCTTAAAAAACATGATTGTATCGTAATCATAATTTGAAAAATTATTTTTCAACTAATATTCTACATTTCTGGAAGACGTATTGTAATATTGTTATTGAAAAAAGGGGATGAGGGTATGGCACTTTACGAATCAACATTTGCCATTTTAGTGGCGGTGGCATTTGCTAATATTATTTCTAAGTTAGTTCCTAAGGTTTCATCGACGTATATTAATTTAATAATGGGAATCATTTTTGGAATTATTCCGTTAACCAATCACATGATATTGGGCTTTGATAATGAAATATTTATGTTATTAATTATTGCACCTTTATTATTTTTTGAAGGTCAACGAACAATGAATTTTATTGTCTGGCAAAAGTATCGGAATATTATAAGTACGGCTGTAGTTTTGGCGGTTATTATTGCGGCGGTTGGAATGATTTCGGTTAACTTAATTATGAAAATAGGATTACCGTTAGCTTTGATTTTGGCAGCCATTAGTACACCCACTGATGCAACGGCATTAGAATCAGTCTCCGCAGGTGTAACTTTGCCTAAAAAGGTTAATTCTATGTTAAAAATGGAATCTCTATTTAATGATGCTACTGGGATTGTCCTATTGCAGGCCGGAATGATTTGGTTTCATACTGGTACATTCTCTTTTGCGGCTAATACTAAAGCCTTTTTAATTTCGGGTATTGGTGGAATGTTTTTTGGAGTAATCTTTGCGTTTGTTACAATGCTCTTTCGTCAATGGTTAGTTAGAACCAAAATGAACGTTATTTCATCACAAACACTTATTTTTATCCTGACACCTTTTATTATTTACCTATTGTCTGAAAGAATAGGTGTCTCCGGTATTATTGCAGTTGTCAGTGCTGGATTAGTATTCAACAGTGAAATAAGACGTAGCCGCTTTACATCACCTCGACAGGTCCATTTAGGAGTTCAGTTGATAAACTTTTTAAATGAAGTTTTGAATAGTTTTGTCTTTGTAGTGTTGGGAATTACATTGGAACGAATCGTCGTTCAGCAGAAAACTAATTTACGAACATCGTGGGATTGGTTATGGATAGCGATTATTATTTATGTGTCTTCATTATTAGTTCGTTTCTTGTATGGTAAATATATAAGTAAGTTAAGTTATTATGATGCGGTTGTTTTTTCACTTGGGGGAGTACATGGGTCAGTTACTTTGGCCATGGCTTTTTCAGTTATCGGATTGAGTATTAAGGATAATTCAGCAACTTTTAACTTAATTATTCTAGTAGAGTCGGCCATTATCATCATGAGTATGCTGGTACCAACCTTTATTTTTAAATTTATTCTTAAAGGTGATAAAAAAGAAGATGCAACTACTAAAGTTAGACGAGTGTGGCAAGAAATGGTTGGTCGTGGGATCGCCAGTATTGATGATTTCGACGAATTGAATACAGAAGTTAAAAATAGTGTTATTTATGATTTGAAAGATCAATTACGGGATAATACCGTAAAGGATTATTTGAAACAATGGAATAGCGTAAATGGTTCTGTAGGCATTTTTGAAAAGAATTTGCACCAACAAGAGCACCAAGTTTTATTGCATGCATTTAATGTAGAACAGAAATACCTGTGTGATGTGTCTGAACAGAAATTATTAAATCAGGATGATGTCGATGATATATTTAGTGAATTACTTTTAGCTGAATCGCTGATTTTAGATCCACGTAATCAACCAGAAATCTAAAATGCTCCTGAAGTTATTATTAGACTATTTGTATATCTTCATGATAATATAAATATATACTAATGATGTTCATAAGAATTATTCAAGGAGATGAACTATGAGAATAAATAATGATAACCTAATGAGACTTTTAGCTTCAAATGTGGAACCAAAAATCAGCATTATCTTACCAATTCATCCAGAAACTCCTCAAATTGAAGAAAACATTCTTAATTATAAAAACTTATTGAAAGACGTTAAAAAAGATTTGGAATTGAATTATCCAAGACGTCAGTGGGACCAAGCAATTGAACGATTAGAAAATTTATTACTGGATCGCCAATTATTTAGTACCTCCAAAAAGGCTTTGATTATTTTTGCTAATAATGAGGCTATGGAAATTTCACGCATGGAACATCAAGTTTTACCTAAGGCACATGTTGGGACAACGTTCCTAGTTCAGGATCTGCTCTTGCCCGAAGAGAGTGGTGCTGATCCAGAGTATTTGATCAACCTCAGTCGTGATCGAATCAATGTTTTTAATATGGATAATCTTAAAGAAGTTGAACTTGAGGGAGTTCATAGTAATTTTGCGGACTATTATCCAGACTTTGATGTTAATGCTAATCTTAATTCTGGCTCCTACGGTGGGAAGAATGCGATTTATCATGGTCATCGAACAAAATCAGAAGAGCAGCAGAAAGATCAATTGATCTATTACCAATATTTAGATCGTAAATTGGGATCAATGTATCAACGTGAGGGCACGACTTTTCTTTTAACAGGCTTACCAGAAGTGTTAGATGTTTACTTAAATAATTATGGGAATAGCAAATATATCGATGGTGTGATTCACAGTTCAATGCTTAATTTATCACATAGAGAAATGTTGGAAAAAGTTAATGAGTATAAGAATTTTGAAACTGTCGCATTGATAGAAAAAATCAAACATGATTTGCATAGGGCGGATAATCAGGAGCGTGTGATCAATGATTTAGATACAATTAATTTTGCTTTAATGAATCGAGATATTAAATCACTGATTTCATTCAATGATGGAACATCTTATTCTGTAGAGCATAATAAAATGCTAGTTCAATCTATTTTGAATAAAACCAATTCGCAAGTGGTTTATTCAAAAGATGCAGCAGTACCAAGTATGAGTGCTATTGTGTACTAAAAAAAGGAATCTCAGTGAATAACTTGAGATTCCTTTTTTGCTGGTTAATTAATCTTTAGGTTCATTTTTTCTTAAGATACGAGCGGGATTTCCGACAACAATAACGTTATCAGGGAAGGATTTTGTAACAACTGATCCTGCACCAACGATGACATTGTTTCCTAGAGTTACTCCTGGAAGAATACTTGCGCTGCCTCCGACCCAAACATCGTTTCCGATTGTAATTGGGGCAGTTCTTTCGGCTTCAGTACGACGAACGGCTGGGTCCATGGGATGTTTTGGTGTATATAAACCGACTTTGGGACCGAATTTAACATCATTACCAATAGTAATTCTGCCTTCATCACAAAGCATGACATCGTGATTAGCATAGAAGTGATCACCGATAGTGATATTGACACCATAACTAAAGTAAATTGTTGGTTCAACGAAAAATCTATTACCAACTGATTTCATTAAACTTTTAATTTTGGTATTTCTTTGATCGTTGTCAGCAATCAAATTATATTCCATTAATTTTGTTCGTACATCGTTACGCAAGTTAACCAAAGGTTTTGATTCTAAGTAAAGTTCTCCATTTATCATCTGCTGATACGCAGGGTCTTGTTCAATTTCCATTCTCAAATCTCTCCTCTTTTAAATAAAAGTGTACATTAAGCATAGCATAACTTTTGAAAACACTGAAATATGAGTGAAAATAGGCCGGCCAATGTAAGAAATTGAAAATGAGTGATTAGGAATTTAGCTAGATTTCTTTAAAAGAGTTAGGATAGAGCTGGAACAAAATTTGGAAGTCGGGGGTAATTTGGTATGACAAACGTATTGGTAGTTGGTGCAACTGGAATAATTGGTCAAAAGGTTACAAGACAACTTTTAGATAAAACGGATGATTATTTAACATTGTTGGCTCGTAATACTAGTATCTTATCAATCGATGAAAAACGTGAACGTGAGGTTCATGGGGATGTCTTAGACGATAAGGTTTTGAATGAAGCTTTAGATGGCAATGATATTGTTCTAATGGCAACGGATAGCAATCTGGGCTTGTCGGTTCAAAGAATTATTGATGGGATGAAGATGAAAAAGATTAAGCGTCTGATCTTCATTACATCAATGGGTCTTTACAATGAGATGCCCGTTACTGATGGTGCCTCAGGTAATTTAGCACAAGATGCTCTTTTACAGCCATATCGTACAGCTGTTAGTTTGATTGAGGATTCTGAATTGAATTATACGATCCTTCGAGCAACTCGTTTAGATGCTGGAAAAGATATTAATTATGATCTAGTTGATAAGGGTGAGGCACCAACTAGTGAGGATGTTTCTTATGATAGTGTTGTCGATTACGCAGTTAGATTAGTTAACAATGGTAAGTTGGAATCACATAAGAATGTAGAGATTAGTCGTAGGGCTGTTGCTGTTAAGTAATGACTGTTTGACTTTAAGTGAAGCTGGATTTTTTTCTGGCTTCACTTTTTTGCTTTAAATAACCATTGTTCTATGTTTAATAGTGGAAACGAGCTCCACAAGGGCAACCCATTCCGGTTTGCTACAGTACTGAAATTGCCCGCCAAGTACGCGTTCGATTTCAGTACTTAGGCAAATTCTCGTGGGCTAAACGCCCCTGCTTCGCTCTCTTATCTCTTGACCTCAACCTGACTTGAGGGTATAGGATACTAAATAAGAGGTGTAATTATGGCAAAATTAATCATTTATTTTTCACTCTCAGGTAACACTAAGAGGGTGGCTCAAAAGATTCAAGCGTTGACTGGCGCTGACATTGTCAATTTGGAACCAAAAACTCCTTATCCGGAGGGTTATAGTAATTATGTACCGGTGGCTCAAAATGAATTTGAACAACAGATTCATCCAGAGATAAAAGCGACGCTTCCAGATTTGAATAAATACGATACAATCTATTTAGGATATCCAACTTGGAATGGTCGTGTGCCAATGATTTTTTATAGTCTTTTTGATAAATACGATTTTTCAAATAAGACTATTGTTCCTTTTACAACGACTGCTGGTTCAAGTGTTAATGAATCGATGCCTTACGTTCAAGAATTGGCTGCTACAAGTAAGGTAACAGATGGTTTTAGATACAATAATAACGATACCCAATTGAAAGAGTTTATTGAACAACTTGATTAGGAGGTAGTCCTATGAATATTTTGATTTTAGGAGCTAATGGTAAAGTCGCACGTCTAGTTGAAGAACAGCTATTGAGTGACAAAGCCTTCTCAGAAGTTAAATTAACGATGCTCTTGCGTAATAAAACTCGGGCTGATGATTTAATAGTTAATCGATCAATCGCTATTGAAGGGGATGTCAGGGACAACTCAGCTGTGGAAGCTGCAGTGGAGGATCAAGATATTGTTTTTGACTTAACGGGAGCTACGAAATCAATTGTTCCGACACAGAATATTATTAGGGCCATGCAGGCTAATGGTGTTATGAGAGTGATTTCTATCTGTGGTTTAGGAACTCATAGTAAGACAACTAGTCAAATTGGAACGCAGGTTGCACATCTGTATGAGCAATCAGGACTGGATTACACGATTTTAAGATTGGCTTGGTTGAATAATGTTAATGAGGTACGTTATCAGGTTACACAGCCTAATAAGCCGGTTCAGGGTAATAGTATTTCACGTAAGAGTGTAGCTGAACTTATTTTAAGAATAATCGACGATCCAGCATACTTATCGAAACAAAATGTAGGTGTTAGTGACGGAATTAAACGTGATGCACCAATTCTTTAGGCAAATCAAAAAGCTTCTCAAAACTATTTCTAGTCTTGAGAAGCTTTTTTTGTCGGGATTCTTCGATTAATTAACTGATTATGTGTGTAATGTGGGAGAAGAGTTAATTAATGGAGTTGCATTGACTACTTCAATTTAGAAGAAGTCAATGTTAGATCACTGAATAATTCGTTATTGGCAGGACTGAAGTCGAAGCCTTTAACACGATTATTAACTGGTTGCCATACGTAGTTGAATTCTTCTGGTACAACACCAGCTTGATCGTTCATGTATTCTTGCCATTGTTTGAATGTCTTAGTACGTGTCTTGTCATTCCAAGCAGATGAATCGTTCATCTTGTTGATCAATTCAGTATTCTTCTTGGTTACGAAGTGACCCATGTTGAATGGAGCAGTTTCACCATAAAGTTGTGATTGTGATGGTTCAGATGATAATGACCATGCAGCTGTCCAAAGGTCAATCTTGTTTTGACTTGGTTTTTGTAGCAAGTCATAGAAGCTATTCATTTCCATTGGTTTGCCACCGTATAATTTAACGTTCAAACCAACTTTGTGCCATTGTTGTAGATAATCTTGGTATGTAGCTTCTGTAATAGAGTTACCACTCATACCACCGAAGTAGATAGTAAGTTTCTTACCCTTTGGATCTGAACGCCACTTGCTACCGTTACGCTTCTTGTATCCAGCGTCATCAAGTAACTTGTTGGCTTTCTTAAGATTCAATGAATAACCTTTAGCTGACTTATCGTAGTACTTAGTGAATACAGGTGGAATCAAAGTGTTACCACGCCATGCAACACCATTACCAAACTTCTTAGCAACATCATCGACGTTTAGAGCGTACATCATAGCTTGACGTAGACTCTTGTTAGCCATCTTCTTATTAGAATCGGCAACGTTCTTACCAGTCTTAGTATCGAAATGGCCTAAGTTAAAGGCAAAGTAACTGTATGATAGGGCAGGTTGACCAACTTTTGTATAACCTTTAAGGTTCTTCAATTTCTTGTATGAAGTACCACCAACTTCACCAGAAGCTGAAGGAACTACGGAGTCATACTTCTTAGATTGAATGGCCTTAACAATGTTGTTTGATGAAACAACGTTGATAGTAATGTGTCCGATTTGGGCTTTCTTACCATAGTAGAACTTGTTTGGTACCCAACTTGTTGATTCACCAGTAACAATCTTATCTAGCTTGTAAGGACCAGTGAAGATAGGGTTCTTACGGATTTGTTCTGAAGATGCAAGTTTAGCAATAGGAACATTTTTGATGTATTCGTAAGGTTCAGCGGCGCCCCAAATGAATGAGTTACCAGAGAATTTCATACTTGGTGACATATGCTTGAAGTGAATAACAACTTTCTTACCTTTTTCACCATCTGGCATTTCGATACCAGAGATAGTACTTGCTGTTCCCTTATGATATGCAGCCATACCTTCAATATTTTCAAAGTCAGATGAATATTGACTTGTTGTTGATTCTTTATTACCAAGAACTTCATATGCGTACTCAACATCCTTAGCAGTTACAGGGTCACCATTTGACCATTTACCATTACTACGGATTGTAATTGTAGCTGTCTTAGCTTTACGATCAAGCTTTTGATTAGCAAGACCACCATCGATAATCTTGTAGTTCTTATCGACGTTGAACAAGTTGTTCAAACCACCAGGAGAGAAGACATGTGAGTCAGCGGCGTTTGAAGCAAGGACTGGATCTGAGATTCCTTGGAATGGTGAGTCAGCGACTTCGGCCAACTTCAAAGTACCATTCTTAGTTGCATTTTTATCTGTAGCAGCACTGTTCTTAAATGATGACTTTAATTTAATTTGAGCAGTTGTACCAGATGAAGAACTGCTGCTATTTCCGTTAGAACAACCAGCTAATGTGACGGCAGCCAAAAGTGTCACAGCTGAGAGAATAACCTTATTTTTAGTTTTAACCATTGTGTTTCCCCCTTAAGTTAAAAAACCCTATATTCACCAATTACAGAATTGGCTAAGAAAATTTGTATCCAGAAGACTTATAAAACCCGTGATTAGGAAAAGGCACCATCTCCCTTAATTTTTTGTAAAATTACGAAATAATTATTGTTCTGCAGCTCCTTGACGTTGAGATGCATCGGCTGAACGTCTAACAACTTGACCAATGTAACTAATTGATAAACAAAGGACGATAATCAACAAGGCAGCTGGTAACCATGTCCACCAATATTCGGTGATGTTATTAGGATCATTAGCATTAGCAATCAAAGTACCAAGTGATGGAGTTTGAATTGGAAGACCAAATCCCAAGTAGGAAAGACCTGTTTCAACACCAATGTTTTCAGCAAATGATAAAGTTGTATCAACGATGATCAATGATGAAATGTTAGGCATGATCTCTCGGAAAATAATCTTGAGACTGCTAGTACCAGAAGTCTTAGAAGCAGCAACGTAATCTTTTTCAGATTCTGAAAGAGTACGTGAACGAATCAAACGTGAAGTACCTTCCCAATAGAAGATAGAGAAGATAAGTGTCAATGAAACAGCATTGTAGTTTTTAATGATAGTAACTAAAACAATGATCATCATTGTCATTGGTAACATCATCATGAAGTCGTACACACGTTGCATACCCCAATCAATGTAGCCACTGAAGTAACCTGAAATTAATCCCCAGCAAATACCAAAGGTTGAAGAAATAATTGTAAGTCCGATAGCAATACCGATTGAATTACGTGAACCAACGATAAGCTGTTGAGCGATTGAACGACCACCAGCATCAGCACCGAGAGTATAACCATTGGTTCCTGGACTGATATTGTAGTTCATGATGTTGGTCTCCATCATTTTTGGAGTATTAATGAATAGTGATGCAATCATAACGAAAAGTATAAAGCCAACAACGATAAACAAGGCGATGAAAGCAGGTCGGTCAGCCTTGAACTCGTTCCAAACAATCTTGGCAGATGATGGAGTAGCTTCTTCGCTAGCTTCTTTAGTTAAACGGTCTAAGTCAGCCGCTGAAATATTTGAATGTTTATTTAGATTCTCTTCCATAAATTAACGGCCCCCTTATTCGATTCTGATTCTAG
This sequence comes from Companilactobacillus bobalius, assembly GCF_002179915.1. Taxonomy (NCBI): domain Bacteria; kingdom Bacillati; phylum Bacillota; class Bacilli; order Lactobacillales; family Lactobacillaceae; genus Companilactobacillus; species Companilactobacillus bobalius. The sequence goes on from NZ_MYFM01000006.1 coordinate 11,048, forward strand.
GATCAACGATACTTAGGATGATATCTGAAAGTAGCGTACCCAATAGATTCAAAATTCCGTAAATTAAAACTAAAGCAGTGATAACGGTGTAATCACGATAATTGATTGAATTGATAAATAGTAGTCCCATACCTGGATAAGAGAAGACTGTTTCAGTAAAGATAGAACCATTTAACAATCCAGTAATTGAATAACCGGCAAATGCGGCGATAGGTAATAATGAATTTCTAAAAATATGATGTTTGTAAATATCTTTTTCAGGAACACCTTTAGAACGAGCAGTTCTGACATAATCGGAACGTTTGGCGTCGATAACTTCTGAACGAAGGTATTGAACAACGTTGACAGTTCCAAATAGTGCACCCAAGATACTTGGTAATAAGATGTGGTACAAATGAGATCCAGCGGTTGGAAGTCCTGGATTAGCGGTAGCTGAAACGGAACCTGTAGTTGGGAACCAGCCTAGAACGTAACCGAAGATCCAGATACCAATAACTAAAACAACGAAGAAAGGAATACTGTAAGTTACATATGTGTAAATTCTGACGATATTGTCAGGAAGTTTACCTTCATGCTTAGCAGCAAACATACCCATTGGTAGAGCAAAACAGTAAGTAAGAACTGTTGTAAGTAAGGCTAACCAAATGGTATTAACGGCACGGCTACCAATTAAACGAGTAACTGGTTCTTGATATTGATAACTGTTACCCAAGTTACCGTGGAATAGATGGACAACCCAATTCCAATATTGTTGATACCAAGGATCGTACAAACCATTCATTTTCATCAAATGATGAAGTTGAGCAGGATCAGATTTAGGATTAATGGAACCGGTGAAAGGATCACCAGGCATTGCCTTAGCTAATAGGAAAACTAAAAGACTAAGAATAATAACTTCAGGAATCATAATCATGATACGACGGAGAACTGTTTTCCACATTATGCCTTCACCTCTCCTTCTTGTTTGATGATCTTGTTGGCAACTTCTTTTGGTAGAGCAACTGAATGAGTTGGACTAATTGGAACTAGTGGGAAAGCTTTACCATCTTTGTCGTAATACTTGTCTTGTTGTTCACGATAGACTTCTTCAACGGCTAAACGATTAGCACGATGTTGTTGTCTGTTGTTAACACTTGTTTCAGGAATGGCGGCTAGTAAACGCTTAGTGTAGATATGAACGGGATGATTATAAATATCATCACGAGTTCCAATTTCAACTAGCCGGCCACGGTTCATGATAGCGATGTTGTTACACATATGTCTGACAACACCCAAATCATGGGAGATGAATAGGTAAGAAATTCCAAATTCACGTTGAATTTTCTTCATGAAATTTAGAACTTGAGCTTGAACGGAAAGGTCCAAAGCGGAAACCGGTTCATCAGCGATGATCAATTTAGGGTTAGTGGCAACGGCACGAGCGACTCCGATACGTTGTCTTTGACCACCAGAGAATTGATGAGGATACTTGTATAAAGCATCAGGATCCAAACCAACGATATCTAGTAGTTGTAAAACTCTTAATTTCTCTTCATCTTTACTTAAATGCTCGAAATTTCTTAATGGTTCTGCGATAATATCTTCAATTCTTTTTCTAGGATTCAAACTAGAAAGGGAATCTTGGAAAATCATTTGAACATCATGGTTGTAATCAAGTTCTTTACGGTTGATCTTTTTGGTAATATCTTTACCTTGATACATGATTGAACCGCTTGTGATTTTTTCTAGGCCAACGACTGATTTACCAGTGGTTGATTTACCTGAACCAGATTCACCAACTAATCCGTAAGTCTCACCAGCTTCAATATTGAAACTGATACCATCGACAGCCTTTACAGAATCAGTAATTCGATTCCAAAATCCAGAACGGATAGGGTAGTGAACTTTTAAATTTTTGATTTCAACTAAACTCATGCTTTCACACTCCCAACCTGATCTGGAAACGAGAAGTTCTTGTAACAAGTACAACGAACTTCATGTCCAGGTTCTATTTCATGCATTGTTGGATTTTCTTCGTGTTCTTCAGGTTTGACCCAAGGAATACGTGGTGCAAATCGATCACCAATCTTAGACATCTTTTGTAATGAGGGAACATTACCTTGGATGACATATAAGTCATCGTTTTGATTGTCACGTTGAGGCATTGATCTTAATAGTGAACGTGTATAAGGATGCTTTGGAGTATTGAAGATTTGTTCGACGCTACCTTCTTCAACAATTTGTCCGGCGTACATAACTGCTACACGATCCGCTGTTTCAGCAACAACTCCTAAATCATGAGTGATTAAGATGATACCGGCGTGATTTTCGGATTGAATCTTTCTTAGAACATCCAAGATTTGAGCTTGAATTGTTACATCAAGAGCAGTTGTTGGTTCGTCAGCGATGATTAAATCGGGTTTGCAAGCAATGGCAATCGCGATAATAACACGTTGACGCATACCACCGGAGAGTTGATGTGGAAATTGATGAGCAGTTCTTTTAGGATCAACAATTCCTACTTCTTTTAATAGTTCCAAAACTCGATCATGCTTTTGCTCGGCAGTCAATTTAGTATGGTAAGTCATGACCTCACTAATTTGATCTTCAATCCTTTTTAGAGGATTTAAAGCAGATAGTGGATCTTGGAAGATCATTCCGATTTTGGCTCCTCGGAATTTGTTGTATCCAGCTTCATCAAGTTTTAAAAGGTTAGTGCCTTCAAAATCAATTTCACCTGAAATTTTTGTTTCGGATGGATCATGCAATCCCATAATGGTTGTGGCTAAAGTACTCTTTCCACATCCAGACTCACCAACAATGGCGAGAATCTCATCATGATGAACTGTGAGATTAATATGAGAAATAGCATCGTAATATTTACCGTTAATCTTAAAAGCAGTATTAACATCTTTAATATTTAGAAAATCTGATGTAGTTTCCAAGATATCCCCTCCTGATTCTAATAATCTTCTTATTTAAACCCTAAGATGCAAAGATACGTCTGTACCAGTGCTCTGTTGAACTTTTTTAATAATTGAGTTCGATTATAGTTAATCATTTTCTAATTTACAACCCCCAATATTAAAATAATATTAAAAAACTTTATTATTTATTCATAATCGGGCTATAAACTTTGTTTTATCTGTATGAACAGACTATACAATTAAATTAGAAAGATTAGAAAAAAGTTAACTTATAAATGACGATACGTATATTTTCAGGTCACTGGTCTAATTATTGATACCAAAGAGATTCATAGAATATAGGAGAAGATAGAATAGACTAATTAATTGACGTTATAACGGCAATGGTTTGAACCAATTATCTTAGAAATAAAAAAGAGTTTCAGAAAAATTAGTTTCTGAAACTCCTTTAAAGAAAATTTTTATTATTTTCATGAAAAATTAGTTAGTAAAATAAGTTGAAACGCTATCATTGACGTGTCAGAATATGAAAACACGGTATTAAAAAAATGAATTCTGAATGAAAATGGTGGTAATATATCCGTGAAGAAGGGTGATCTTATGCGTCAACAAATGCGTCATCAAAAGAAAACTAAGAAACCATTAATTTTAACAATCATCATTTCACTACTAGTCTTAATAGTTTTATGTGTTGTTTTCTTTTTCCCATTAAACAATATGTTGCGCAGTGCGACAGGTAATGATACTCCTAGCGATAAAGCTGTGAAGTCCGAGCTGGTCAAAAGAGTTAAGGCTCGTAAAACCGGTGATGCCAAGAATGACGAGAAAATCAATCGAGCTGCTTCGGTTTTGGGTAAGAAAAAGATGTCTGAAATTATGTCAGCTGCGGATAGTCAGAAAAAGACAGCTACACTTATTGAGGATTCGTCTGCTTTGACAAAGGAACAATCCCAAAAGGCTGCGCAGGAAATTTTTTCTAATGATGAGTATTCTGGATTGAGAACTGCGATTAATAATGGAAATTGGTATCAAGCATATCAACAATATCAGAAACTTTCTAATAATGGAGAGTTAAATCAATTGCAACAAGATATCAATCAGAAATGAAGATAACAAAAAAGTGCAAATCAAAATTTGCACTTTTTTTGTAATTTGAAATAAACTATCTAGTGATGGCATATTTCAAATGAATAATTTTAAGAATTTTCTGGAAATGTGGAATTATCCGTATTATCGTTATCGGCATCATAGAAGAATGCTTGAATGGGGATGTTGTATTTATTATGAATTAATAATATCTCTTTTTGAGTGAACCCTAAGTCATCATTCTTTCTACGAATAGTAGATGTTGATTTGTCGAGAAGTTTGGCAATATCACTTTGTTTGATGTTCTTTAACGTAAAATATGCTTTTAAATATTGATTACTATACATAATAAATTCCCTTTTTTTAAGTTTTCCTTAATCAAGGACAAGAACATGGTAAACTAGAAATTCTTTTTTTTCAATAACTTTTTTTGAAAAAACCATATTTTAAGTTAAAATATCATATATGAAAGGTATAGGTTGTATTTGACACATGATAACGATTGGAAAGTATTTGCGTAAAAAAAGACTTTTGAAAGATTTGACGCTCCAACAAGTGGTTGATTCTACAAAAACAGTGTATGGTTGCACGACATCAACTTCGGTTTTGAGTGCAATTGAAACGGACAAAAATAAGATCATCGATGGTGAACTCTTATTTGTATTATCCGATTTTTACGAGATTGATTTAAAAGAATTACAAGGATTAATTCTAAAAAATTTGCAGATTAAATAAAAAATTTACTTTCAAAAATTAGTTGTATTAGCAGATACTTCTATATAAATAAATCTATATTGTTTAATAATTATATTAAATATGGTCAAAAACAAAATAAATGAATATTGAATTATGGCTCACTCGTAGGAATATCTTGAATAACGAGTGAGCTTTTTTAGTTGCCAAAAGTTTGAATGATAAATCACAAGTGAAATAGTTCACATCTACAAAAAAATAAGTACAATAAAGGCAGAGGATTCGATTTATGTGAACGACATTACTGATATTGAGGGCAAAATATCTTTAATGAACGGATGATGACTTATGGAATATTGTGTAACCACCAAAAATAATGACAGTTGGTATATTGGTACCAACGACTTCGACCTCTTCAAGGCTGATAAAACCGAAGCAATAATGTTTCAAGGCAACGGTTATCTAGGTATAAGAGCAACTGCTGAAGAAAGAAACTTGAACGAAAGACGTGATATGTTCGTGGCCGGAACGTTTGATGCGTTCAACGATGAAGTCACAGAACTTCCTAATTTACCTGATCTATTAAATATGGAAATCGTAATCAATCAACGAGCGTTTTCTTTAAGCACGGGATTGATAGAAAACTATCATAAACATCTCAATTTAAAGAATGGTGAGTTAGTTCGGTCATTTGATTGGCTAATTGACGGTAATAGAATCAGTTTTAAGTTTTCACGTTTTGTTTCAATGAGTGATGTTCATTTATTTGTCTCCAAATTGGAAATCACCTCTGATCAAAGTGACTTAAGTATTAAGCTCAATTCGGGGATTGATGGTCAATATTCCAATAGTGGAACTCAACATTTAGTTGAAGGCGATAAACGTTTATTTGATGGTAAAATTCTGCAAATGCAGGAAAAGACGCAACAGACGAATATTGGTTTTGCTTTTAATGTGACACAAAAGGCCTACATAGATGAAGTATTGTTAAAAGTTAAACCCAATATTAGAATGGATCGCCGCCAAATTTTTGACGAATACAATGTTGATTTAACTAAAGGTGAGAAATTTACTTTTGTTAAATATGCCAATGTTTATACGACTATTGATAATGATGTGGGTCATGACACTATCTCAGACATATCAATGGATGCGATTAAACGTTCCAGTTTACTCAATTATGATGAATTATTGAATAAATCAACTAATGCTTGGAATATCAACGTTTGGCAACGTAGTTTGATCAGTATTGATTCAGATGATGTCAAACCACAAGTAGCGATTAACTTTGCTCGTTACCAGTTAGCAGCTAATACTCCAAAGGATTCAAGGATGAATATTGGGGCTAAAGGTTTAACTGGTGAAGGATATAAAGGACATACTTTCTGGGATACAGAGATCTATATGTTGCCATACTTTACCTTTACAATGCCGGAGATGGCTCGTAATCTTTTGAAATATCGTTATTTAGGACTAGATGGTGCTAGAAAGAAAGCTAAAGCCAACGGTTACTGGGGAGCTCAATTTCCTTGGGAGTCTGCTTGGTCGACGGATGGTGAAATGACACCACCTTGGGGTTCAGTTGATATCGTAACTGGGAAACCAATGCGGATTCTTTCTGGTTCTTTGGAACAGCACATTACCAGTGATGTAGTTATTGCCGTAATGCAATACTTATCAATTACTAAAGATGAGCGATTTGCTGAGGAAATGGGCTATGAAATTATTTTAGATGCTGCTAAGTTCTGGGCTAGTCGTCTAGAATGGGACCCCGCACGTAAGAAGTTTGTGATCGATAATGTGATTGGACCTGATGAGTACAAGGAGCATATTGATAACAGTGCGTTTACTAACTACACGGCTTTCTGGTGTATTCAAAAAGCCATTGCTGTGGTCGGTCTATTGAGGAACTCTAATCCAGAAATATATAACGAATTGAATTTGAGATTAAAACTCGATGACGCTTATCAGGATTGGATATCTAAGGTAGATTTAATTTTTCTACCAAAGCCTAATGAATTCGATGTTATTCCAGAAGACGATACATATTTACAAAAGAAAATAATTGAAACAACTCAGTACCAATCCGATGGAGGTCATGCAAAGATCTTCAAGGATTACAATTTGCAACAAATCAATGACTTACAGGTTACTAAGCAGGCTGATGTCTTATTGTTAGTCTTCTTATTTGAAGATTTATTTAGCGACGATATTAAACTTGCCAATTGGAATTACTATGAACCCAAGACTACACACGATTCATCACTATCTTTCTCAACTCATAGTATTTTGGCCAGTGATTTAAATTTGGCTGATAAAGCTTATGATTATTTTGAGAGAGCATGTGAGGTCGATTTAGGGACAGGCGTCGGTAAATCAGCTCAAGGGTTACATATGGCCTCAATTGGTGGTATTTGGAACATGATTGTTGAAGGATTCGGTGGTATCAGAGTTCTTGATGGTCAATTGAGAATCGAACCGCATCTTCCAAGCAAATGGAATAGTTTGCATTTTGAAATTAATTGGCATGGCAGTCTGTTGAAGATTGATGTGTACAAGGATACCTTCCAAGTATCTGTTTTAGGAGACGCCATTACTTTTATTAACCACAATGAGATTTATCACGTTGCTGCTAATTCAAAAATAGAAATCCCTATATCGATTGAAGTGAACGTAGAGGATTAAAGAAGAGTCTTATCAATTCTGTTGAGGAGTTGATAAGACTTTTTTGTTATTAACTAATTAATTTTATATTTTTGAATAATTAAACCGCTTTCTATAATAGAATTGACGTAATAGTATAGGAGGGGAAATTATGAAAAAAGTAGCGATAATCACAGGTATTTCTTCAGGGATGGGAAAAGCGGCGGCTTTGTACTTTAAGGAACAAGGTTTTGAAGTCTATGGTGGCGCACGTCGAATTGAGAGATTAACTGATTTAAAGGAACAAGGTATTCACACACAGAGTTTGGATGTGACTGATGCTATTTCAGTGCGTGCCTTAGTCGATCGTACTATTAGTGAACAAGGCCAAATTGACGTCTTAGTAAATAACGCTGGTTATGGTGAATTTGGTCCGATTGAAGAGGTGCCAATTGAGAATGCTAAAAAGCAATTTGATGTCAATGTCTTTGGAGCTGCTCAAATAACAAAATATGTTTTGCCACAGATGAGACAACAAGGTTCAGGCCGTATCGTCAATATTTCTTCAGTTGGTTCTAATATTTACAGTCCTCTTGGTGGTTGGTATTACACAACTAAAGCTAGTTTGAATATGTGGAGTGATGTCTTAGATCAAGAGGTCAAACAATTTGGAATTCGTTCAGTTATCGTCCAACCGGGTTTGACTAAGTCTGAATGGAGCAAGATTGCCTTTGAAAATGCTAAGAAGAATTTAGTTGAGAATTCACCCTATGAGAATATGCTTGATAAAACAGAGGAACTCTTTTCAAAGATTACTTTCAGTGAAGCAACGGCTGAGGATTTGGCAAAAGTATTCTATAGAGCTGCAACTGATATTAAGCCAAAACGTCGATACTATCATTCAATCGTTGATCATGGGATGGTCCTAGTGGCTAGAACGATGCCTAATACTTATCGAGCAGTTTTATCCAAGATGATGAAGGGGATTTAATATGGCATTTTTTGGATTTAAAGATATTGATAAATTGTCAGAAGTCGATATGGCTATTTATCGATATATCGTTGATCACGATGAACAAGTTCCTTTAATGAGAGTACGTGACTTGTCTCAGGGAGCACATGTATCAAATTCTTCCGTTATGCGCTTTATTCATAAGATTGGCTATAGTAGTTTTCCTGAGTTCAAGGTTTCATTTAAAAGTGAGAATCAGGATTTAATGCGTTCAAAGAGTGATGTTTTGAATATTATTGATCGAAATGCTTTTCCCAATGATATTGAAAAGACAATTAAGTTGGTAGCTCATTTGATGTTAGATGCTGATAATATTGTCTTCTTTGGAATGGGGGGATCTGGTGCAATTGCTGAATATGCCTCCAGACAAGCGGCGTCATTAGGATTCAATTCATATGCGGTTAAAGATCCGTTTTATCCTTTGATTCAACAATTACACAATACTTCCAATAATGTTATTGTTACCCTGTCAGTTTCGGGACGAACTAGTGAGATTTTGGAAACTTTAAATAATTTTGTTAATAGTCCGGATACAATTTTGGTCAGCGTGACGGGAAATATTGAGAGTCCCATCGCTAGAATTGGTCGCTATGCGCTTAGCTATAATATTCCAGAAACTAGAATTCATAAATACTATGATTTAACAAGTCAGGTACCGTGTGTTTATATCGTTGATGGTTTATTGATGGAACTGCATAATCAAGATATTAGTCGAAAAATATAATAAGGAACATGCTGTACCACGATTGGAATATCATTCAAAGCCTAGGTACAGCAATTCAAAACGCTTACAAAGTATTCACATCTTGTAAGCGTTTTTCTATACTAGTATTTGTAATCAAATAAAGGGGGATTCAATATTATGATGAACAGTTTCAATGCGTTCATGGAAAAACACATTGTTCCGTTTGCTACTAAGTTAAACGAACAACGTCACATCGCTGCTATCCGTGATGCTTTCATGTACACATTTCCAATCACAATGGCTGCTTCACTGGTTATTTTGATTAATAATCTTATTTTTTCAAAACAAGGTTTCATTGCACAAATTTTATTCTTACCGAAATTTTTCCCACATTTGGAAGAAGCACAAAAGCTTCTTACTTCTGTAACTAACGGAACAATGAATATTCTTTCAATCTTCATTGCCTATCTAGTTGCTAGAAACTTGGCTAAGTATTTCAAAGCCGATGATATGCTAGTTGGTATGACTGGTATCGCAGTATTTATGATTATGTACACACCTTCAATCATGAAGGGTGGAGTTACATATCTACCAACAACATACCTTGGTGCTCAAGGTTTGTTCGTTGCTATGCTCTGTGGTGGTTTAGTTGGTGAATTCTTACCAAGACTAACAAAGATCAAGAAACTACAAATTAAGATGCCTGAAATGGTTCCACCTGCTGTTGCTCGTTCATTCAACGGCTTGATTCCAATTGTTTTTGTTATTATGGTTGCTTCAATTTTGAATTATCTTATTCAATTAGTTGCACCCGGTGGTATTAATGATGTTATCTACAAATCAATTCAAACACCATTAACACATATCGGAGTTAACTTGTACGGTGTTATCATTATTGCCATTGTTCAAAACTTACTATGGCTTGTAGGTATTCATGGTCCAAATACTTTGAATGCTTTGAGATCAATGATCTTTACTGAAGCTGATATGAGTAATCAAACATATATCAACCTTCATGGTGTTGTAGGTGTTCCACATCGTGTTACATGGGGAATTCTAAACGATGTATTTGCTAACATGGGTGGTTCTGGTATGACTTTAGGTCTTATCATTGCAATTTTCTTAGTATCAAGAAGAAAAGATTACCGTGCTATTGCTAAATTGGCTTTTGTTCCAGGACTATTCAATATCAATGAACCTTTGATGTTTGGTCTACCAATCGTTTTAAACCCAATCATGGCTATTCCATTTGTATTAACACCTGTTGTTAATATCTTGGTTGGTTACTTTGTAACTGTTGTCTTTAATTGGATACCATCGCCGGCCATAGGTATGACGTGGACGACCCCTGGACCTTTAATGCCGTTCTTAGGAACTGGTGGTAATTTGTTAGGGTTAGTAATTGGATTTGTTTGTTTAGCAATTTCCGTAGCTATGTACTTCCCATTCGTATTGGCAGCTAACAAGATGGCTGTTCCTGACGATGATGAAGACAAAGATGAAAAAATTGAAAAAGGTGCCGAAGATGAAGACATCAACGGTACTGTAGAAGCTTAATTATAAATATATAACGATGATGTAACGCATTTGAGGAGGACAAATTTATGACATTAAAAGGAAAAACATTTCCAGATGGATTTTTGTGGGGTGGCGCTGTAGCTGCTCACCAATTAGAAGGTGGGTTTGATCAAGGTGGTAAAGGTATCAGTACAGCTGATGTGATGACTATTGGAGCCAACGGTGTGCCTAGAAAAATTACTGATGGAATTGATCCTAATGAATTTTATCCTAATCACAATGCAATTGATTTCTATCATCGTTATCCTGAAGATATAAAATTATTTGCTGAAATGGGCTTCAAGTGTTTTAGAACATCAATTGCCTGGACAAGAATTTTTCCCAATGGTGACGATGAACAACCTAATGAAGCCGGATTAAAGTTTTATGACGATATGTTTGATGAACTACACAAATACAACATTGAACCTGTAATTACGTTGTCCCATTTTGAAATGCCATATCATTTGGTTAAAAAATATGGTGGTTGGCGCAGTCGTAAGGTAATCGACTTCTTTGTTAAATTTGCTACAGTTGTCTTCAAACGTTATAAGAATAAAGTTAAATATTGGATGACTTTCAATGAGATCAATAATCAAACTGATTATGAATCAACTCACGCTTTGTTCACTGATTCAGGAATTGTTCCTAAACCAGAAGAAAATAATGAAAAATTGATGTATCAAGCAGCTCATTACGAGTTAGTTGCTAGTGCCAAAGCTGTCAAAATTGGTCACGAGATCAATCCTGATTTTCAAATTGGTTGCATGATTGCAATGACTCCAATTTATCCACTTACATCTAAACCAGAAGATATCCTATTTGCTCAACGCGCGATGCAAACAAGGTTCTGGTTCGCTGATGTTCACGTAAATGGATTCTATCCACAATGGTTGTTGAATCATTTCCAAGAACGTAATTTTGATTTGGATATGAACGACGATGATTTGCAAGTGTTAAGCCAAGGTAAAGTTGATTACATTGGTTTCAGTTATTACATGTCCTTTGCAGTTAAGGATACTGGCAAGCTTGAATACAATGAAAGTCATGATCGCGTTAAAAATCCTTATGTCAAAGCTAGTGAATGGGGTTGGCAAGTCGATCCAGTTGGCTTGAGATATGCTCTAAACTGGTTTAATGATCGATATCACTTACCATTATTTATCGTTGAAAACGGACTTGGCGCTATCGATAAAAAGGCTAGTGACAACAAAGTTCACGATGATTATCGAATTGACTATATGACTGATCATATCCGTGCAATGAAACAAGCTGTTTTGAAAGATGGTGTTAATTTGATTGGCTATACCCCTTGGGGCTGTATTGATTTGGTAGCCGCAAGTACCGGTCAAATGTCTAAACGCTATGGTATGATCTACGTTGATGAGAATGATGATGGAACAGGTAGTTTGAATCGTTATAAGAAAGACTCATTCTATTGGTTCCAGGATGTCATCAAAACCAATGGTGCGGAGATAGATTAAGATGAAAAATTATGTAGGTTTAGATATTGGAGGAACTTCAGTCAAGTATGGTTTAGTTGATGAAAATGGAGTTGTATCCAATAAAGGACATTTTAAAACTAACGTCGATGATCAAGCTGGGTTATTAAATGACTTGGTGACCGCTGTTAAAGAAATTCAATCACTTGATAAGGACGTTTTAGGAATCGGTGTCAGTATGCCTGGTGTCGTTCAAGTAGATGGCTTCCTAACAACTTCTGGTGCTGTGAAATGTTTTACAGGTATCAATTTGGCTCAATTATTAGAGGAAAAAACAGGCTTGCCTGCTAAAATCGAAAATGACGCTAATGCTGCAGCAATCGCTGAAAAGTGGATTGGTTCAGCTCAAGGAGTCCACGACTATATTGGCTTAGTTCTAGGAACTGGAGTCGGTGGTGCGATGATTATTAATGATCAAATCTATCGTGGTGCTCATGCTCGTTCTGGTGAATTCGGTTGGATGATTGTTGAAGATGATGATATTGATGTTGAGATGGGCAGTCTAAATTTCCGTGGTGCAACTGTCATTGGCTTGATCAGACGATATAATCAGTTCAGTAGTCAACCAGTTGAAGATGCCCGCCTAATCTTTAAACGTGCTGATGATGGGGAAGTTTTAGCTCAGAACGTTTTGAAGAGTTACTATCATAGTCTGGCAAAGGGAATTATCAATTTGGAAGTTTCTTTTGATCCAGCAGTAGTAATTGTTGGTGGTGGAATTAGTGCCAATACTGAATTCATCGATAATCTAAATAAGACGATTAAAGAAGTTAAAGCTACACATAATAGTATTAAGGATATAGATTTACCACTTGTCAAAGCAGCAAAGTTAAAGAATGATGCTGGGATGATCGGTGCAGTTTATCAATTGATTCACGCCTAAAAATTATGAAGATAATGAGGGGATATTGATAACAATGATTTTGGTTACTGTATTATTCAAATTGAATGGTGTGTTGTTCTATGGAAATCGTATTTTAGACTGTGTTCCAACATAAAATGATTTCATTCATTTTGAGGATTCAAAATTTAAGTGTTTGCAAAAACACTGAGGGGTGAAATTTATGAAAACATGGTTTAACGAAAAAGTTATGCCGGGTATGATGAAGTTTGTCAATACTCGAGCTATAACTGCCATTAAAAATGGTATGTTAGTATCATTGCCATTTATTATGATTGGTTCTGTTTTCTTACTATTGGCTTCATTTCCAGTTCCAGCAGTTGCTCACTGGATGGATGCTACGGGGTTAACTCCATATTGGAACCAAGCATATAATGCTTCATTCGGAGTTATGGCAATTTTTGCTGTTGTTGGTATTGCATATAATTGGGCTAAGGATGCTGGTTTTGAACCACTTCCAGCCGGAATGACTGCTTTGGTCAGTTTCTTCTTAATTATGCGTCCCACAACTGCTGTTTTAAACGGAACAAAGACTGTTATCTCAGCCAATCAAGCACCAACAATGCTTGGTGGATTCATTGATAGAACTTGGCTAGGTGGTCAAGGTATGATTGCCGCAATTCTAGTTGGTTTGATTACTGGTTGGGTATATTCATGGTTCCTAAAACATCACATTACTATCAAATTGCCTGAACAAGTTCCACCTGCAGTTGCAGAATCATTTATTGCATTGATTCCTGCGTTTGTAATTGTGTGTGGTTTCTTGATTATCTATATCTTCTTTGATTTAGTAGCACATCAAACTGTTACACAATGGATTTATACAACAATTCAAACACCTCTACAAGGTTTGACTGATTCTGCCGGTGGTGTCTTCTTAGTTGGTATTTTAATTCCATTCTTATGGTTCTTTGGTGTTCATGGTTCAACTATTGTTAGTGGTATTATGAGTCCATTACTACAAGCTAATGCTTTACAAAATGCAACTATTTTCAAAGCACATGGAGTTGTAACACAAGCCTTAGGTGGCCATATCTTTACACAATCATTACTTGATCAATTTGGTACCGTTACAGGTGCCGGAATGACATTTGGACTTGCTATTTATATCTTATTCTTCTCCAAATCAGCGCAACTTAAAGGTATTGGTAAATTAGCATTTATTCCAGCTATCTTTAATATTAATGAGCCAATTCTCTTTGGTATGCCAGTTGTTTTGAACCCTATTATGGTTGTACCATTTATGTTCATGCCAACATTTTCAATGCTTTCAACATACTTCTTAATTAAGATTGGTATTCTTCCATATCTAAATGGTGTGCAGGTACCATGGACTACTCCACCAATTGTTTCAGGATTCTTAGTTGGTGGTTGGAAAGTTATGGTTTGGCAAGCAATTATTATTGCTTTATCATTCTTCGTTTACTATCCATTCGTACACAAGCAGGATATGATTCTTTACAAGCAAGAAAAAGATGAAGCTGCAGGTATTAAAGCTTAATAAAAACGGAAAACTCATAAACCACAATTCATGGTTTATGAGTTTTTTTGTCCAATTTGTATGTTTCCCCCTTGTCATAATAACTATCAATAATAAATAAAGATGATAGGATTTGTGTCGAACCAAAATAATTTTAAATATTAAATATTTTTATCTGATGGGGGTGAGAATATGAATGATTGGTTCAATAAAAGGATTATGCCAGGTATGATGAAATTTGTTAATACCCGTGTCATAACCGCAATCAAAAATGGTATGTTAGTTTCCTTACCATTCATCATGGTGGGTTCTGTTTTCTTGCTACTTAGTTCATTTCCAGTTCCAGCGGTTGCTAATTGGATGAACAAGGTTGGTTTAACGCCATATTGGACACAGGCTTATAATGCTTCATTTGGTGTTATGGCAATCTTTGCTGTTGTTGGTATTGCCTATAATTGGGCAAAGGATGCTGGGTTCGAACCACTTCCAGCTGGAATGACAGCTCTAGTCAGTTTTCTATTGATTATGCGTCCAACTACAGCAGTTATGAATGGTACTAAAACAGTTATTGCTGCAAAACAAGCACCTACAATGTTAGGTGGATTTATTGATAGAACTTGGCTAGGTGGTCAAGGGATGATTGCTGCAATCCTAGTTGGATTGTTGACAGGTTGGATCTACTCTTGGTTTTTAAAACATCATATAACAATTAAATTACCTGATGCCGTACCACCCGCAGTTGCTGAATCATTCATCGCTTTGATTCCAGCTTTTGTAATCGTGACAGGCTTCTTGCTCGTTTATATCTTCTTTGATTTAGTAGTACATGAAACTGTAACACAATGGATCTATACAACAATTCAAACACCTTTACAAGGAATAACTGATACAGCCGGAGGTGTCTTCTTAGTTGGTATTTTGGTACCATTCTTGTGGTTCTTTGGTGTTCATGGTTCCATCATTGTTGGAGGAATTATGGGACCACTACTACAAGCTAATGCACTCCAAAATGCTCAAATTTTTAAAGCTCACGGTGTTGTAACCCAAGCTTTAGGTGGACATATCTTTACACAATCATTAATGGATCAATTTGGTACCGTTACGGGGGCCGGAATGACGTTTGGATTAGCTGTCTATCTTTTGTTCTTCGCTAAGTCAGTACAATTAAAGAGTATTGGTAAATTGGCATTTGTTCCAGCCATATTCAATATCAATGAGCCAATCCTCTTTGGTTTACCAGTCGTTTTGAATCCAATCATGTTGTTGCCATTCATGTTCATGCCAACATTTTCAATGCTTTCAACATACTTCTTAATTAAGATTGGTATCTTACCATACCTGAATGGTGTACAAGTACCATGGACTACACCACCAGTAATTTCAGGATTCTTGATTGGTGGTTGGAAAGTTATGATTTGGCAAGCTATCATCATTACCGCATCATTCTTTGTTTACTATCCATTTGTACACAAACAAGATGCAATCCTTTATAAACAAGAACAAGCTGAGGCTAGTGCTAAAGCTTAATATATTAGGTTGTTAAAGACTCATGGGTATTGTAAGCTCATGAGTTTTTTTATTTACTGCAATTTATTAGAGTATGTATACATTACTTTTATTAATCGTTATATTGATTAAGTGAAAAATTAAGGGAAAGGATAAAGCAATGTCTATAAATCATGAAATTATAACTAATAAAAATAATTTACCCGTTAATATATTTTCTTTTTCTGCTCAAAATTTGGATAGATATATTCCCAAACATTGGCATCAAAATACCGAGTTATTATTTTGCATCGAAGGTAGTTTAAGAGTATGGGAGGGAAGCTCAGAATATTTATTGAAAAGTAATGACGTCATAGTGATTAATCCTAATCAAATACATGCTACGCAAAGTCCAGAAAAGAATTTGGTTTTAGTTATTCAATTTCCGTTGGATTTTATGAAGACGGTTTCGACGGGTGAATATAATCGATTATGGCTTTTTGACGTTAATACTCTTAAAAGTCCTTTAAAGAACAAATCAATATTTAAATATTTAAATAATCTCGTAGAGGAGGTTAATTATGAGTCATCGAATAATATAGAAAATAATTTGAAAAAAATGGCCAATGTTTATAATTTATTAGCACGACTGGTTGTCACTTCAATAATTGAGGTAGACGATGCAACTATTAAAAAGAATGATAAAAATTTGAGTCATTTATCTAAAGTTGTTACATACATAAACGAAAATTATAAACAAGAGATCAGTTTAGATGATGTATCAGCAAAATTTAATTATTCTAAAGAATATTTTTCACGTTATTTCAAAAAATATTTGGGAATTAATTTCACTGATTATGTCAATGCTATTAGATTAGATGATGCCTTTAAAAGGTTGATAAACTCAGATCAAAATTTGTTAGAAATTTCTTTAGATGTCGGGTTCGTTAATTACAGAAATTTTTATAATCTATTTAAAAAAACGTACCAAGTGTCTCCTAGAGAATATCGAAACTTATATCAAAAAAAGTAGATATATTACATGTTTTTGGTAAATATAGAGCAAGATTCAGTATATGAAAGCGCTTAATATAAGGAATGTAATAAAGAAATATTATTTAGGGGGACAAAATAATGAAAGATAAAATACAAGCGTTTTTCAATAAGATAACTCCGGCGCTTGATAAGTTTAGTACTAATAAATATTTACAGACCATAATGGGTGCAATGATGGCAACCCTTGGTCCAGTAATTTTAGGTTCTATAGCGGTATTATTATCTATTTTCACCGGTAAATTAAAAATTGCTCCGTTAACAAATGTTTTGACAGCAATTAACACATTTACAATTGGATCTTTAGCCTTATATATTGCCTTTTTAATGGCTAAGTTTTTAGTACCACATTTCTTAAAAAATGATGATGGTTCAATGGCCGGAATTATTTCAATAATGTCATTTTTAATTTTGACTCCATTAGGTCAAATAACTCATAAAGGTGGCGATATTGCCGCCATTCCGACAACATGGTTATCAGCACAAGGTGTGTTCTCAGCAATGATTGTTGGTTTAATTGTAGGAAGATTTTACGTTTATATTAAACAACATGGATGGACAATTAAAATGCCATCTAGTGTTCCACCAATGGTTTCAGATGCTTTTAGTGCTCTAATTCCCGCAGTCGTAATTGGTGCCGTCTTTGGTGTCATTAGTTATCTATTTGCTTTAACAAGTTGGGGTAGCGTCCATCAGATGATCTTCTCACTTATTCAGCAACCATTACGTAACGTGGGTGGCTCTATCTGGGCAATGATTTTAGTCAGTTTGTTGATGCAAATCTTATGGTTCTTTGGAATCCATGGTACAAATGTTATCTTGCCATTAGTTACACCTATTTGGCTTTCAATGGATATGGAGAATTTGAGTGCGGTTGCCAAAGGCCAAACACCTCCAAATATTATTGGCTTAGCATTCTTTAATGTTATTACTTGGAGTGGTTTAGCACTAGGTTTGGTTCTATTGATGATGTTCGCTTCTAAGAGTAAACAATATAAAGAATTGGGACGTCTATCGATAGTTCCAGCATTATTCGGTATTACAGAGCCAGTTATATTTGGAACACCATTAGTATTAAACTTTGATTTAGCCGTACCATTCATTACAAATAATACAATTGCTTTAGTTATTTCATATCTGTTAACAAAAGTAGGAATTGTTTCTAGATTTATTGGTGCACAGGCCGTCTTTGGATTGCCATTAGGTTTCCATGCTGCAGTTGAAGGACATGTTTCAATTATCATCTTACAAGTTCTTTTACAATTAGTTCTTTCACCATTGTTATGGTATCCATGGTTCAAACATCTAGATAATAAAGCATATAAATTGGAACAAGAAAGTAAATAATTAGTAAAGGATTTGTGATTCATGGAAGAAAGAAAATTACGAGAATTACTAAATAGTTTAAGCTTAGATGAAAAGATTGGGCAATTAATTCAATTATCAGGTGAATTTTTTAGTGCTAAAGATGTTTCGCTTGGTCCACAGAAGAAGTTAGGTATCACAAAGGAAATGGTTGATTTATGTGGGTCGGTTATGAACGTCGTTGGTGCCAAGGAAACACATAGAATTCAAGATGATAATTTGAAAAATAAGAAACATCCAATTCCTTTGATATTTATGTCAGATATTATTTATGGATTAAAGACTGTTTATCCAATTCCATTAGGGTTAGGCGCTACATGGGATCCGGATTTGATTCAAAAGGCATATCGTAATACAGCTGAGGAAGCTTATGCGAGTGGTAATCAGGTAACATTTGCTCCAATGATAGATTTGGCACGTGATGCCAGATGGGGGAGAGTTCTAGAGTCTACTGGAGAAGATCCATACTTGAATTCTAGATTTGCAGAATCTATGGTAAAGGGATTTCAAGAGGATTTACCTAAGTATGGGATAGCCTCTTGTATAAAACACTTTGCAGCATATGGTGCCGTTGAATCAGGTAGAGAATATAATGCCACAGATATGTCTGAAAATAGATTGAGACAATATTATTTACCATCATATAAGGCTGCTGTCGATGCGGGTGCCAAGATGGTCATGTCATCATTTAATACTCTAAATGGTGTTCCAGTAACAGGAAATAAATGGATTTTAAAAGATATACTCCGTAAAGAATGGAATTTTGATGGAATTATTATCAGTGATTATGCGGCTATTTCTGAATTAGTAGCACATGGTTTTGCACAAGATAATAAACAAGCTTCAAAATTGGCAATGAATGCAACTGTTGATATTGATATGAAGTCTCCCTGTTACGCTAACGAATTGAAGCCATTAGTTAGTGAAGGAGAATTAGATGAAAAGAAAATTGACGATGCCGTTTGGAGAGTACTAAAACTCAAGAATGAATTAGGATTATTTGAGGATCCATATCGTGGTTCATCTGAAGAACTTGAAAAGAAATCTGTTTTAACTCCAGAGAAGAGACAATTGGCTCGAAAAGTTTCCACTGAAGCAATGGTGCTACTTAAAAATAAGAATAACATCTTGCCATTAAATCCTAAGGATAATAAAAAGATTGCGCTCATTGGTCCATACGAAAATGAACATGAATTACTTGGACTATGGGCAGTACACGGTGATAGAAAAGAAACAGTGACAATTGAGGATGGATTTAAAACATATTTGAACTCAGATAAATTGTTGACTGCCAAAGGAACTGATATTTTACGTGATAAGGCAATGTTTAAAGGCATTGGTTTGAATGAAGAACAAATCAAAAAAATAGTTTCATCAGATGCAGTTGAAAAAGAAAATAACGATAAAGCACTAGAAGCTGCCCAAAAGGCTGACATTATTGTATTTGCTGGTGGAGAGCATACTATTGAAAGTGGTGAAGCTGGTAGCAGGGGGAATTTGACATTACCTGATAATCAATTGCATTTGTTGAATAAATTATTTGAATTGAATAAACCAATCATTTTAGTAAATATTAGTGGTCGTCCTATGATTTTAACCGATATTGAACCTAAGTTAGAGGCAATTATTCAGGCGTGGTTCCCAGGAACAGAGGGTGGTAATGCCATTTCCGATATTATTTTTGGTAAGGCCAACCCTTCAGGGAGATTATCAATGAGTTTCCCTTATGCAGTGGGGCAATTGCCAGTTTATTATAGTCAATTCAGTACAGGTAGATCAGTAAGAACATCTACTCACAGTAGTAGATTTATGTCTAAATATTTGGATATTCCTAATGATCCATTGTATCCATTTGGTTATGGTCTTTCTTATAGCGAAGTTTGTTACGATAACTTAAGACTATCATCCAAAGAAATGAATGGTGAGTCAGATAAAATTGTGGCTACTATAGATTTACAAAATAAAAGCAATGTTGATACTACTGAAATAGTTCAGCTCTATTTACAAGATAAATTTGCTTCGGTAGTTTAACCAATTAAGGAATTGAAGAGTTTCAAGAGAGTTAGTTTAAAAGCAAAGGAACAAAAAAATGTTTCATTTGATATAACCTCAGATATGCTTAAATTCTATGGGACTAATAATAAGTTGACGCTTGAACCTGGAGAATTCAATGTGTTTGTTGGACCGAATAGCGATACTGATCAATATGATTCATTTGAATTGAAATAGAAAATAAATAAAAGAGTGAATGGAATTTTTTATCCCGTTTACTTTTTTATTTATCTAAAAATAAAATTAAGAAGAAATTGTGTGTGTATTTTCCAATTACATTTAAAAAAAATAAAATGATATAATATTTTTTAACATTAATATTGATTTACATGACCAATAGTAATAATATAATGCCCAAGGAAACACGAAAACAACGTGCTGAAAGTGGGGAGATTATATGGGGAAATATTTGAATACTAAAAATCATTGGTTAAATATAATTTGGATCATTATTAATGCAGTGTTATCAGCATTCACAGCAGTTTTATTAACATATTCAACGAATGCCATTTTTGATAGAAATATCAAGAAATTGTTTTTCTGGTGTTTAATCAATCTTGCAGTATGGATTCTATTATTATTGAGTGATTACTATCAGGCATTCTTTCAAGAAAAATTTGTTCAAAAGATCTGTGCAGATTTGCGTGTGAAGATTGCTACCGATATGTCAGAGGATACTTATTCACATTTTCATAAAATGAATACGGGGCAATATATTTCTCAATATACAAATGATGTTGGGATGATCGAAAAAAATTACTTGAACAATCTTTATTTGGTTTTATCCAACATCTTTGCGATCATATCATCGGCGATTGCGTTGGCTCTTTATAGTTACTATTTATTGGCGGCAACTGTAGTATTAGCAGGAATTCTCATGACTTTGCCTAATTTACTTTCCAAGCCAATGGGGAAGGTTACTGAAGAATTGTCCAGTTCCAATGAAAAATTAAATAGTAAAATTTCTAATATTTTGAATGGCTTTGACGTACTTTATAGTTATAATCGTTTATCAGTTTTGCCTAAATTGGTTAATAAATATTCTCGACAATATTCGAAAAATAAGGTTGATTATATAAAGACTTCTAAGCGCGTTGAGAATTCCATTGGTAGTATAAGTATTTTCTGTCAGATAGGGATAGATTTATTAACGGGGATTCTAGCAATTGGGCAAATAATTCCCATGGGAGCTATTAGCTCTACTGGTAATTTGGCAGCGACTTTATTTAATTCGTTATCTCAAATTGGCAGTGAATATACGCAAATTAAGGCAATCAATCCTATCATAGAAAAATTAAAAGTTAATTTAACTCGCCAAAAGGAAATTACGAATTCTCAGTCAGAATTACCTAACTTTGAAAAGAATATTCAGATTAAAAATTTATCTTATTCGATTGGTGGAAAGGATATTTTAAAAAATCTTAATTTATCAATAAATAAAGGTGAAAAAGTGCTGATTACTGGGAATAGTGGGGTCGGTAAAAGCACTCTCTTAAAGATAATTAGTGGACAGATTAAGAACTATGAGGGGCAAGTTTTAATTGATGGATTAGATTTGAAAGATATTGATTATAAATCATTAAATAAAAATGTTACATATATTGATCAGAAACCATATCTTTTCGCTGAGAGTATTAAGAATAATGTGACTCTCTGGAAACAAAATATTGAGGAGAAACTATTCAAAGAATCTCTGAATATGGCAAAAGTAGATTTTCTTAATAACGATGATGTAGTTGTTCAAGACGATGGCTTGAATCTATCGATAGGGCAACAACAAAGAGTGGCTTTGGCCAGGTATTATATTAAAGGAACGCCGATTGCATTGTTAGATGAAGGTACGTCGGCATTAGATTACGATACGTCTTCAATAGTAGAAAGAAACTTGCTTGATGATCAGAAGAGAACAGTAATAGAGGTGGCTCATAAGTTTAATAAGGAGAACAAAAAGTATTTTACTCAAACTATAAATTTGGAAAATATTTAATAGGTTATTACGCAAAAAAATCGTATCAGTAGATGGATTCTACTAATACGATTTTTTTAATCTAATGCTTGTTCAGCTTGTTTTGCTTGAACACGTTCACTTATCTTCATAAATGGTAAGTAGAAGAACACGCCAATTATAATTGTAAGTATTTGAACTAAGACGGCTCGCCAATCGCCAGCAGTTGCTAGATAGGCTGATAACAATGGTGGAGTAGTCCAAGGAACCATTACGACAACTCGATTCATAAATCCAATTGCAGTAAAGAAGTAAGCAATTAGGATACCAATAACTGGAGTTAATACGAATGGAATCATCATAGGAATGTTGAAGACGATTGGATATCCAAAGATAACTGGTTCGTTAATGTTGAATAGTCCGGGAGCAATGGCTAGTTTGCCTAATTCTCTACCTGATTTTTGTTTGGAGAATAAGAAAATGGCAATCAATAAACAAATTGTTGATCCAGTTCCACCCATCATTCCGAAAGTATCACGGAAAGTATTAGTTAAGATGTATGGTGCTTGATGTCCAGCAGCAAAAGCGGCTGTGTTTTTGTTCATATTTATTAATAGAACGGGATCAAGCAAGGTACCATTGATAACTGTTTGGTGAATACCAAGTGTGAATAGAAAGTTACCAATTGAGTAAATAAATAACATTCCGAATAGACTGGTATTAACTTTTCTAAGAGGCTCTTGGATTACATTAGTAATCAATGTAACAAGATCAGTATTTCCAAAAACGGCTAGGAGTGCAGCAATTAATGCAAAGAGACTAGCTGTTAAAATTGCGGGAATTAAAGAGTTGAATGATGCAGATACAGCAGGTGGAATATTATCACCTAAATTGATTTGTAAATGTTTAATATTTGATAGTTTAATAAAAACTTCAGTAGCTAATAAACCAACGATAATACCACTAAACATACCGGTTGTTCCTAAATTACTAAATGAAAGCATGCCAGACACGTCAACAGCCTTTTTAGCACCTGTAGGGATTACGCTTAATGAAATAGGCATTGTCATAATTAAACTGGCTAATGAAATAATTGCAGCTGCGATAGGGTTACTATAGCTTTTGTTACGTGCTAAACAGAATCCGATTGCGGGAGCCAACATTAGACCGGCAATGTTTAAAGTACCGTTAGAAATTAAATTTCCCCAAACTTGTAGATTGGTTAAAGTAGTGCCACTTGCTAATTTAGGGAAAACTACGTTATTAATCAGAACTCCGACACCAGCTAGGATGAATAGGGGCATGATAACGGCGAAAGCATCACGTAATGATCTTAAGTGAACTTCAGATCCAATACGTGCGGATACAGCGGCAAATTTATCAAAGAATTTTTGACCTTTGCTTTTACTAGCATCCATCTTGATCACTCCATTCTATAGAATATTTCCATTTGATTTGATAACTTCTTTAAACCAATTGAAACTCTTTTTAGGGACACGTTTCATATCTCTAAGATCATGATTGCCACGATTTACATAAACTATTCCGTAACGTTTTTCCATATTTCCTTGTGAACTAGGAATATCAATCAATCCCCAACCGAGATAACCCATAACATCAACACCATCAATGCTTACGGCATCTTTCATAGCTTGAATATGGTCTCTGTGATATTTAATACGATAATCATCGTTGATAGGATTCTTGCCGTCCCATTTTTCACTAACACCAATTCCGTTTTCAATTGGGAAGAGTGGAAGGTGGGTTTCATTAGAAATAGTAGTTAAAACAGTTCTGAAACCTAATGGATCAATTTGCCAATCCCATTCGTTAGTCAAGAGATAAGGATTAGGTTTATGACCTTCGATACTGTAGAAGTTAGGGCAGGTATTTATTGGAATCAAAGTACTGTCGATAGTTGAAGTTGAATAATAGCTGAAACTGATAAAGTCACTCTTAGTATGAGAAATGATTTCCATTTCTTTAGGATCTAAAATATCGTCAAGTTGATTTAATTTCATATAGTGAACAACTTCGTCGGAGTACTTTCCTTCAGTAAACAGACGAATTAGGTTGTTATCTGCAAATTCGAGGAATTTTCGTGTAGCGGCAACATCTGTAGGTAATGCTGTTGCAGGATAAACTTCTTGATAGGCTAGCATGCCACCAATTTGTGTATTTGGATAATTTTCATGAACTTCATTAGCAACGGCAGCGTGGCAAAGGAATACATGTTGTTGAATTTGATATAGATCTCTAATTGAATTGTCACCTTTGTAACCACTAATTTTGAAAGCTTCAGGAACACTGTAAAGATTTTGTTCGTTAAAAGTGATCCAGTATTTAACTTTGTTACCAAAGCGTTTAAGCATTTCTTTTCCATAACGGATAAAAGCGTCGACTACGTGTTGACTGACAAAACCATTATATTTTTCAGCCAAGTGTAGTGGCATATCAAAATGGTATAAACAAATCATTGGTTGAATGTCATTGGCCAATAATTCATTGATTAAATCGTCGTAAAATTTGATACCTTCTTCGTTAAAGTCGCCATCACCATCAGGATTTACACGACTCCAAGAAATTTGAAATCTGTAGCAGTTCATACCTATGTCTTTCATCAATTTGATATCTTCTGGATAACGATGATATTCATCGATAGCTACTTTCCAATCTGAAGCGTCATCAGTGGCTTTTCGAATATCGTAAACTGATTTACCCTTACCACCTTCGTTATAGGCACCCTCTGTTTGCATACTAGATGTTGAGTTGCCCCATAAAAAGTCTTTTCTTAATTCATTCATAAAAATTGTCCTCCTTTTACAACACGAATTGTACACGCTTACAGTTAACTTGTAAACCCAAATTATTAAATTGAATTATCACGTTTTCAAACCAGTTAAACACGGGTATTATAAGGTTAAAGATAAGATTGAGGTAGAGAACCATGTCAAAATATGAGGAAATAGCTAACGATATCATAGAAAAAATTAGATCCGGTGCTTATAAATCTGGTAGTCCACTTCCTGATCAAAAAACGATGGCAACGGAATATTCAACGAGTCGAATGACACTGCAAAAGTCTTTGGCGATATTAAAAACTAAAGGGTATGTCTATAGTCAACAGGGCTCAGCAACTTATGTGAAGAATAATGCCGACAGCATCGCTAACATGGATATTGGTGTGGATCAGTACGTTGGTACTTCTAGTCTTTTAGGAAAAGATCACAAAGTGGTTAGTAAAATAATTGAATTTAATTTGAGATATCCCAGTGATGATGAACAGAAGGATCTGAAGATTTCAGCTACTGATGCGATTTATGATATAAAAAGATTGCGAATAGTAGATGGAGAACCATATGCATTAGAGTTCACCAAGATGCCAGTAAATGTCATTCCGGGAGTTAACGATGATGTTTTACATAAATCAATCTATGGATATATTCAAAAAGATCTGAAATTAACAATCGGTGCGGCAGATAGGACCATTATGGCAAAAAAGCCTAATAGTGAAGATATTAAGTATCTGAAGATAGATAAAACAGATCCTATTTTGAATGTAAGCCAAGTAGTTTATTTAGACGATGGAACTCCATTTGAAAAGTCTTCGACGGATAGATCTTATGACACTGGTGGTTATAGGGTATTTCTTTCACATAAAAGTGATTTTTAATAAAAATAAAAGAGTGTTCATATCATTTCCAATGTAAATATTGGTTGATATGAACACTCTTTTTTTATTTTTGGTAACAAATAATAGAACAACTCATTAGTCCAGACCAATCGGCTTTTTGTGGAGGACGGCACGCATCTAAGAATTTCTTATTTTAACCTTAATGAATCATCAAGACCATACTACTGTTGCGATGCTATAACTTAACTATGCTTTTTAACAGCAAGTAAATAATCGCAATAGAGGTGAACTCTTGGCAACGAAGAAAAAAAAGAAATACTTATATGAAGTCGATTTAATGCGAGTTCTCTTTATCGGCGGAGTTCTACTTAACCATACAACAACCGCTTTTAAGAATAATGTTGGTAATGGTTCAGGTAGTCAATTATTTATTGAAGCGACTCACTTGATGCTTCACTTTACCAGAATGGGTTTTATGTTCATGACCGGACTCGTTTTGGTTTTAAATTATTACAATCGAGATAATCATTGGCTGCACTTTTGGAAGAAACGTTATATCAGCGTAGGTATACCGTACATTGGGTGGAATGCAATCTTAATGTGGTTTGCCACCGTTACAGCTGGTGTAGCGATAAATTGGCCGGATTATTATAAAAATTTAATTGATGCCATCATTCATGGTAACAAGTATTACATGTACTACATCTTGGTGACGTTCCAGTTGTATCTAATTTTTCCATTGATAGTTTATATGTTTAAGAAATTACCCAAACATCACACGGCTATTTTAGCGGTGAGTGCCATTATTCAATTGTTACTAGTGATAGGAATTAAGTATTGGTTGCCTGGTGTCGATCGTGACAGTTGGTGGTACCTATTTAGAGCCTACGGAATGAACGTTTTGGTTTACCAATTCTACTTTATAGCTGGAGCCTTCGTGGCAATTCACTATGATCAGGTAGATAAATTCATTGAAAAGAATCATCGTGTAATCGGCTGGTCGACTTTGGTTATGGCAATCGGAACGGTGTTCTTATTCTTTGGTAACCAGAACATTTTAAAGCTAAGTATGAGTGCAACTGAATCGATTCATCAACCATTTATCTTCATTTACGATACATTCATGATTGCTTTTGTTTTCTGGATTGGGCGGCAATATGCTCATGCTAGAAACAACGGCTTGCCAAAGATAATTGATCGTATGGTAAGTAATATGGCTAAAGTGTCCTTTGGAATTTATCTAGTTCAGACAATTCCGATTACATTGTTATATGGAATTCTCAGCATGATTAAGCTTCCATCAATCGTCATGTTGTTACTATTACCATTAGGATACGCATTTGTATTAGGTGGAGCCTTTCTTATCTCATGGTTCTGCTACAAAGTTCCTCCATTTGGAATCTTAATTGGACGTCCACAATGGCATCTAACAAAAGGAGTTAAAAAATATGTCAGAAATAACGAATCTATTAAACAAACAGTTAAAGAATAATAAAAATGAAAAAATCATTAAAGATGAAACTACAAATAAGTGGTTTACAGGACTTGAATTTGCGGAGGATGTTAATGACTTGAAAAAGACATTGATTGATCTGCACATTGGTTTAGGTGATGTTGTCTTGGTATGTTTACCCAATACAGCCGCTTACCCAGTCTTAACGCAAGCTCTTTGGGAAGTGGGAGCAATTATGCATCCTGTTTCTGCCACAACACCTGAAAGAGAACTACAACAAGAACTGAGTGATCACGATTATGTGGCCTCAATCGTAGGTGAAAATTTAGTTAATGCCGTTTTAGATGAAAGAATGGCAATTGTAACGGTGTTACATTTACAAACTTATTCAATTCTGCACGTCATTCGTGACCGTCAATTGATGGGACACGAGCCGGCATTACCAAAAGAAGATGATTTGGCCTTGATTCTTAATACTTCCGGTACTACGGGAAAGCCTAAACGAGTAGGGTTAACACATCGTATTTTGAAGAATGCCGCTGAACATGATATTGAAAGTCATAATATGAATGCTCAAGATACGACAATGATAGTAATGCCAATGTTTCATATTAATGCTCAAGCTATTTCGATTCTTTCAACCAGATTGTCCGGTGGCAAGATTGTTATAACTGAGAAGTTTAGCGCTTCTAAATTTTGGAATCAAATCCGTGATAACGGCGTTACGTGGGTTTCAGTGGTTCCGACAATTGTAAATATCTTATTGATAAATAAAAATGCGCTAGCTGCCTATGATCAAAATATTAAATTACGCTTTGTGAGATGCTCATCATTTGCTTTACCACTTGATAAACTAACTGAATTTCAAACTAAATTCCATACGAGAATCCTTGAGGGATACGGTATGACGGAGACTGCCAGTCAATGTACAATTAATCCTTTCGATGCACCTAAGGTTGGTTCAGCCGGTAAGGCATTTAAGACTGATGTCGCTATTATGATTGATGGAAAAGTGGTATCTGAAAGTAATCAATTAGGTGAAATCGTGGTTAAAGGTGATCATGTTATCAGCGATTACTTAGATCCACATCCAGATTCATTTAAGGATGGTTGGTTCTTAACTGGTGATTTAGGTTATCTGGATAATGACGGTTATCTTTTTGTTAAAGGTCGTAAGAAAGATATTATCAATCATGGTGGGGAAAAAGTTGCGCCTGCCCAGGTTGAGAATATCCTGAGTCAATTAAATTTTGTCAGAGAAGTTTCAGTTATTGGAACTCCTGATACTCTATATGGTGAAGCTGTTACGGCAGTTGTTATCACTCGTGGAGACCAAGATGAAGAATTGGAACGTCGAAAGATTATGGCACATGCTAAAGCTAGTTTGGCTAACTACGAACAACCAACTCGGATCTTCTTTGTAAAGGATTATCCTCGTAATGCTACTGGCAAAGTAATTCGCTTGAAGTTACGTGAACAAGTAATGTCAGCGTTAGTAGGTAAGCGTGCATGAGCAAAAGAAAACGGACTCTAAAAAAGATTTTAATCAGTGTCGTTCTACTTTTCTGGGCTGTAGTTGCTTTGTATGGTTTTAAACAGACTGATACAAGTAGTTCCAGTTCAGGCTTACAAACGGTGACAATTGGTTATCAAAAAGGTGATCCTTTCGATATTGCCAAACAACGTGGTGAGTTTGTTAAGAAGATGAAGGCTAAAGGCTATAAAGTGGTCTTCAAAGAGTTCCAAGACGGTAATTCTCTAATGCAAGCTTTGAAAGCAGGGAGTGTCGATTACGCTAGAACTGGTGATACACCTCCCGTTTCTGCCCTATCAACAGGAACTAAGTTGACCTATGTAGCGGCTGGATCTTCTAAAGCCAAAGGTTCAGGAATCTTGGTTAAGAAATCTTCAAGTATTTCTTCAGTAAAAGACCTTAAAGGTAAGAAGGTTGCTTATACCAAAGGAACTAGTTCACAGTACATGTTATTGGCAGCTTTGAAGAAGGCTGGAATGAGTGCTAGCGACGTTACTTGGGTCAATATGGACCAATCAAGTGCCAGTGTAGCCTTTTCTAAAGGTAAGGTAGATGCTTGGGCCACTTGGGATCCTTACACTTCACAAGCTGAAACTAATCAGAATGCTAAAGTGATAGTTGATGGCTCTGGAATTACTAATAATCGTGATTTTGTTCTATCAACACAAAGTTATGCTAAAGAAAATAAAGAGGTATCTAAGTACTTAATTAAATACCTTGAAGAAGATATGCAATGGGCTAATAATAACCATAACGAGCTCATAACGATGATGAGTAAGTCCTTGAAAGTTTCTAAAACAGTAGTTAAAAGAATGGTGGAACGTCGGACTTATGGTATTTACACTATGAATGCCAGTTATGCTAAGGAAGAACAAAAGATTGCAGATACCTTCTATGATGCAGGACTGATCGATAATAAAGTAACTGTTAGCGATTCAGGTGATTATAAGTAAAAATAATATTGAATTAAGGAAGTCGACTAAATAGTCGGCTTTTTTGTTATGATGTTAAAGATATAAGGGGGAGTATTGTATGAGAATAGGTGAACAACTTCAAAACCAACGTAAATTAAATGGTATGTCACAAGATGAATTGGCGGATGAGTTGCATATATCGAGACAATCGATCTCTAAATGGGAGAATGGAAAATCTTTGCCAAGTTTCAGTAATGTTGTGGCTATAAGTGATCTATTTGATATTTCATTAGATGAGTTGATTAAAGGTGATAGCGAGTTGATGGATCAATTTGAAACCAATGAGCCTAAAATTAGTAAAACTTGGACGATTGTAATCATCAGTTTCACGATTGCCATAATTATAATGGGAATTCTTAGGGCCTTTCGTATATCAGATGATCGAATTGATACCTTATTTAGTGTTCCTGAAATTATTGCTTTCGGTTTTTTAATGTATAACATTAATTGGAAAAAATTTAATAAGGGAATAAGTAAGAAACTTATCTTTTGGGGAATTATTTGGTTAGGGTTGTATTTGATTCCTATAATAAATGATTTTATTGCTGGCTTCATTGTCGGATACAATGGTTAAGATATGGATTTAATTAAATCTATAGTTTTGATAAGAGCATAACGATATTAAAACGCCCAATCGATGAATTTTTAGATTTACATTGATTGATGCAACCATAGGCTTCTATTGTAAACAGCACATTATCGATAAGATTTGATTATCAAAAAACGAGGTGTTGTTTATGAACATTAAAGAACGAAACTATTCAACTGGGAAAAAGATACTATTAATGATTTGGTTTTACTTTTTATATCAGGTATCGTCAGTTCTAATGGCAATTCCATCTGTTAAAACTGTAAAGGAATTATGGCTTAGGTTAGTATTATTTATTTTAGGATTTGTCTTATCCATATTACTGATAAGGCACCTCTGGAATTACTTTGCAGGTGATTTTCATCCAGAAATTAAATTTCTACCTTCTTTTAATAGAAAACAGAAAATTATCATTTATATAATCTTAATGATATTACTTATTGGACTAGTAGGCTGGAGTTCAAGCGTCGTTCCGACTTCTGATAATCAGACAGAGATTAATAGTATGTTTGGAAAAGATAAATGGAGTATGACAATTTCTGTTGTGATTTTAGGACCGGTAATTGAGGAATTGATTTTTCGTGGAGCCCTGCAAAAATTATTCTTTAATCAAATTAAAACTAAGTGGCAAATGATATTGTATGTTATTGCTTCGACAGCACTTTTTGTATGGATTCACGGAACACCATTTAATTCACAGATGGTTCCTTATCTTGTAATGGGAGTTATTTTTTCTATATCGTATGTGTTATTAGATGATATTAGGTACGATATTTCACTACATGTGCTTAATAATTTGATTGCTGTTATTTTAATGTTCTTATAACTATACTATAACGTCAAAAATAAACTTTATTGTAATTGCAACCGGGGGTTTCTGTTCAATGAGATCCACTTAAGATAAGCTTTTAAATATTAAATGAGGTGGACTTAATGAAAATAGGCAAACAATTACAGGATCAACGTAAGCAACATAATATGTCACAAGAGGATTTAGCAGCTAAATTAAATATTTCTCGTCAAGCAATTTCTAAATGGGAAAATGGAACTTCTTTACCTAGTTTCACCAATGTGATCGCTATAAGTAATTTGTTTGATATTTCTTTGGACGAGCTTATCAAAGAGGATCCGGCATTGATCAAAAAATTTGAGCATGAAAAAATAGGATTAACTAAAGTAGAAACAATTATTACGGTCGGATTTGTGTTGGCATTTATAGTCTTAGGAGTTTGTTATTTTTATGGAGTTACTTCACATGAGATGATGGATTGGATTTCGTTATTTGAATTAGTTACTGGTATTGGTTTTTTAACTAATATTAAATGGAAATTATTCAACAAATCACTCAATAAAAGAGCAGTTATTTTTGGAATATTGCTATTGGCTTTATTCCTGATACCCCAGATTATGAATGCTATTCCTGAAATTATTAAAGGAATAGATCAAGGTATTTCTTACGGTAGTTAATAACGAATGCATAACGATATATTTTTTATAAAGGAGTCGACTTTAGGTCGATTCTTTTTGTATATTTAAGTGACAAAGTAAAAGCAACCTCTAGGTTCTCGTCCAATTAGATAATTACATCTAGAATTGTAACTAAATAAAGGGGGCACCAAAATGAAGATTGGTGATCAGTTACAAAAACAGCGAAAATTACATCATATGTCACAGAACGAATTGGCAGAGAAACTTCATTTAACCAGACAATCGATTTCAAAGTGGGAAAATGGAACGACGTTGCCTAGCTTTGCTAACGTAATTGCCATTAGTGAAATATTTGGTGTCTCTTTGGATGAGTTAATCAAAGGAGATGCTGCTCTAATGGATAAACTTAAAGATGATGGAAAGATTAGATTGACCAAGCTGGAAACGATTGTCATTACGGGACTCGTATTCGTAGCTATTGCTCTGGCAATTATTTATGGAACGGGAATATCCATGGATGATGTGAGTGATTGGATGTCAGGATTCTCTTTAATATTTTTTATTCTCTTTGCTAATAGCATTAATCGAAAGAAGTTTAATGAAAGTCTTAATAAGAAGACCGTGATTTTTGGAATATTATTATTAGTTACAATTTTGGTGCCATTTATCATAGGAATTTTTAGTGGTTTCTTACAGGAATCGATTAGATTACAGAAAAATGTTTAAAAAAATAGACCTAATAGCTCAAAATCGAGTTATTGGGTCTATTATCGTTAATCTTCAGAATTAAAGTCAATCATGGGAAGTGTCATAGCTGGGAAACCACTTGCTGCAGTCATCATTGAGACTAATGGGCGTAAATAAGATAATAAAATTGTTGCAGCATCTGTTTGTAAAATTTGTAAGGCATCTACATTGGATATTTCATCATCGACTTTGAAATATGAAGATATTTTGCTAGATATTTTATACGGTACTTGATCCCGGTCTAGGTTAACAAAGAGGCTCAAGTAAACTGGAACAGCCGAACTCCAGTCGATTTCTAATTCCGGAGGCATTTCGATCATCGTTTTAATGTCTAATTGTTCGAGACCGTCGACAATATCGAACTGTTCATTAACTTTGAGATCGAATTCTGAAACAGTGGGATCATCAAATTGTAAATATCGATCAATTTTATTCATGATTTTTCCTCCATATATTTTTCGTAAGTTTAGCATGTTGCCGAAAAAAGAGATATTTATTTGCTATTCCAATAAAAAAATCGACTTTGAGAGTCGATTTTTTTAGGCAGTCTGTTTTTGAATTTCCTTTTCACCCAGAATCTCATTGAGGACTCGATCGGCCACGATACCAATTTGACCGGCATTGCGATTTTTAGGACAAGTTTCCTCATAATAATTAGTGGATTCTTTCATAACGACGATACGGTCTGCCATACGAGCAGCTTCATCGACATCATGGGTTACAAGGATAGTGGTGAGATGTTGCTTTTGACAAACATCAAGGATCAAATCTTGCATTTTTCTTCTAGTCAAAGCATCTAAGGCACCAAGCGGTTCATCCAACAATAAGACTTTAGGATTAGTCATTAAAGCTCTAGCTAGAGCGATTCGTTGTTTTTGACCACCTGACAATTGATTGGGAAAGTGGTCGGCATAGTCGCCTAGTTCAACAAGATTTAATAGTTCTTTGGCATGTGCTTTAGTATTTTTATCTTTAGAACCAAATGATAAATTGTCTAAAACATTCATCCAGGGAAGTAAACGATCTTCTTGGAACATCATTCTCATAACGGAACGAGAGTTGTCTTCACCAACAGTGATCGATCCGCTAGTTGGTTTTTCCAATCCGGCAATCAATCTCAAGAGGGTACTTTTACCGCCACCACTCATACCAACTAAGGCAATGAATTCGCCTTGATTAATATTGAGATTCACATTTTTCAAGGCAGTTAGGTCTTGATACATTTTATTAACATTTTTAATTTCAATCATTGAATTTTTAATCATTAAACGTTGCTCCTTCCGGTCTTTTGCCATTCAAGCAGTAAACTTTCAAAACTCTTTGCAACTAAGTCAGAAATTTTACCTAAGACAGCGTAGACGACGATACATAAAATAACAGTTTCCATATCCATAAAGTCTTCAGCATTATTAGCCATATAACCAATACCAGAACTGGCTGAAATAGTTTCAGCGACGATTAATGTGGTCCACATCACACCTAAGGCATAACGGATACCAACGAGAATTTGTGGTAAGGCAGCTGGAAAAATAATTTTGAAGAACATTTGGCCTTTGGAAAGTTCATAAGATTTTCCCATTTCAATCAAATCAGGGTCGACGGAACTGATACCGTGGAATGTATTGATATAGACTGGGAACATTGTTCCGATAGCCACTAGAGAGATCTTGGCTGATTCATTGATACCAAGCCATAAAATAATTAATGGGATAAGTGCCAAATGAGGAATATTACGAAACATCTGAATAGAGGAGTCGAATAGTAAACGACAAGTCTTTGACATTCCGTTGATAAATCCGAGGATAAAACCAACACCACCACCAATCAAAAGACCGACGGTAGCACGATAAAGACTGATACTTAAGTTTTTAGGCAGTTCGCCACTTTGGGTTAACTTGATTCCGTCTTGAAACACCGCTAGAGGTGATGGTAAAACGGAACTCGATAGCCAACCAAGGGTAGAACTGACCTGCCAAAAGAGAATCAGAATAATCGGCAAGAGAAATGGCAATAGTTTGGTTACAGGAAGAACAAATTTCCTTTTTTTGCGTGCTATAGTCAAAGAATCTTGCATCGACTAAGCCTCCTTTAATTATTGAGTCACTTCTTGAGCTAGAAGTGTACGTTGAATTTTTCCAGTAGCATTCTTTGGTAATTGACTACTAAAGATATACTTTGTAGGACGTTCAACAGGTAATAACTGCTCATTTGCTAATTCATTCAACAATGCGAGTTGGTGTCGATGATCTTGACTGATTTCATTTGGAACAATAACAGCAGTAACGGTTTCACCATAAATTTTGTCAGGAACACCAATTACAGCCATTTCACGGACAAATTTCAAAACGTTAAGACAATCTTCAACAGCAAGTGGATTAACGTTTTCGCCACCACGGATGATCATTTCTTTACTACGTCCAGAAATTTGAAGATAACCATTTTCATCTAGGGAACCTAAATCTCCAGTTAAAAGCCAACCATCATGGAAAGCCTCCGGTTGTGGATCGAGATAGTGTGTAATAATACTTTCACCTTTAATGGCAATTTCACCTACTTGACCGACAGCCATCTCTTCATAATTGGCGCCAAGAATCTTTAATTCAGTACCAACTGGCAAACCGACACTATTTTGAAGAGGTTTGTTCAACGGATTCTGAGCAATTTGACTAGCTGCTTCCGTCATACCGTAACTTTCAATTAAAGGAACGTTGAAACGACGATTGAATTCTTCGTGAGTACTTGGTAATAAAGGTGCCGAAGCAGTTCTGAGAAATCTTAAATTGTTGTCAGTGGGTTGTTCGTCACGTTGTAACAAAATGGCGATAATAGCCGGTGTGAGTGAGACCCAAGTTATCTTTTCACTACTGACTTCCTTCCAGAATAAATGGGCACTGAATTTTGGACGGAATAGTAATTGTCCATGAGATAAGCAGGTAGCTAAATTAGAGATTACCAAGGCATTGATGTGAAACATTGGCATCAAGATAAAAGTACTATCGTGACTGGTGAGTAACTCACTATCAATAACGTGGAAGGCACCAGCTAAGAGTTGATAATGTGTTAAACCGACCCGTTTAGGTTTTCCCGTTGTACCAGAAGTATGCATGATAACCGCCAATTGATCATCATCAGGAGTTTCATTAAGATGAGCAATGTGTTTGTTACGGATAAAGATTTGAACCTCAGATTCATGTAAAGTAGTTAAACGAGGTTGATTAGTAAAAGTATCTTTTAAGATGGAAAGTTCTTTAATGTTTTCATTTAGAATAATTGCTGAATAATGATATTGATCTTCCAGTTCACTGATTTGAATTTCAGTAGAAACGGGATTAATAGGTTGTACAATAGCACCAATATCCCAGAGACTTTGAATAACGATAGAGTAAGAAACTGAATTAGATAAGGCGACTAAGACGATATCGTTATGACCAATACCCTTGTTTTGCCAATAGTTTTTCCAAACATTTTCTTCTAAGTTAAGTTGACTACCCGTGTACCAGTGTTGACCGGCATCTTGCATCAAAGGACGAGAAGAGCCAGCAATCAATTGTTGTTTTAATCTTTCTGTAAGTTCTGACATAAGTAATACCAAGTCCTTTCACTTGTTTAATTGTTCGATTGAATAAACATAGTTTACAAGGAAGATGGCGAAGTAACTACTTAGGTTCGATAAGGTTTTTATAAGAAAATCTTAGAAAGAGGAGAGGGTTCCACAGACCCGGGAATTTCCGAGGATTTGCCTAAGTCCTGGAATCGCCCGCGAATTGTGCGAGCAATTTCAGGACTGTAGCAAACCGGAAGAAATTGGTCTGTGGAACCCGTTTAAGCAGCATACTTGAGAAACATAGCCAGACCGAGAAGATTTAAATCAATAAAAGAACTGCCGTCCTCCGCAAAAAGAAAATTTGTCTGGAACGCCATGGGCTGAGCCAATTTTCTTGTTGCTTCGGACTAAATCCAGCTTTGTTTATCAGTTATTGTAAAATTCAAACCAATAAAAAAATCCAATCCTAAGGAAGGATTAGATTTTATCAAAAGTAATTTTAAAAATACTACCACGAGGTTGATTATCCAAAACCTCGATAGTACCGTTATTCAATTTAACCAGTTGAGCCACGATAGATAGTCCCAGACCGCTACCCTTAATTTCGGTAGAGTGAGAAGTATCAACTCGGTAGAATCTTTGGAAAATAAGTTTTTTCTGATCATCGGGAATACCCATGCCTAAGTCAGCAACTGATAATTCAACCTTATCAGCGATATTTTTCAAACTTAAACTAATAGGGGTATTGTCATCAGAATATTTATTAGCATTATCCAAAAGAGCCACAATAATCTGTTTCAAGGTGTCACAATTACCTGAAATATGTAAGTCGGGATCAATGTCTAATTTCATTTCATGGGGAATAGATGGTTCATAGTGCTGACCGATTTGTTCAGTGATCTCTGATAGATTTTCATCCTGCAAAATGACTTTAGCTCGGTCGGCTCGAGACAAATGTAGGAGATTTTCAATTAAATTCTGCATTCTCAAAGATTCTTCGTCGATAAAATCAAGTGATTCAGGAATGACTTCGGGATGTTTGTCACCATGACGCTTGATTAGATTAATATTGCCTCGAACTGCCGCTATCGGTGTACGCAGTTCATGTGAAGCGTTAGAAACGAAATCTTTTTCACGTTGTAATCTTTGATTCTGAGCAGTCAGCAATTCGTTGAAAGCATTACCCAATTCATTGATCTCTTGAGGACTCTTGGGAACAGTTAGAGTTGGTTGATCGACTTCGGAATCTTTAATGGTACTTCTAGTTTCATTAACTAATTGAATAGTAGGGGCACTTAATTTGGCAGCTAATTGCTGAGCCCACCACGTTCCAAAACCCAACGTAATGAAGACAACGATACTGATAATGATGATTAGTAGAATCATACTATTGATCAGACGGTTCAAACTGACCCATATTTGATAAGTTGTGTTGGAATCCTTTTGTGAAAAGAATAAAAAAAATCCAAAACCGTCAACGTAAACAACGTTTTTACCAAAAATACTGAATTTCTTTTGAGCAATAAATTTTTTGGAAGCTGAAGAAGTCATGATAATCTGTCCTTCACGACCAGATGTTGCCGTAATGGAGGATTGATTAGTTTTAACTCTAATAACAGTATTTTGCTTGGAATGACGATTGTTCTGGTTGTTCCAGTGGATAAAACTGGGGATATCGTCAATATTAGCTCGATTCAAACTCATCATTTGTCCTTGAGCTTCGTGGACTGTCAGCAAAGATTGCTGCACACCAACAATAATTAAAATTAAGGCACTGATTGATAAAGTAATGATGATGACTAATTTTTTGATACCATTGTTAATTAATTCTTGATAAGTAAGTTGCTTGTCATTCATTCTGTCACGTCCTCGAGTGAGTAACCAACGCCTCTGATAGTTTGAATAAGAGGCTTATTTTTTTTGCCATCAATTTTACTTCGTAAGTAACCGACGTAGACATCAACGACATTTTGTTGACCTAAGAAATCTTCGCCCCAAACATTGTCTAATAATTCGTCACGAGTGAAAACTTTGCCAATATGTTGAAGGAAGAATAGCAAAAGATCGTATTCTCGTCTAGTTAATTGAACGATTTCGTTATTTCTTGTTACTTGATGTGATTTAGTATTCAAAATTAAATCAGCAATTTGATAGGTTTGGTCAGGTTCTGATAAATGTTCAGCGCGTCTTTGAATAACACGAACCCTTGCCAATAATTCTTCGATTTCAAACGGTTTGGTAATGTAATCGTCAGCACCATTATCTAATCCGGCAACCTTGTCACCAATGTAATCACGAGCTGTCATAACGATAACGGGAACTTGATCGTGTTTTCTGATCCGACGTAGAACTTCCATACCGTCGAGTTTAGGCAACATCCAATCTAATAGAATCAGTAACAAATCATTTTGATGTTTTTCATATAAGTCCATAGCTTCAGCACCATCATTGGCGATAACTGTTTTAAAATCCTCAAACTGTAATTCCTTACTAACGTAACTTGAAAGACTGCGTTCATCCTCAACGATTAAAATTGTGTTTTTCATCAATAAATCTCCCAATAATTATTTAGTTCATTATAAACATCTTTTATTAAAGAAAGCTAAAAATTCCATTGCGTATGATATTTGTTTCCGAGAAAACTGTGGGTAAGAGAATATATCATTTTTTTGAATCGGTTTATGTTACACTACCAATTGATCAGTTAAAAAGGATGACTTAAATGGAAAAAGCAATTGAGATTCTCAAAAAAAATAATTACAAGGTAACTAAACAGAGAACAGATTTAATTAGTTATCTCAAAAATTTTACAATTCACTACGTTGCCATCAACGATATTGTCAACTACATGCGCAATCTTTATCCCGGAATGAGCAATAATACAATTTATCGTAATCTAAAAGAGTTTGCAGATATTGGGTTAGTTGAATATCAGGAAAAAAATAAAACACTGGTAAAGTATCAATGTGATTTTGAACATCGTCATCATCATCACTTTGTCTGTAAAAACTGCGGTCGAGTGACAGAGTTAAAAGCCTGTCCAATTGAGTTTTTCACCGATCAATTACCAGGGTATACAGTTGAAGGGCATGCGATAGAAGTTTATGGATTGTGTGCTGACTGTACTAAGAAGTTGGAGAAGAAAGAAGCGTAGAGCCAATTCTCTTGTTGCTCCGGATTAAATCCTATTTTGCTAAGTAATATCATAAAATCTAAATAATAAATAAGAACGGTCTCTATTAAGTGATTCAAGTACAGGATATGTCTTGAATGCTTAATGGAGGCCGTTCTTTTTTGATTGATAGTTTGATTTTTTAGTGATTTAAGCGCCAGTTTTTATAACTTAACCCTAGGAAGTAAGCAATTACTTCAAAAGTTGAAATAAAGAAGGTTACGGGCCAATTTGTTATAAAGGCTAAGTATAATCCTAACCAAACTCCGATCAACGAAAGTCCCACTGAAACGATGATCATCTTTGGAACGGAGTGAACGATATATTTAGCGGTAGCGGCTGGTAATGTTAATAGTACGAAAACTAGTAATGAACCAACAATTTGAGCACCGATACTGACACTCAAAGCGAGAGTAACTAAGAAAGTAATTGAGAGTAGTCTGGTTTTAAGCCCAGCTGCTTGGGCACCAATGTGGTCGAAGGAATCAAAGGATAGAGGTTTGTAAAAAATGATGAAAATCAAGATGACAAAGATAGCCAAAATCATTAGTTGATGAACTTCTTTAGCACTGATACCGACGATACTTCCGAATAAAATATTTGTGGCATAACTACTTGATTCAGAGGATAACGATAAGAACAGAATTCCTAGACCTATGAATAATGAAGAAATGGCACTGATTGAAGCTTCACGTCGTGATGATTCAGTACTTAAACTACCGACAGCAATTGAACTAATTAGGGTGAAGAGAATCATTCCAGCTAAAGGAGAAATTCCAATTAAGATACCAAATGAAGCTCCAGCAAATCCAATTTCTGATAGTGTGTGAGAAAGAAATGACATATTTCTTGAAACTACGAAAACTCCCACTAATCCAGCTGTTATTGCAATGAAAGTACTGGCAATAAAGGCCTCACGCATAAATTCATATCCAAACATAAAATTACCCCTCCATCTCGAACATATCTTTAGAAACTTTTTGTACATCGATGGGCTCAATGGTCTTATTTTTAAAGAGAAGAGCTCGTTTGGTGTATTTTTTGGTTAAATCATAATCATGAGTGATGAAAATGACAGTTAGATGATATTTTTGATTCAATTCTTGAACTAAATCCATTAGTTGGGTTTTGACTTCTACATCTAAACTGGCCGTTGATTCATCCAAAATTAAAGTTTTAGGGTCATTCAGTAGTGCTTGAGCCAGATAAGCTTTTTGTTTTTCACCACCAGAGACCAAACCTAATGGTCGATCCTTGATTTCCGTTAGCCCAGTTCTTTGAAGAATTGTATTGATCAAATTATTATTTTGACGACGCTTTTCAGGATTTAACGTTACTTTTAGATTCAAACGAATGAATTGTTCAATACTGAGCGGATAATCAGAATCGATATTTCGGAACTGTGGAACGTAACCAATCGTTTGTCCGGAAGTCTTGATGGTTCCGCTAGACGATTTTTCTAAGCCAATAATTATTTTAACTAAAGTGGTTTTACCTGAACCATTGGGACCGACAAGACTGATGAAGTCACCATCATTAATTTGAAAATTAAGGTTCTCAAAGACTAATTGATTGCCAAATCTTTTTGATAAATTTTCTGCTTTAAT
The DNA here is from genome assembly GCF_002179915.1 of Companilactobacillus bobalius. Lineage (NCBI taxonomy): Bacteria > Bacillati > Bacillota > Bacilli > Lactobacillales > Lactobacillaceae > Companilactobacillus > Companilactobacillus bobalius. Next base: position 52,095 of record NZ_MYFM01000006.1, read on the forward strand.
CATATGTTATTTCTCACTTTGTAAAATTTTGTTGAGGTCCTTATATTGTGATAACATCCATTGTTTATAAGTTTTACCCTTAGGGAGAGTCTCTGTAACCTTTAGAATCGGGATGTTATTGGCTTGAGCCTTTTTGACAAAATTATTGATGATCTTGCTGTCAGTCTGTGTGTTAAGGACGAAGAAAGCAATTTTCTTATTCTTGATACCTTGGTTCATCTGTTTAATGTTGGCTGGAGTTGGATCTGTACCATTCTCAATAGCTTTTTCGAAGGATTTGTTAGCAACCTTAAAGCCGGTCGATTTCAGTGAGTAATCGAAAACTGGTTCACTGACATAAACATTTTTGTTTTTGGAATTTTGTGATTTTTGACGTAACTTAGTTAATTCATTTTGAATAGGTTGAAGAGAACTGATATATTTTTGAGCATTGTTTTCGAAATAAGTTTTGTCGTCGGGATATTTTTTAGCTAATTCTTTGGCTAAATATTTAGCATACTTAGGCATAGTCTGTGGCTCGTACCAAATATGAGGATTGTCACCGACCTTTTTATTCATGACATTTTCACCAATTTTGATGTAAGTACTATTGTCATCTTGATTCAATTTGTTCATCCAAGAGTCATAACCTAAACCGTTAGCAACGGTGATATCTGCATTGCTAACTTGCTTGGCCACATTAGTGGTTGGTTCGTAGTCATGGGGATCAATAGCGGGATTATTAATAATAGAAGTAACAGAACCCTTGTTACCTACAACGGCTTTAGCGACTTCAGCGTAAAAATCAGTAGTAGTAACGATTTTAATTTTAGAATCATTAGACTTAGTGGCTGATTTATTTGAACAGCCAGTTAAAACAAATAGAAAAATTAGAAGAGAGAAACCTAGTAGACGGTATTTTTTTAAATGCATATTAAAACTCCTTAATGATAAATATTACTATTCAATCATAAATTAAGTGTCTTTAAATGTAAATGATAATATTTATCATTTACTCTGTTACCAAAAAATAATTATAACTCCTTATAGCACAGAAAAAACTAAAATCCCAACATTGTGCACCAAAAAAGCCTGCCAATTCGTGATTGAATTGACAGGCCACGTTTACTTATTCAGAATATTTTTGAATATTTTTAGCCAATTTAATTATTCTACTTTTAATGTCATCACGAGCGTCACGAAAATCTTCCATAACTTCCGTTTCATCACCAGTACTTTCAGCGGGATCATTGATAGGCCAATGTAGCCAACGAGTTGACTGGGGAATAATACATTTATCGCGTGCTTCACCACAAAGAGTCACGACAAGATCGGCTTGATTCATAAAGTCATTGTCGATTAATTTGGATGTTTGTTGTGAAATATCAACACCATCCTCAGCCATAACTTTAACAGCTAATGGATTGAGACCACCAATGCGGATACCAGCACTTCTAACGTCCCATGTTGGTAAATATTTCTTAGCATAACCTTCAGCTATTTGACTCCGACAGGAGTTTCCGGAACAAAGAAAATATAATTTTTTATTCATTATTTTTTATTCCTAGTTTGATTTGACATTCAGGGCAGAGACCATAAACTTCCATGTGATTACCAGAAATCATGTATCCAGAAATTTCAGCGGTCTTTTCTTCGAGCCCTTTTTCGGTATCACTGAAACCTGGATACGTAACGTCTACAATACGTCCACAATTAGTACAAATAGCGTGGTAATGGGGTGTTCCGAAGTAATCATAGTGAGTACTTCCGTCACCATTTTGAAGCTCCACGACTAAATGGTGGTCAACAAAGGTATTGAGGGTATTATAAATCGTAGATGCCCCCATATTAGGTAGTTCTTTACCTAAGGCATCACGAATTATTTCAACAGTAGGATGATTATGATGACTAACTAAGTAGGCCAAGATAATGTGACGTTGGGGAGTAACCCGAAGCTTGTGATCCTTTAGGATTTGTAACGTTTCTTCCATTACGGCATTACTAGCCATGAGCAATCTTCCTTTCTACTTGAGAATCATTACAAGGTAATTATATTACTAAAGTTTGAAGAATGGCAATAATTTGAGTTTAATTGTGAAACCATTTTAATGACGTGAATAGTTTACTTTTCAGAAAATAAGCGTTATTATGTATTCGTTAATAGATGAGAACCATTCCAATGTAATGAAAAATTAAGGAGTGAGCACCATGCCTAAGACAAAGAAGAAACAGAGCTTAGCCGAGAAGATCAACGTAATGCGTGCCAGTGTAATGGGCGCTAATGATGGAATTATTTCTGTTGCCGGAATCGTTATCGGTGTTGCTAGTGCACAAAGTAATAATCATGCTATTTTTCTATCTGGAATTGCCGGTATGTTAGCCGGAACCATTTCAATGGCAATGGGTGAGTGGGTTTCTGTAAGTACGCAACGTGATACTGAAAAACGTGCGATTGAAAAGGAATCTGCTCAATTAGATGGTCATTATGATGAAGAATTTGGCTATATCCGCGACAAATATCAAGCTACTGGTATTTCAAAAGAATTAGCTACTCAAGCCACAACGGAAATGTTGAGCGATGATCCTTTAGATGTGGCAGTTCGTGAAAGATATGGCTTCAATCCCAAGGAACAAACAAGTGCCATCGCGGCGGCATTGGCTTCGATGATTTCGTTCCCAACAGGATCAATTTTACCTTTGGTATCAATTACGATGTTTCCTCAAAATATTAAATTATTTGCGACTGTGATTGCCGTTATTATCGCTTTAATGATTACAGGATACGCTGCTGCAACTCTTGGTGGAGCTAAACGTAGCAAGGCTGTTATTAGAAATGTTGTTTCAGGATTGTTAACAATGTTTGTAACTTATGCAATTGGATCACTATTTGCACATTAGTAAGGAGGAAGAAGAATGAAAACTATGTCAGTTTCAAAACCAAAGAAGCAAAAGAAAACAATGGCGGAACGTTCGAATACCCTTCGTGCTGGTGTATTAGGATCTAATGATGGGATTTTAACCGTTGTCGGAGTACTATTTTCCGTTGCTGTTGCTACAACCAATACCTTTACAATTTTTATTGCCGGTTTGTCAGATCTTTTAGCATGTGCTTTTTCAATGGCTTCTGGGGAATACGCCTCAGTTAGCTCTCAAAAGGATACTGAAAGAGCTGCAATTGAAAAAGAACGTGAATTGATCAAAACTAATTATCAAGACGAACTAGACGTAGTAGCTAATTACTATGTAGAACGTGGCGTTAAAAAAGATACTGCTAACAGCATTGCCAAAGAATTGATGGAAAAAGATGCTTTAGGAACAGTAGTAAGAGTTAAGTATGACCTACAATTAGGACATTACATGAGCCCATGGGATGCAGCCTTCTCATCATTAGTGTCAGCTGCGTCAGGTGGTATTTTCCCATTAGTAGCAATGACATTGTTACCAGCAGCAATAAAATGGCCAGGAACAATATTAGCCGTAACATTATCAGTTGCTCTAACCGGATATTTAAGTGCCAAGTTAGGAGACGGATTAGTTAAAACCGCCATTATTAGAAATGTTATTGTAGGAATAATTACCATGGCAATACACTATTCAGTCGGATTAATGCTATAAAGCAGAGAGCGAAGCAAGCCCGGGAATTTCCGAGGATTTGCCTAAGTACTGAAATCGCCCGCGAACTATGCGGGCAATTCCAGTACTGTAGCAAACCGGAAGAAATTGGCTTGCGCAGCTCGTTTCCACTATATTGCCAAGTACATTGGTTATTCTAAAATAGAAGGAAAACACATTACGGAATGAAAGAACTACAACATTAAATAAAATAGAAGAAAAAATAGGATGTACCCAATCAAAAGAAGAAAGGGTAGCATCCTATTATTTTGTCTTCAACATAAGATCCAAAGATTTTTGTAATTCGGCCAATTGTTTTTCGTCAGTACAATTAGAGTTGCGACGAATATTTTGTGCGATAACTAATTTCATGGCCTTATCGACACTAGACTTAACAGCGGATAATTGCATAAGGACCTCATTACAAGCCTTACCTTCATCCATCATTCTAAGCACAGCATCAAGTTGACCACGAGAACGTTTAAGACGACTAGTAATTTTTTTACTAGCAACTTCTTCGGGCGTTTGTGTCATAATTAACCTCCCAAATTGATTTCATGTCATAATTATACCTATGCGGGTACCGGGTAGCAAATAATTACTTTATTTTTTCCTTAATCATTGATAAAACAAAATAGTTGCCAAAAATTACCCTAGGGGGTATATTATTTTACATAGATATGAGAAGGAGATTGAATGATGGCTAATATTACAGAATTATCAGATAAGACATTCAATGACGAGACAAGCAAAGGTCTAGTTATTACAGATTTTAATGCAGACTGGTGTCCTCCATGTAAAATGATGAACCCAATTCTTGAGAAGTTATCATCAACAGATGAGTTAGGCGATAAGATCAAGTTTACATCAATGAATGTAGATCATAATCCAGATACACCAAATAACTTTGGAATCCAAGGAATTCCTACATTTATCATCAAGAAAGATGGTAACGTAGTAGGACGTATGGTTGGATATCAACCAGAAGAGAAGTTCCGTTTAGAACTAGAGAAATATATGTAGAGAGCGGAGCAGGGGCGGTCAGCCCACGAGGATTTGCCTAAGAATTGGAATTAGCCGCTGAACTTGCGGATGATTTCAATTCTGTAGCAAACCGCAATGGGTTGCCCCTGCGCAGCTCATTTAAAACAGAGAGCGAAGCAAGCCTGGTTAGATTCTGAGCAATTTGCAGGACTTTGCGAAATGACTGCGCAGCAGCCAGTTTGTGAAGTCAGGCAAAGCACAGGAATCTGGCTTGCATAACTCGTTTTCACTACAAACCATAGAACCATGGTTATTAAAAAAGTAACCATTCTACTCCAAGATTAAAAGCTCCTCCAAAAGAAATTGTTAAACCAATAAATATAAAAACTACTTAAATATAAGAAATACACTAAAAATTAGACGAATATAAGTAATAAAGTATGGGCAAATCAGTAGGCGGGTTTGCCCATTTTTTTGTCCTTAAAATGAACTTTTGGCACGTAAAAATAAATTAGAACTTAATTGTAAATAGCTACAAATGTTGGTGCTATAATGATCCTGAAAAATAATAGAGGCGATTATTATGATGCAATTTGGAAAAAAAGTTAGTCTCAGACCATTATTGATTAGTCTGATTATTGGTTTTATACCCGGCAATGTTGCTTATGTATTTTCTCAAAATGGATGGGTAGGTTTTTTCATTGGACTTTGTTTCTTCAGTATTATATTTTTTGCTCATTATTACCCAGAATTACCTGAATTGTTCAGTTACTGGCAATTCGATGGCGAAACTCTTAGATACAATAATATGACTAGTCCCAAGAAGAGATTAGGTATGATGCTTTTTCCGAGTTTTACTAAAATGGATACAATTAAAAAGAATCAGATAAAGTCAGTTAAATTGATGGGAAATGTTCAGAATCAAACAGAACTTCCTTCAATGGTGCCATTTTCTAATGCTTATAGTATTTTCTATTCTCGCTTGTCAATGATGAAGAACCCTGTAGGCATTGAGATTACAACTACTGACAATAAGAAAATTCATTTGAATGCTTCCAGAGATTACGCTTATAACAAAGAAAAGACGGTTAAAGAAATTAATAGTTTTATGGGTGATTTCTCAGGCTTGAAGAGTGTATAAGGATTTGTCCCAATTGTCATAAATACTTTGAATCTGAATATTTTTTCATAGTAAAACGTGGTATATTGTCATATGGAAAAACGGTTACATAATTTATTCAAAGGGATGATGAATAATGGATGATGTACCAAAGACGGTTGAACAAATAAGCTGGTTTGAGGGAGAAATCATTACGATTGATTTTGGTCGCTCAGTTGAATTTGATCCAAAACAGTATTCGGAACTAACTAAGTTGGGGCGCTGGATAGATGCTGATGATCTATCGAAGTTTTATTTAGTTAAAAAGGCTGAGGCAGTCTTTCCGGATGATACTATCAATCAAGTTTTAGGTAGGTTGAACTTGAATGGTTACGAATTGATTCACAGTAACGCTACATATGCATAAGATTAAACTAAATAGGAGCAGGTAATCGTAATTGATTACTTGCTCCTATTTGTTATTGAAAAGTTACATATTTTTGATCCAGATATTTTCAAAAAATGAAATTGTATTTTCAGCAATCATATAATTATTGTCAAAAGTGGTCGTCATATCATGTTCCATAATGATTTTGTATCCTAATCCATGAGCCATGATAATCGTGGCGTTACAGCAATATTCTGTTTGAGCACCACAGATTTCGATTGTTTTGATGCCATTATCCTTGAGAACCTTTTCCAAATCAGTTTTGTAAAAGGCATTAGGATGAGTCTTCTCGACAATTTTGTCGTCATCTTTTCGGTCTAATTTGTCGGATAGTTGCCACAAATCACTGTCACGTTCTAGGTCTTGGTCGTGATGCTGAATAAAAATGATAGGCAAATTAGCTTGTCGATATTCTTTGATACGTTGATTGATATTATTAATCAGATTATTGAAATTGTAACTATATTGTTGAGCTTTCTGCATATCTATAACTAAAAGTGCTTCCGCCATTTTTGGCATAAGACCACTTCCTTAAAGTTTTTTTATAACTTGAGACTAACATTAACGTAATCAATATGGAAGCGATATCCGTTGCTTTTCATCGCATTAAAAAATTGGCGACTGTGATTAATTCGTTTTATAATGGGGAATAATAAATTTTAAGGTAAAAAAATGAAAAAATTAAAAATAGTTTCTATTATTATAGGTGTAATTCTTGTCATTGTTTTGGCGATAGGGGGAGTTTTCGTCTACCGGACTCAACAAGCGTTGAATTCTTTGGATACAAATAAAACCAGTGTCTCGCAGAAGATCAGTCAAGGTAAGCCGTTTTCTATCTTACTTCTAGGGGCTGATACAGGGGCTGACGGTCGTGTTGATCGTGGTAACTCGGATACAATGATGTTATTGACTTTGAATCCAAAGAAAAAGAATACCGTTGCCTACTCGATTCCACGTGATGCTTTGGCTGAAATGGTCGGCGATAAGCAAAAGAATGTTCAAAAAATCAATGCGGCATACAATATTGGTTTGTCCGATATGGCTAAAAACACAGTTGGTAGTTTACTAGGTGTGCCAGTTGATTATCACGTTGCAATCAACATGGATGCATTGAAGAAGACAGTTGACTTTGTTGGCGGTGTAACGGTTAAAAGTGATTTGAAGGTTTCTTTTGACGGTATAACGATTCCTAAAGGAACACATCATTTGAACGGTAAACAAGCATTAACTTATGCTCGAATGCGTTATCAAGACCCACGTGGTGACTATGGTCGTCAAGTTAGACAGCAACAAGTTTTAAAAGCGGTTGTTGATAAATTAGAATCACCAAAATACTTAGTGAAGATTCCAGATTTGATTAAGGATTTAGGTAAGGATATAAGCACAGATTTAACTTCAAAAGAAATCGATGAGATTATTATGAAATATCATAGTAGTGCTGACAATATGGACTTTAATCAGATTCAAGGGAAAACGGCTTGGATCAATCAAAGTTCTTATCAAATCTTACCAACTTCAACTATGCAAAATGCCTCTAATAATTTGAGAGATAACCTAGGTTTGGAACCTCAAACTTTGAGTAATACTGAAACAAAACTGAATGCTAAAAATAAAAAATTCTTCGCAGATGAAGATGATATTGACTATGATACATTTGGTTTAGATACTACGCATTATACTGATAGTACTTATTAAGAAAACAAAAAATAACGACATCTATTTAGAATATAATCTTCCGGTACCTTAATATGGAAAATTGAATTCTTGTAATAGATGTCGTTTTTTATTTTTAAATTATTTATAGCGTTATATCGGCAGTGATTGAACTGGTTTTGTAAGGGAAACGAGATTCAGAAATTTCGAATGGCTGGCCATCGTCAAGATAACTTAATTGACGGATAACTAGGACAGGTTGTTCTACTTTAGTAGCAATACCATTTTCAACGTCTTCTTCAGTAGCGGCCCCGGCACTAATGATTCTGTGTGAGCCCTCAATACTTAAACCATCTTTTTGAAGATGGGCATAGATTGAACCCTCAAGGACAGTTTTAGTCAACGTCGTAATGGAAGTAGGCATAATAGTATGTTCATACGCGAAGACTTCACCATTAACGAAACGTACACGACGAATAACATAGACTGGCTCGGTTGGTGCAATGATTAATTGGTCAGCTTCTTTAGCAGTAGGAATGCGAGCCGATAATTCGAGAACTTTACTGGTAACTTTTTTACCTTGGTTAGTTAAAGTAGCACCAAATGGCTTATCAATGGGTGAAACCTTTCCAAATTTACTGGAATTTTTTCCCGGTTCGTAATCTTTTTTTACGAAAGTTCCAGAGCCACGCTTTGAATAGACCATACCTTCAACTATTAAAAGCTGTAGTGCCTTATGAACGGTAATTCTTGTTGTATTGTAATCTGCTGCAATTTGGTTTTGGTCGGGCATCAATTCCCCGGGTGCGTATTTTCCGGAATTGATCTCTTTTCTTAAACCGTCAGCAACTTCCTTATATTTGTACGCCATGATATCTTCTCCTAAAACTCACTCTTCGTCCTAAGTTTAGCATTAAAATAAAAGTTTTTCGCTTTAATTTAAAAGTATATACTTTTTCAAAATAAAGTGTTTACATGATGAAAAAATATTGTATACTGTAAACGTATTCAAAAAACGTGGGGTGAAAAAAATGACAAATAAATTACCGGAAAACTTCTTTTGGGGTAATTCAACTTCAAGTATGCAAACTGAGGGTGCTTGGAATGTCGATGGTAAAGGTAAATCCGTTTATGATGTAAGACCTGCTACAGAGAATTCTTCCGATTGGCACGATGCTATTGATGAGTATCATCGTTACAATGAAGATTTTGATTTGATGGCTAAGCAAGGGATGAACTGCTATCGTTTCCAAATTTCTTGGAGTCGTGTAAATCCTACTGGCGATGGTGATTTCAATGAAGAGGGTATTGAATTTTACAATAAATTAATTGATGCCTTGTTAGCAAAGAACATTACACCGATGATTTGTTTGTATCATTTCGATATGCCATTGAATCTGGCTGAGAAATATAATGGATTTTTGTCACGTCATGTAGTGGATGCATTTGTTCGTTATAGTACTGAAATGGTTAAACGTTTTGGTGATCGTGTAAAATATTGGATTACGTTTAATGAACAAAATCTTTATTCCATGAGTGAAGCTTTCAGAATTGCCGGTTATTTAAAGGGTGACGAAACTGACGACGAATTATATCAAATCAGTCATCATGTTATGTTAGCTCATGCTGGTGTAGCTAATTACATTCATGAGAATACTGATTGTTTAATCGGTGGGATGTTGGCATACAGTGAGGTTTATCCAGCATCACCAAATCCTAAAGATATTTTGTACGCGCGTCAAATCAATGAATTTCTTAACCGTAATTTGTTGGACGTATTCGTTTATGGACGTTATTCAAATGAAGTTTTGACCTTTGTTAAAAATCATCATATTGATATGGACTACCAACCGGACGATGACAAAGTTTTGATCAAGGTAACATCTGATTTCATTGCTTTCAGTTATTACCGTAGCGATACGATCAGTTCTGAAATGGTTCCTGAAGGAACACTTCCTAATTATTACCTTGATAAAGGTGTTAAGAAGAACCCATTTTTGGAGATATCAGAATTTGGTTGGCAAATTGATCCATTAGGCTTCAGAGATATTTTGACAAAAGTCTACAACGAATATGGTGTACCAATGTTCCCAATTGAAAATGGAATCGGTGTTCGTGAAGAATTCGATGGCAGTGAAATTGAGGATGACTATCGTATTAAATATCATCGTGACCATATTCAAGCTATGGAAGACGCAATCTTTGAAGACGGCGTTGAAGTCTTAGGTTACTTGGGATGGGGGTTAATTGATATTCCTAGTTCAAGTGGAAATATGGACAAGCGTTACGGAACTGTTTACGTCAACCGTACGAACCATGATCTTAAGGATATGAAACGTGTGCCAAAGAAGAGTTATTGGTGGTTGAAGCACGTTATTGAGACTAATGGGGGTGATTTATCAGATTTGAAGTAAGTAATTGATTTAAAAAACTTTTTCGGGGGCGAAAGTATGTCATTACAGAATTCAAAAGCTGCGGATAAATTTGCAACATTTGCAGCCAAAATGGGTGCCCAAATTCATTTACGTTCATTACGTGATGCGTTTGCCACTATCATGCCGCTTTATATCCTTGCTGGATTAGCGGTTCTATTAAATAACACAGTCTTTACTTGGATTTTCAAGGGTAAGACATTATTGCATGTTCAATATTGGGGAACCTTATTGAGTAATGCGACACTAAATATTTCAGGTATTTTAATTGCAGCTATGATTGGTTACTGCTTAGCTAAAAACAGACGCTTTGATAATCCAATTTCTGCTGCATTAGTATCAATGTCTGCTTTGGTAACAATGATGCCAAACACAGTTAAATTGATTCCAGATGGTGCTAAAAAAGCAGTCGATGTTTCAGCTGTTTTACCATTTACTAACTTAGGTACAGGGGCAATGTTCGCCGGTGTTATCGTTGGTTTGATTGCTACTGAGGCCTTTGTCAGAATTTCTAGAATTAAGAAATTACAAGTTCACTTAGGTGAAAATGTTCCACCAGCTGTTGGTAAGTCATTCGATGTTTTGATTCCTATGATCATCGTTTTATCATGTTCAGCTATTATTTCAGCACTACTTTACAATTTATCAGGAATGAACTTGATCAATTTGATCACAACATTCATTCAAGAACCACTTCGTCATATCGGAACAGGTATCTGGGGAGTTATTATTCTTTACTCACTAGGTAACTTACTCTGGTTATTCGGTATTCACCAATCAGTTATTTACAGTTCAATTCTAGAGCCACTTTTGATCATCAATATTACACAAAATATTGCCGCATACAACGCTGGTAAAGCAATTCCTAATATCATCAACGTTTCCCAAGTTCAAACTTATGGTTTGATGGGTGGTTCCGGTTCAACACTTTGTTTACTAGTTGCTACATTCCTAGTTGGACACAGTGCCGTAACTAAGAACGTTGCTAAATTATCAATTGCACCTGGATTCTTTAACATCAACGAACCTGTTATCTTCGGTTACCCAATCGTTTATAACATTTCACTAGCTATTCCATTCGTACTTGTACCTGTTATGGGTCTTGTAATTAGTTATGTAACAACTGTATTAGGTTGGATGAGCCCTTGTGTTATTCAAGTTCCATGGACTACGCCAATTGGATTCAGTGCTTTCCTAGCTACAGCTGGTGACTGGCGTGCTGTTGTTATTCAACTGATCACCTTTGTATTAGGCGTTCTAGTATACATTCCATTCGTTATGATCAACGATAAGGTTCTTTCAAAGGAAAACCAAGATATGGACGTCAAAGAAGCTTAATTAGATGTTTTAATCACTTAACTTATACTCTATGAATTTAAAAATTCATAGAGTATTTTTTTGTTTAAAAAAGTTAATTAACTTGGTGGATAATGTGTGAAATTAATATGCCATCTGTAGTGAATGCTAATAATAGATAGATAAGAAGTCAGTTTCATGACACTAATTATTAATAAAAGTACACCTTAAAAAATGAACAAAGTTTTGTATATATAATGAAACTCTCAAACTAATTAATGATTAGTCAAATCATAGAGGTACTTTATTCATATTCTTTGAAGAAATAGATATGAAAACAACAGACCAGAAATTTATGAAAAAGTTTGTGATAAATATGGCTTTATTAGTAAAAAGCTAATATACGTATATTTAAAATTAAAATTCTTAGACCATGATTAATAAAAGACAAGCGCCAAACCCTATGCTAAATAGGAAAGACAAGTGTTTACTAACTGTGAACACTCTGAAAAAGTGTTGTTTATGTTTGAAATGTTAATGTGAGCTATGTCACAAAATTCTATTGATTTTTGCAAATGTAACCGTTATCATGAAAATGAATCGACAGAAAAAAGGAGGAAATTAATACTCATAGGTGTTGTTTATGAATAAAGGCTATGAAGAACCTTCTATAAATAATTGGAATTATCACAAAAGAGTCAAGTGTTTTCCCCTAGTGGTTTTGGGATAGCATAAGTTGACTTAAGGGGAGGTATCGAGATGAAAAAGAGTTTATCTCAGTCCGCTTACGGTGGTGTATCGGGTGAAAAATATGTACCGTATGTGACTGATAAAGATAATCACGGTGGCAGCTCAGTCGTTATGATTATGGGTGCCATACTAGCAGTTATTTTTGCCGCTTCAACAGCATATTCTGGTATGAAAGCTGGATTAACCGTTGCTGCGGGGATTCCAGGATCAATTATTGGTTCTGGACTTATTGCCGCCTTTGCTAAAAAGAAAGGCATGCTGGGTAAGAATTTACTCCAAGGAATGTCCAGTGGTGGTGAATCTATTGCCAGTGGAATGATTTATGTTTTACCTGCCATTATCATTATTGGTGGCCGGGTCAACTTTATTGCCGGAGTTTTAGTTGGGGCTTTGGCTGTACTGTTTGCAATCGGAACGGCTTCACTGGTTGAAAACTACTTGGTAGTTGAAGAACACGGAAAATTAGTTTATCCAGAATCTATGGCTATTTCTGAAGCTTTGGTTGCCTCCGAAGCCGGAGGGGATTCCTTGAAATTTATGGGAATTGGTTTTGGAATTGGTGGTTTATTGACACTTTTGACAACTCAAGTTTTTGGTTGGGTTAATAGTGTAATCACTTATGTTGGTAATTCTTTCTATCGTTGGAAGATGTCGACTGAAGTCAATCCAATGTTAGCTGGTATTGGATTCGTGGTTGGACTAGATGTTTCTTTAACGATGTTTGCTGGTTCAATTCTATCTAACTTTGCTATAACGCCATTAATTGCTAACTTTACTCAAATGGCAACTAACAATGCTAAAGATTGGAACGATGTGACAATTGCTGTAAATCAAATGGGTGTTGACCAAGTTGCCGGTTCTTATTCGAAATACATTGGTGCCGGTATGATGCTCTGTGGTGGTATTGTCGGAGCCATTAAGTTGATTCCTGTTATCGTCACATCAATCAAGAAAACTTTGAATGCTAGAAATGGTGGCAGTGATGATCGTAATATGTTAGGTATTTGGTCATTAGTTATTGCTGTTATTGCAATTTTTGTTGTTGGATTCTTCATTTCTGGCAACATCGCCATGGCTATTGTAGGCGGTATTCTTTCTATTATTTTGGCACTATTATTCGTAATTGTTTCCGCTAGATTGGCTGGAACAATTGGTTGTTCAAATGCGCCAGTATCAGGGATGACCATTGCTTCACTAGTTATCATGACATTAGTCTTCGTTATCTTCGGATGGAAGAGTAATGCAGATAATCAAATTCTTCTATTATTTGGAGTCTTCATTGTTACTGCCATTTCAGTTGGTGGTGCTTATATGCAGACTCAAAAAGTTAGTTATGTCATTGGTGGCAACAAGAATGAAATGATGAAGTATTTCATGGTTGCTGCAATGATTGGTGTCATCGTGGTTGTCGGAACGACTGTACTTCTTGAACCTCAATTAAAAATTACAGGTTCAAATCCACCATTTGGTTTACCACAAGCTAATTTAATTGCCACTTTGACAACTGGTATCATGTCAGGAAATCTTCCTTGGATCATGATTATTATCGGTGTTGTCATGGCTATTGTTTGCTGGATGTTAGGTCTATCAATTATGACTGTTGCTTTAGGATTCTATCTACCAATCTCAACAACTTCAATTATTTTAGTTGGTGCCTTAATCAAATTATTGATTGATAAAGTTACAAAAGATAAGGCTCTAAAAGACAGACGTATCCAAAGTGGTGTCAGTTTATCATCAGGTTTAATTGCTGGTGGTTCAATTATTGGTTTAATCGGAATTATTCTACATGTGACCGGTGTGCTTGGAGATAAAGCTCCAGCTGGATTTGCCGGTAGTAACGAAATGGGACTGATTTTGTTGGCAATCTTAGTAATTGCTATCGTAGCTCCATTGTTAAATATCAAGAAGGAAACAAATAAGTAAGGGGCGATGGAGATGGCTAAACGTCCAGAATTAACTGAAGAAGATTTGAAACACATGGTATTTCAGAAGAATCCTGAAGTTACCTATAAGAAAAAAGCAGGAATTGTAACAATTGTTCGCGAACAGAATCATCCGATTCAGAAGCTTTTCCGTAAGTTACACATGCATATTCCTGAAAAATCTTATTTAGAGATGGATGAATATGGTAGCTATGTTTTTACTAAGGTTAATGGACGTCGCAATGCTTACGAAATCGGAAAAGAGCTTGCTGAAAAGTTTCCAGACGCCGATAAGTATCGTTACACAAGATTGATTTTGTTCCTGCAGCAAATTGAGAGTGTCGATCACCTAATAGAACGAGTATCATAATAATTAAATAATCATAATTTTTATTAATGGGGGATATTAAAATGACAGATCGTATTGAATTATCAGCATGTACATCAATCATGGTTGGTAAGAAAGCTTCGATGGATGGAGCAACTTATATTTCAAGAAATGAAGATCGATTGAATGCTATTTATAGAAAACGTATCATCGTTCAACCAGCTGTTTCTGGACGTGACGAAACTTATGTTTCACCATATAACAAGATGACAGCACCATATCCTACAAGTGGCTATCGTTACACGTCAACACTTGATGCCAACCAAAGTACAGGACCTAACGAAGAAGATGGTTTCAATGAAAAGAACGTTGGTATGAGTGCTACTGAAAGTGTTTACGCTAATGAAAAAGTTTTAGCTTTTGATCCATACGTAAAGAATGGACTAGCTGAAGATTCACTTGCAACCTTAGTTTTGCCATACATTAACTCAGCACGTGATGGAGTTAAATATCTTGGTAGATTAGTTGCTAAATATGGTTCTGCTGAAGGTAATGGACTTCAATTCAATGACAAAGATGAAGTTTGGTACATGGAAGTAGTAACAGGACATCAATGGGTTGCCGTACGTATTCCTGATGACTGCTATGCCGTAGCCGCTAACCAAGTAGCCATTCAAGATATCGACTTCAACGATCCTGACAATTACATGTGGGCCGATGGAATCCAAGAATTTGTATCAGAACATAACTTGAATCCAGACTTCGACCGTTGGGACTTCAGACATATTTTTGGAACAGATACCGAAAAAGACCATCATTACAACACACCAAGAGTATGGTTTGCACAACGTTATTTGAACCCATCAATTGAACAAGATCCAGAGTCAGCAGAACTACCATTTATCAGAAAAGCCGAAAAGAAGATTGCTGTAGAAGACATTCAATATCTATTGAAGTCACATTACAACGAAACAAAATACGATCCACTAGGCAGTGGTAGTGAACATGACAAGAAGACATATCGTGCTATTTCACTATCAAGAACAGCCAACTCCCATATCCTTCAAATGAGAGATTCAGATAAGAATGGAGCAGCCGGAGTAGAATGGACAGGATTCGGAATTCCAAGCTTCTGCCCACAAGTACCATTCTTTACAAATGCCAATGACATTGATGAGTCATACAGCTACACACCAGAGAAGATGGATCTAAAGAGTGCATATTGGATGTATGAAGCCTTAGCAATGGTAGTAGAAAGTCACTACAAAGAATTCGTAGAACCAAACCTAGATTATCAAAAAGCATTGTCAGAATGGGCAAGAAGAAAGATTGCAGCAGTAGATGAAAAAGCAGTCAAAATGACAGGAGATGCCCTAACAGATTACCTAACAGAGCAAAACCATGAAATTGTAAAACATTACAATGAAGAGACAATGAAACATCTAGCAGATTTGGTAACACAAGGAACAGAGTTAAGTAAGTTAACATTCAAGATGGATCCAAATCTTTAGAGAGCGAAGCAGGCCCGCTTAGATTCTGAGCATTTGCAGGACTTTGCGAATTGGCTGCGTAGCAGACAGTTCGTGAAGTCAGGCAAAGCACAGGAATCTGGCCTGCGCAGCTCGTTTCCACTATCAAACATAGAACCATGGTTATAAAAGAAAGAACCAAATCCATAAAAAGTAGAACAATGATTATTCCCAACAAAACCAACAATCCCGGACAGAACCAAGAAATTCATAACATATCAAAATCCTTCAATCCAAAATAAAAAAATCGTAAATATAAAAAGGCTCTGTAAAAGAATAGTCATTCTATACTAAATAACGAAAAAACGGCAAATGTTGAATCAAACATTTGTCGCTTTTTTTCAGAAAATACAAATCGTAATAAAATAGTGATATATTTAACAATTAAAAAATGTAAACTTATAAATAATATAGTTAATCGGGAGTAATTTATATGAAAGAATTACGTTTTAAAAGTGTTTTCGACATAATTGGACCAGTCATGGTAGGACCAAGTAGCTCACATACTGCGGGTGCTGCTAGAATCGGGAAAGTTGTCCATGATATTTTTGGTGAAAAACCTGATAAAGTAACCATTTATTTGTATGAATCCTTTGCCAAGACTTATCGAGGTCATGGAACCGATGTTGCTCTGGTCGGTGGACTTCTGGGGATGGAACCAGATGATAAGAGATTAGCGGATTCTTTGAAAATAGCTTATGAGCAAGGAATCAAAGTTGCCTTTGTCCCAAAGAGTGAAAAAGTTGATCATCCTAACACTGCCAAAATTAAATTGGTTAAAGGTGATCATGATTTAACCGTGACAGGTGTTTCTATTGGTGGAGGAAATATTCAGATTTCAGAAATCAATGGTTTTAAGATGTCACTTAGTTTGGGAACACCAACTTATATTACAGTGCATCAGGATGTTGCAGGGATGATTGCTAAAGTTACTGATGTTTTTTCAAACTTTAATATTAATATCGGAACCATGACAGTTACTCGTGCTTCCAAAGGTGAAAAAGCTATCATGATTATTGAGGTCGATGAACGTCGTCAACGTGATGAAATTTTACAGAAATTATGTGCATTGCCAAATGTCGATAATGCCACATATTTTGAATAGGGGTAACACTAATGTTTTATACAATTAAAGAATTAGTCAAACAAAGTGCTGATTACGATTCTGTCGCTGACTTAATGGTACAAACGGAAATGGAAAATACTGATCGTAGTAAAGAATTCATCCGTTCAACGATGGAACGTAATTTGGAAGTTATGGAAAATTCCATTAAAGAAGGTGTTGCTGGTGTAAAATCAGTAACTGGATTAACTGGTGGCGACGCTAAAAAGATGAACGCCTACATTGAAAAAGGGGACTTCTTGAGCGGTGAACCGATCCTGGAGGCTGTTCGTAATGCAGTAGCTGTTAATGAGGTTAATGCCAAAATGGGCTTGATTTGTGCAACACCAACTGCTGGTAGTGCTGGTGTTTTAGCCGGTGTTCTAGTAGCGACTAGAGATCGACTTCATTTAACTCGTGACCAACAAGTTGACTTTCTATTTACCGCAGGAGCCTTTGGTTTAGTGATTGCAAATAATTCAT
Source organism: Companilactobacillus bobalius (assembly GCF_002179915.1). NCBI lineage: Bacteria > Bacillati > Bacillota > Bacilli > Lactobacillales > Lactobacillaceae > Companilactobacillus > Companilactobacillus bobalius. Next base: position 69,715 of record NZ_MYFM01000006.1, read on the forward strand.
CGATTGCTGGTGCTGAAGGGGGTTGTCAAGCTGAAGTAGGTTCCGCTGCCGCAATGGCATCAGCTGCTTTGGTTTGTGCTAAAGGTGGAACAGCTCAAATGGCAGCTGAAGCTATTTCTATTACTTTACAGAATATGATGGGTTTAGTTTGTGATCCTGTGGCGGGATTGGTAGAAGTTCCTTGTGTTAAACGTAATGCTTTAGGAGCTTCTCAAGCGATGATTTCAGCTGATATGGCTTTAGCGGGAATCGCAAGTGTTATACCGACTGATGAAGTAGTTGAGGCTATGCATCAAGTTGGACAAAGAATGCCTTCTATTTTTAAAGAAACAGCTGAAGGCGGTTTAGCAACAACACCAACAGCTTTGAAGTTGAAAAAAGAAATCTTTGGTGAATAAAAAAACGTAATTTATTAATGGTGTACAAAAATCTACTATATTTTAGGAGTCTATTTGTGGATAGAAATACATATAATAAATTATTTAATCTAGATAAAGTGTTAAATAAGCCTAAAGTGAGGTTAGCAAATGTTAATAAGCAAAAAAGCTATCTTGCTCGTGGCTTATTTGATATAAGAAAAAAATTTACTATTGTTATGAATTGTAAAGGACATAAAAAAAGAAAATTATCCTTAATGATAAATTCTAGCGATGGGAATATGATGAGGTTTGATATTATAGGTAAACCTCATCATGGATATCCAACACCTCACTTACATATATTCAATGCTGAAAATATTTTTGAGTGCGAGTTTGTTGAAGAATCTGAACTTCCATTTCCGCTCAATGAGATTATAAATAATTCCTTGGACTTCCAGAAAGACTTAGAAGTGTTTTTCACTTATAATAAAATCAAATTAGACAATGTTGTTTTTGTAAAGGAGGAAGATTAATAATGGATTCTTCGCTAGTAGACGACTATTTGAATTGGTTAAAAGGACAATATTCTATTGAACAATTAAATGGTAGTCAGGAAATAGTTACGCCATTTACCAATTCGATAGGAGATAATATAACCATTTATGTTTCTTCAAACTCCGATGGAAAAATAACTTTGACGGATGATTTTGATACAATTGGTGATTTGGAAATGATGGGAATAAATTTTGATACGATTGTTAGAAAGAAGTATTTAAATAGTATATTAAATAATTACAATGTGCAGTGTGTTAATAAAGAACTTTTTGTTATGGGGGATAAGATAGAATTTCCTGAAATGAAACAACGTTTAATGCAGGCAATAATTCGGATTGATGATTTATTGATGACTCGTAAAGAGAATTACACAAGTTTTTTTAAATCAGATGTCTATCAATTCTTTGAAAAAAATGACTTTGGTGGATTGAAAACCTATAGGCCCTATGGTGAAAGTGGAAATAACTATGTAGTGGATTATACTATTCCACTAAAAGGTAATCGTCCATTTAGATTTATCAATTTTACTAATACTTCTTCATTTTCTACAATAGCCATGGCCGGTGCCATGTATGGAGATATTGCCACTGGCTCGGAGTATAATTTAAGCAATTCAGAATTTGTTATTATATACAATTCCCAAGTATCACGTCCTAGTCATAAAAGCATTAATATAGCTCAACGATATGATTTAAAATTAATTTCGTGGGAAGATAAATCCAAAATAATGGCGCTTAAATAGATTTTTAAAGTTGAAAGAGAAAATCTTTCAGCTTTTTTAGTTATTCAGAAGTAAACTATTATATAAGAAAATTTTTTAATGGAAGGAAATTTATTAATGAAAAGACATACACATGCGGCTTGTACTTCAATTATGGTCGGCAAAAAAGCCTCAATTGACGGCTCTAATTACATTGCTCGTAACGAAGATAACTTTGTGGCAAATTGGCCTAAGAAATTTTATGTACAAAAGGCGGTTCAAAATCGCCATGAGACTTACGTTTCACCCTACAATAAGTTAACGGTTGAATTGCCAGAAACTGGTTATCGTTATACAACTTCTCCAGATGCAAATCAGGACGAGGGCTATTACGAAGAAGATGGTATCAACGAAAAGAATGTAGGAATGAGCGCAACTGAAAGTGTTACTGCCAACGAAAAAGTTTTGGCCTATGATCCTTTGATTAAAAATGGAGTAGCTGAAGATTCCATGACTACTTTAGTTTTGCCTTACATTGATTCTGCACGTAAAGGTGTTCAATATTTGGGCAATTTGATTGCAAAGTATGGCTCTACCGAGAGTAATGGTGTTGAATTTTTTGATAAAGATGATATTTGGTATATGGAAATTGCTACAGGACACCATTGGGTTGCTATTCGTATTCCTGATGATTCTTACGCCGTAGCCGCTAATCAAATTGGTATTGAAAAAATTGATTTTTCCGATCCAGAGAATTATATGTGGTCCGAAGGTATTCAAGAGTTTGTTGAAAAAAACAATTTGAATCCTGATTTTGACGGTTGGAATTTCAGACATATTTTTGGAACTGACACTAAGAAGGATCGCCATTACAACACACCACGTGTTTGGTATGGTCAAAAAATGTTGAATCCATCCATTGAACAAAATCCAGAATCATCTAATTTGCCATTTTTAAGAAAACCAGAAAAGAAGATTGCTATTGAAGATATTCAAGCTATCCTAGCTTCACATTATAATGAAACTAAGTTTGATCCTTTGGGCAGTGGTAGTGAAGAAGATAAGAAACGTTATCGTGCTATTTGTTTATCAAGAACAATGAATTCACATATTTTACAAATGCGTGATACAGATACAGGTAATCAAGCAGTTGAATGGAAAGGGTTAGGGATGCCTTGTTTTAGTGCTTATGTGCCATTCTTTACCAATGCCAATGCAATTGATGAATCGTACAGTTTTGTGCCGGAAACAATGAACTTAGATAGTGCTTATTGGTTATACACAGCTTTAGAGTTTGTTGTGGAAAGCCACTATCAAGAATTCGTTGAACCAAATTTGGATTATCAAAAAGAATTAGCTCAATGGGCACGTCAAAAAATAGCAGAAGTAGATAAGGAATCTCAGAAACTTTCAGGAACTGCTTTAACAGACTATTTGACTGACCAGAATAAAATCATTGCTAAACACTTTAATGAGGCTACTAGAGCCCATTTGGCCGATTTAGTTACACAAGGAACAGAGTTAAGTAAGTTAACATTCAAGATGGATCCAAATCTTTAGAGAGCGAAGCAGGGGCGGTTAGCCCCTGAGGATTAAGACTACTTTCTCAGTCGGCAACGAAGTGCCGGCAGAGAAAGTTGACTTAACCGGAAGGAGTTGCCCCTGCGTAGCTCATTTCAATAGAGAGTGCGGCAGGCCCGTTTCTACAATAAAAATTAGAAATAACAACAAAATAGCCCAGTATGACAACCATATGATGGTCATCGTACTGGGCTATTTTGAATGAAAATTTCACTTAATCTGATAACGTAAAATGGTTTTTAATCTATCTGGTGCTACACGTCGAGCATCTGATAAATAGATTTCACGATGAATTTTCGAAGCACGTTGTTTATTCTGTTCAGAAACGAAATTATCAATTTTTTCAAAACTAGCGGGTTCGTCATCGTAACTACCTACGTGCAAAACTTGCGCCACTTCCACAGCAGGATAAGTTTTGATTTCTAATTTATCTAACTCTGAAGGATTCTTCTTTTCTCTAACAGTCTCTAAAGCCGTAGAAACTACATTATCCGGCACAAAATCGGGAATACGGATCATAATATCATAGCTAAATTCGTTTTTGTCCAAGTGATCTAATTGTTGACCCTTAGTAGTTAAAGACCAGGCACCTTCTAATGGGAAAACTACATAATCATCAAATTCTAAATCCTTATCGATTGCATATTTTCTATAGGCCGCTTTAATACCATAGGCTACGGGATACAGTGTTTGAATTTTTTTACTGAATTCTGGGCCGTTAGGATTGCCAACACCATGTAGAGAGGTGAACCTTTGACTTTGAATCGATAAAATTTGAGGATTCTTTTTAGTTGAATATAATTCTTTTTCCTGTTTGCGCCATTCGTATTTCATAATAGTTGGCCTCCAAAAGACTATTTAAAATGTATTTTAAACTTTTATCCTTGGGTAGCCAATGGTGTTTGTGATGTTTCTGTTTGTTGTTGTAAAGCAATCAAAGCGGAGCCGTTACTAATAGTTTCATCAGGTTCAGATTCGATACGGAAATAATCTTTACTATTGGTAATAATGACCATGACTGTATCGTCTAAGCCTTTATCTTGAATGACTTTAGGATCGAAAGTACCAAGTAGATCACCTTTAACGACTTCTTGATTCATTTTAACGGCGGTAGTGAAACCTTTACCGTTTAAGGAAACTGTATCAATGCCGATGTGAACTAATATTTCTATGCCACTGTCGGTGGTTAATCCATAAGCATGACCAGTTTCGGCTACAACATTTAATTTACCTGATTGAGGAGCGTAGATATTAATTTTTCCAGTTGCATTAGGTTTGATAGCAATTCCTTCACCCATCATTCCAGATGAGAAAACGGGATCGTTAACAGTCTTTAAATCAGCAGTTTGACCATCAATAGGTGCATAAACTGTATTGTCTTGAATCGGATCTTTGTCTTTAGTGTCAGCTACTAAAATTTCTTTTGGAATGGCAAACATGTTGGTAGCAACGAAGGCTACTACAACAGTTAATAATGAAACGATTGTGTAAATAATTAAATCACGAGCATCGTAAATGTACATTAGATAAGAAGGTACAACGGCTAATCCATAAGAGTTGGCAGCTACTTTGAAGATACTTAGAATAGCTGCACCGAAACCACTAGTAAGGACTGTGACAATTAATGGTCTGAAGTTGTATCTAATGAGAATACCGAAAAGTGTTGGTTCAGAAACACCGAATAGTTGTGATGAGAAGGCTCCAACAAAGGTTGCCTTGGCTTTTTTAGACTTAGTTCTCATAATCATAGCTAGAGCAACACCAACGTTAGCAAAGCCGTACATGGCCTCCAAAACGATTAGTGGGTTCAAATGAGTAGCGGCTAGAAGTGATGTTTCGATGGCAATCATCATTTGATGAATACCAACTAAAACCATTAGTGGATAAGCAGCACCAATTAAGAAACCACCGATACCGAATGGTAAATCAATGACACCTTCAACACCAGCAACCATAAGGTTTTCAATCCAGTGAACGATTGGTCCAACACCAAGAATCATGATACCGAAAGTTAAAAGCATGGTTAAGAAGGGCGTGATGATTTGATCTAAAACGTTTGGTACATGTTTGTGGAAGTAATTTTCCATTTTAGCACCAATGAAACCAGCAACTAAAGCTGTTAGAACAGAACCTTGACTACCAATAACGGGAATGTGGCCGAAAAGCATGATAGCTTTAGCACTACCGCCAGCAACATCATAGGCATTAGGTAGACTAGGTGAAACAAGCATTAGTCCAATGACAATACCGATGATAGGAGTTCCTTTGAAGTATCTAAAAGTGGACCAAACAATTAAAGCTGGTAAGAATGAGAAGACAGTTCCAGTTAAAACTGATATTACAGTGTTGACATTGGCAGGAATATCAGATGGAACAGCACCGAATAATTTTAAAACTTGAGCATTAGTGAAGGCACTTTGGAGTCCTAAGAAAAGACCGGTTGCGGCGATAACAGGAATGATAGGGATGAAAATACCAGACAACATAGCCATGAATCTTTGTAATTTAGTTTTATTGGAATTATCGTCGTTATCTGTAGTATCGACGTCATCTTTTCCATAAATGGCGTTAACAGTACCTAATTTATCGATTGCGGCATAGACATCGTTGACTAAACCTGTACCGATAATAACTTGATATTGACCTGAACCAAAGAAGACACCTTTGACGAGATCGAGATTTTCAATTTTTTTATCATCAATTTGTTTACGATTCTTAACAACAAAACGTAATCTTGTTTGGCAATGTGTAACAGATTCAATATTGTCGACGCCAACAAGGTCAACGATTTGTTGTGCTAATTTACTATAATCTTTAGCCATGGTTATTCACCTCAATGAGAACTGCTTGATAAGGAAGCAATTCCTCTGATTTTAAATCCGAATAATTGTTTAAAAGAACTTTACCTTGGGGAAGCTGAATTTGCGTAACTTGAGAACTAAGGTTGACGAATACTTGTGCGTGCTGGCCACGTTGATAAGCGATAACACTTGGAGTGGAATTCTTGACTGGAAGGAATTCACCATTCAATAGGTCATCTTTAAGTGATGAGGTCTGTCTAATTTTGATCATTGTACGATAAAAATTCAAAATTGATGCTTCATCTTTATCTTCAGTCTGCCAATTTGTTTCTGGATCATGTTTGTTTAAGCCAATCCAAGTTTTGTGACCAGTATTGAAACCGTCATTGATTCCATTACTCCAAGGATATGGCAGACGGGCATTGTCACGAGAACGATCATTGACAAATTTTAGAGCTTCTTTAACACTGAAACCTTCCTCAATAGCTCGATAATAGTTATCAGGACTAGAGATGTCGTTGAATTGTTCAATGGAAGTTCTCTGTGCGTTTTGAACGCCTAATTCTTGACCTTGGTAGATGAAAGGACAGCCTCTAAGAAAGAAGAAGAGCATTGCTAGGGCTTTAGCACCAATCTTATTACGATAAGTGGGATCCTTAATGTACTTGCTGATACTTCGTGGTTGATCGTGATTTTCTAAGAAATTAGCACCCCATCCGTATTTCTGAATGGCCAACTGACTCTTAATAATGGCATCATTTAGTTCTTGGGCAGTCCAGTTGGTTTGGTGATACCACTCTGATCCAGAACGGACATCAATGTCGGCGTAATGGAAATCAAAAATCATTGAGAAGTAACCTTTTTTACCAATGAATTTATCTAGTTGGTCGTATTGAACGCCACTAGCTTCACCAATTGTTACAGCATTAGCTGGTTTAAAGGTGTGTTCATTCAACTCATTTAGAAAAACATCAATGCCGGGACGATTTTCGGCCTTACGCTTAACTTTGCCTAAACCATCGTTGCCATCAGGTGTAATTGAAGCAAAATCTTGATCCTTTTTGATGAAGGTAATCGCGTCAATTCTGAAACCGGCGATACCTTTCTTAAGCCACCAGTTGATCATGTCATAAAGTGCGAATCGTAATTCTTTATTTTCCCAGTTTAAATCGGGTTGTTGTTTAGAAAAAACGTGGTGATAATAAAGATTGGTTTCACCGGGTACTAATGTCCAAGAAGAACCCTTTCCAAAATTGGAACGCCAATTGTTAGGTGGTAAATTATTTTTACCTTCTTTAAAGATATAAAACTTACGATAAGGACTGTCGGAGTTTTTGATGGCGTCTTGGAACCAATAGTGCTGGTCAGAAGTATGATTGAGTACTAAGTCCATAATAATTTTGATATTCAAATCTTTGGCTTTTTGAATTAGCTCATCTAAATCTTTCATAGTCCCAAACATTGGATTGATGGACTTGTAATCTGAAATATCATAACCGTTATCGACCATTGGTGATTGATAAACGGGAGATAACCAGATAGTTGTGATTCCTAGAGTATGAATTTTTGGTAGTTCCTGGATGATACCTCGAATATCGCCGATACCATCGTTATTTGAGTCTTTAAATGAGGCGGGATAAATTTGGTAAAAAATTTCTTTTTTCCACCAATTATTGTTTGTTGTTATCATAAATAATTTCTCCATTGTTATATGGAATCGATTCCATATTAGTTATAAAAAAATGCTTAGGCACTTTTTCGAATTATCAATTTTAATTTCAAATCTTCATTAGTAATATCTTCAGGAACATCTTGACCGGTTAGATTTTTCAACAAGATGTTAACAGCTTTGTTAGCCATAGCGTTAATTGGTTGTCTAATAGTTGTTAGGGGAACAGCTGCGAAACGAGCGAATGGTTGATCATCATAACCTATAACTGCAATATCCTTAGGAACCGAAATATTATTTTTTTGTAATTCATCGATTAGGCCAATTGCGACCTCATCAGAGTTAGTGAAGATTGCATCTGGCAAAGTATTATTGGAATTTTTAATGAGACTGCGGGCAACTTCCTGACCATCAGCAGCAGTATGCTTTTGAGAAAAGAGCCAATCCTGATTGATGGGAAGTTGATGTTGCTTAGAAAAGTCTTGAAAAGCCTTAGTTCGAGAATATCCGTGACTCTTAACGGCATAGTTACCACCAGTGATATAGGCGAAGTGATGATGTCCCTGAGTGAAGAGGTAATTCAGAGCATCAAGCGTAGCCTGATAATGGTTAAGGGTGACAGATTGGATATCCTGATATTTGTTTTCTTCATTTAATAGGATTACCTTTTGTGGATAAGTCTGGGCAAAAGAACGAACCAATTCATGATTTTCCACAGAGGCAAGGATGACGCCATCAACTTGATGGTTCTTTAATTGATCCAAAAAACGTTGTTCGGCAGCCGAATCGTCATGTGTTTGTGAGACTAATACTTGATATCCATATAGATTGAGCTTTCTTTCGATTGAATCAAATAATTCAGCAAAGAAGGGGTTAGCCAATCTTGAAACAAGTACACCGATATTTTTAGTTGATTGAGAACGTAGTTGAGTGGCGATAGCACTAGGTGTGTAATCTAATTCATCAATTGCGTTTTGAATTTTTTTACGTTTGTCTTCAGAAACATAGGGGTGATCGTTGAGATAACGGGAAACAGTTCCTACACCGACACCGGCTTTTTTTGCGATTTCTTTAATAGTTGCCATTTATATCTATCCTTCGTTTAATGGAATCGATTCCATGTATTAATTTAACAGAAAAAATTAAAATGTCAAGCGCTTTCATTTATGTGAAAAATCATCAATTTTTTGTATAACTTTTTAATATACCACAATTAAAACGCTTTCTCACTATTTTTTTGCTATATCATGAGCTTTTTTTACCCAAAGTGACAATTTCAGGCCTATAATAGACATTGGGATGTTTTCGTTTGAGTTTTAAAATCAATGAAAGGTAGCGAAGGTATGCAGGTATATAAAAATTCCGCAGAACTAATAGACCAAATTAAAGAGAGTTATCATAAGTTCATTGATGAATATGAGGGTATAACAGATGATGTTGCCGATGAAAGAATTGAGCAAGTGGATAAGACTCCACGTGAAATGCTCTCATATCAAGTCGGATGGATTAATATGATTTTGTCATGGGAAAAAGCTGAAGCTGGTGGGGAAAAGATCACTACTCCAACTCCTGGATATAAATGGGATCAAATGCGTGAGCTTTATCATGATTTCAATATCAAATATGGTTCAGATGGCATAGCTAATGAGAAAGAAGAACTAAGCAGCACTGTAGACGAACTTATTTCATGGGTCGACAAGATGTCACATGATGAATTGTTCAAGCCAGGCGAACGCAAGTGGGCTACAACTAAAGCAATGTGGCCTGTTGCTAAGTGGATCAGAATCAACGCTGTTTCACCATTTAATAATTACAGTCGTCAAGTTAGAAAATGGAAGAACTTTAATTTAAGAGATAAGAGTACCGTTAATTCATAATTAAGAAAGTCCGTATTGACTAGGTTTTATATAGTTGATGTGGACCTTTTTTTGTCTAAGTATGTTGTTCTCCACAGCAAGGATCATTGTTTTACTTCTAATTTTTCCTGTAAGGTTCGAAAAATAACGATAATAAAAAAGCCATCCACTTGAATGACTTTTACAATCCGAAATCTATTAGGAAATAACCAATTGTTCCAATAATGATCAACATAGCAAAGTTGATTATTGTGAAATACAATAAGTATTTTCCTGGATTTTTCTTAAAGAAAAATCGATATTGTTTGAAAGCCAACAAGTTAGCCAATGAACCTACTACAGTACCAAGACCACCAATATTCGTACCTAAGAAAATAGCATGGACGAATTTGGAGAACTTGGAAACTAAAATTGTGGTTGGCACGTTACTAATGAATTGACTAGTAATGATTGAAGTTAAATATGTGCTTGTTCTTGTTTGCAAAAATTGATGCAAATTATTAACAATTGCTGGTTCACGATTGATATTACCAACGGCAATAAAGAAACACATGAAGATCAAGACAATTGAGTAATCAACCGATTCAAGAATATGCGGATTGATAAAGATGACTAACAATATTGCGGCAATCAAAGAACCCCACATAGGAATTACAGAAAAAATTCCCAAAAAAATAATCACTGTGACAGCGACTGTTAAGGTTAAACTTGGAATGTTTAATTCAACAGCAGGCAACTCAGTTAATTCAATTGGATCTTTAGCGAAAAAACGAGTTGAGAGAAAAATTGCTAGGAAAGTGACAATCGTTATCGGTGTAGACATGATAAAGAATTGTTTGATTCCTAGATTGAAATGCGTCAACAGGAATAAATTATGAGTATTACCAAACGGTGTAAACATACTACCAAGGTTAGCAGCCATAGTAATAATAATGACTGGGAAAATTGGATTTACTTTAATATGCTTAGATAGTTGGTAAAATAAAGGAACTAAGGTTAAAATTGTAACATCATTAGTTAAGAACATAGCTCCAAAGAATGCTAAAGAGGCTAACATGAATATCATTTGACGTGTAGTTTTCGCTTTATGCGTCATGTACGCGGCATAATATTTTAGAAAGTCCAAATAGTCATAAATCTGGATTATAATCATCATAGATAATAGTGAAGCAAGTGTCTTCCAATTAATATCCATCAATTGAGGTGGACTAATAAAGATCGATGTTAGAATTGCTGCTGCCCCAGCTATCCATAACACCTTATCTGAAAATACACGTTTTAATACAGCCATTTATGTTTTCCCCTACAAAAAAGAAGTACCCTATCTAGTATAAAGATAAAAGTAGAGTTAAAAAAGATAATTATGTAAAATTCGACGAAATATTTTTGAAAAGTTAAATAATATAAAAATTATTTAGATGAAAAGCATAATATATCATAACCTAAGTATACTAAATATCAATTATAAGGAGTGTTAATATATGCAAATAATTTTATCAATCTTACTATTCATTGTGGGGATTGCTGTCATGGCGGTTTCTTTCAAGGCAAAAAAAGAAGTAGTTTATTATGCACTCCTTGCTGCGGGCTTAGTTTTGTTTTTCGCAGGTATTTATTTTATCTTCCCAAAATAAATAATGCCAAGTGGACATGAGACTGATATAATCTAGTCGTATCAAATAGGGGAGGTAATTTCCATGATTCTAAAAAAGACAGCTCTTCTGGTTTTAGTTTCAATCATTCTAAGCATGATTGAAATGACCGTCGATCCCGCATTTATTTTGGGCAGAGCTTCCTTAGTATTTTCTGGATCGTTGATGTTTTTACTATCATTGCTATTTGTTAGACGTTTGTGGAAGTATACAAACTAAAATGAGGTCAAAAAAGGAATCATCTCCAAATGAATGGAAATGATTCCTTTTTTGTTTCATAAATGTTTCACAGGGAACACTAGTAGTCGCCGTCAGCAATTTTTTCTAAGGTAGTCTTAGAAGGAATAAAGAATAAATTACCGGTAATTGGAGTACTGAAGTCTAACAAACGGTCACTCTTAGTAAACATATTAGTTAACATACGATTAGTAATTGCAAAATCTTTAGAGTAACCAATGAAGTAGGTACCAGTTACGTCTTTAGCTGGATCTGAGAATGGCACATTCATTCTGACAATCTTGTGTTCAACACCACCTTCTTCATCTTTAGAAACGACATTGTGAGCATTAGGTAACTTCTCTTCATCAGTTAATTCACGATCAGAGAATTTGTGACGACCAATAGCTTTTTCTTGATCTTCAGTCTTTAACTTTTTCCAAGCATCCATATTGTGGATATACTTTTGAGCAAAAGCATAGGAACCGTTGGTAAATTCGGGATCTTGTTCTTCGTCAATTAGAGTGTAATCCATTGATTCGATGCCAGCAGGGTTTTCGGTTCCATCGATAAAACCGACAATAGAACGTCCTTCCATATATCTGAAACCGTGAGTTTCGTCTTCAACAGTTGTAATAGGACGTAAAATTTCCATGAATTGATCCATTAATTCATAACAAACAGCCATTTTTTTGGAACGAATATGAATGAATAAATCACCAGGCGTCGAGACGGCCGTATATTTAGGTCCCTTGATTTCTTTAAAGTTTTCTAGTTCTTTTGGCTTTGGAGCATTTGGGAAAAGATAATCCCATGCATCTGATCCAAATCCCCAAGCAATATGTGCCTGAGCTTCGGGGTCACGAATCCGCATACTGTTGATAATTGAATTAGACATATCGGAAAATTCAGCAATGGCGTCGCGGTCAGCCTCTAAATCGTCATGCTTCAACATCAATGTTGTAAAAATAACACTTTCCCCAGCGTCTTTGTACACGTCTTGGGCTTTTTTAATATCTACAGTCATGAATCTACCTCCAGAAAATCTGTTTATACAGTCAGCTTATCATACTATTCAAAAAGTAGTTATTATTAAAATTCGTAAAATAAAATTCTTGATAATGTTAAAAATTAAGATAATAATAATTTTAATAAGGTCGTTGAAGGGAAGAATAATATATGTGTACTAGTCTTAGTCTCGAAGCTTTGGATGGTTCAAAATTTTTAGCCAGAACAATGGATTTTGCTTTTGAATTGAATGGTCGTCCAACATTTTTACCAGAAAATTATCAATGGGTTTCTTCATATGATAAGAAAGAATATAACAGCAAATACGCTGTCATGGGAACGGGTGCTAAGTATGGTGCTAATTACATGGTGGCTGATGGTTTCAATGAATACGGTTTGTCAGCCGCTGAATTGTATTTTGCCAATGCTGCTAAATATGACAAAGACCCCGTTGAAGGTGAAATGAATCTGGTTGCCGAAGAATTTATCCTCTGGGCTTTGGGTAATAATAAATCAATTGAAGATTTGAAAGAGAATCTCAAACAAGTTCATTTAATCGAATCAGATCGTGGTGTTATGAAACAGAATCAACCACTACACTGGATTTTTAGTGACGCTACTGGCGCCACTTACATCCTTGAACCAGAAGGAAATGGTCTAACTCTTCAAGAAGATAAAGTTGGAGTTATGACTAATACACCGGACTACAATTGGCATAAGACTAACTTGGCTAATTATTTAGGCGCTCAAACAACTAACTTTTCTGCAAAAACATTTGGTGACCAAGAAGTTATTCCATTAGGTCAAAATGGTACCTTCAGATTGCCTGGTGGTTACACTGCCGTTGATAGATTTGTTAGAACAGCTTTCATGCGTCAAAATACTGAAACACCTAAGGACAGTCATCAAGCTGTTAATACTATTTTGCATATGCTCGATAGTGTAACAATTCCTCGTGGCGTTAATATCAAGGCTAATGGTGAATCAAGTTATACTCAATATCAAACTGTACTTGATATGACTAACCGTGCCATGTACTTTGTGCCTTATGGTAATCGTAAAGTTTATTCAGTTAAGATGACTGATGATTTGATTAAAAATCAAAAAGAACCAAAAGAATTCCCAGTTAACTTAGATCAAGAATTCGAAGCATTAAATTAATAGGTCAAAAATTTGAGAGTATATTCTCAACTAAAAAATGTTCATATCAATCGATATTATATTGGTTGATGTGGACATTTTTTATTAAAATTAACGATCATATTCCAGCAATATCGGAAAGTAAGTAAAAAAACAAGAGACCAATATTTTTCTGGTATGTAAATAAGACTGATTATAAGGTATACTGGATTCGAAAGATAGTTACCATGTATGAAATTGGGTCGTTCCAATTTATGAAACGAGGAAAATTATGGCAGATTTAGTTTATCAAAAAATTATTACATCTTTAAAAAAGGCAATTGATGACGGTGAATATTCAGATATGCGCTTGCCCGATGAACGTTCTCTTGCTGAAAGTTATAGCGTCAGTCGAAGTTCTATCAAACGTGCTTTAGGATTAATGGCTGATCAAGGAATTATTTTTAAAAAGCGTGGCTCGGGTACTTTTGTTAATCCCTTATATTTGAAACAAGGTTCGTCGTTCAGCTATAGTGGTAAGAATTTGGGTATCACTGATAGTTTCAATGCAAACGGACAAAAGCCAGGGGTAAAGGTACTAAAATTCGATGTTGTTCATCCTGATAAGGACTTGCAAGACAATTTGTTTTTAAAGCCAAGTGAATTTGTTTATTCATTCGAACGTTTACGCTTTTTGGACGATGTTCCATTCATGATCGAAACAGGTTATATTCCTATTAAGTTGGCTCCGGAATTGTCTGAGCAAATTGCTTCCGAATCTATCTTTAATTATGTAGAGTCTGAGTTAGGAAAAGAAGTTAATAAAACTTACTTAACAATTTCAGCGCAACCATCTGATGAAGAGGGCAAGGAATTGTTGAATTTGTCAGCTAATGAACCAGTAGGTCTCATGGAAGGTATTTTCTTCCTAGATGATGGAACTCCATTTGAATTCTCAACAATGAAGCTTCATTACAAGTACTTTAAGTATGATTCGTTTGTTGATCTAGGTAATAAGTAAGCATTTACAATAATTGGGTCGAACCAATTATAAAAGTGGTTGACTTTTACTTAAAAACTAGTTATGATTACATTGTAAAAACTTAAGGAGTGTGCTGGTAATGACTGATTACTCATCAAAAGAATATTTAAGTTTAGTTGATAAATATTGGCGTGCAGCCAACTATGTTTCTGTTGGACAATTATATTTAAAAGATAATCCTTTATTAAGACGTGAATTAAAAGCTAGTGATGTTAAGGTTCATCCAATCGGACATTGGGGAACTATTGCTGGTCAAAACTTTATTTATGCTCATTTGAACCGTGCTATTAACAAGTACGGACTAAAGATGTTCTATATCGAAGGCCCTGGTCATGGTGGGCAAGTTATGGTTTCCAACTCATACTTGGATGGAAGCTATACTGAAACTTATCCTGAAATTACAGAAGATACTAAGGGTATGCAAAAACTCTTCAAGCAATTCTCATTCCCAGGTGGTGTTGCATCTCATGCTGCCCCTGAGACACCAGGATCAATGCATGAAGGTGGAGAATTAGGTTATTCTCTATCACACGGTGTTGGTGCAATTCTTGATAATCCTGACGAAATCGCTGCAGTAGTTATTGGTGATGGTGAATCTGAAACTGGCCCATTGGCTGCTTCATGGTTCTCAAATGTCTTCATTAACCCTGTTGATGATGGTGCTGTTTTACCAATCTTGAATCTAAATGGTTTCAAGATTTCTAACCCAACAATCTTGTCACGTAAGAGTGATGAAGATCTAACTAAGTACTTCGAAGGTATGAGTTGGGATCCAATGTTCGTTGAAGGAACAGATCCTCAAAAGATGCATCCAGAAATGGCTAAGACTGTTGATGCTGCTATCGAAAAGATCAAGAGTATCCAAGAAGAAGCTAGAAAACATCCAGCTTCAGAAGCTAAGATGCCTAAGTGGCCTGTTATCATCTTCCGTGCACCTAAGGGCTGGACTGGTCCAAAGACATGGGATGGCGAACCTATTGAAGGTTCATTCAGAGCTCACCAAATTCCAATTCCTGTTGACCAAAATGATATGCAACATGCAGACAAATTGGTTGAATGGTTGGAATCATACAAACCAGATGAATTATTTGATGAAAATGGTACTTTGAAGTCAGAAATCGCTGCTATTACACCTAAGGGTCAAAGCAGAATGGCTATGAACCCAATCGTTAATGGTGGGGTTGATCCAAAACCTCTTAAATTACCAGACTACAAGAATTACGCTTTGAACTTTGACAAGCGTGGTGCAACAAATGCTCAAGATATGATCGAATTAGGTAAATATTTGAACGGTGTTATCAAGGATAATCCTGACAACTTCAGACTATTTGGGCCTGATGAAACAATGTCTAACCGTTTGTATGGTGCATTTGAAGCAAGTCCTCGTCAATGGATGGAACCTGTTCATGAACCTAATGATCAATACGAAGCACCAGCTGGTCGTATTATTGATTCACAACTTTCAGAACATCAAGCTGAAGGATTTAACGAAGGTTATACTTTGACAGGTCGTCATGGTATGTTCGCAAGTTACGAAGCCTTCTTAAGAGTTGTTGATTCAATGTTGACACAACACTTCAAGTGGTTAAGAAAAGCTAACGAATTGAGCTGGAGAAACAAGTATCCTTCACTAAACGTTATTGCTACATCAACTGCTTTCCAACAAGATCATAATGGTTACACTCACCAAGACCCTGGTATCATTACTCACTTGGCTGAAAAGAAACCAGAATACATCCGTGAATACTTCCCAGCTGACACAAACTCATTGCTTGCTGTTATGCCTAAGATTTTGGATGACCAAGAAAAGATCAACTTATTGGTAACTTCAAAACAACCAAGACCTCAATTCTACTCAATTGAGGAAGGTGAAGAGTTGGCTGATAAGGGACTTAAGGTTATTGACTGGGCATCAAATGACAACGGTGATCCTGATATCGTTATCGCTTCTGCTGGTACAGAACCTAACCTTGAATCATTGGCTGCTATCAGTATTCTAAGAAAAGAAAAACCAGAAATTAAGATTAGATACGTCAACGTTGTTGATCTATTGAAGTTGAGATCACCAAGAGTAGACCCTCGTGGTTTAACTGATGAACAATTCAACTCAATCTTCACAGTTGACAAGCCAGTCTTGTTTGCCTTCCATGGTTTCGAAGACATCATTAAAGATATCTTCTTTGACCGTGCAAATCACAACCTATACGTTCATGGCTACCGTGAAAATGGTGATATCACAACACCATTCGACATGCGTGTTGTTAATGAGATGGATAGATTCCACTTGGCTGAAGAAGCTGCTGTTGCTGTACAAGGCGACGGTGCTAGCGACTTTGCTGACGAAATGGAAGCTATTGTTGATAAACACAACAAGTACATCCGTGAATACGGTGATGATTTGCCAGAAGTAAGAAACTGGACTTGGGAATAAAATATTTAATCGTTGAACATTAAGAAATTGGGACTAGGTAATCATATTTTGATTGCCTAGTCCTTTTTTTGAAAAATTATGAATGAAATTAAAAAGAATATAAGTTAACAATAATAATTAAGTGTTCACGGATTGTTAACAACTGTTTGTAAAGACCGTCACACCAGCACTTATAGACTAAATAAATTTAAAAATAATTGAATAAGTTTAATTTTAATATTCAAAAGAAAATATCTTAGAAAACTTTGAATGTTTTCTGAAATCCTAGTCGCAGTAGAGTTCTAACCTTAATTTTTTCTAAGATAATAATACGGTTTATTAGAAAGAAAAATAGAACTCTGAAAACGGCTGTAAGTACTGATCTGATGGGTTGTAAATCACTTTTTACCATGATATTATCATCTATGGAAAAAAGAGAAAGAACACTTAAGGGGTGGATATTATGACAACAAGAAACGTAAAATTCATGAAAGTTGCACTAATGGCGGTAGTGGCCATGTTATTAATGATTTTATTCGTTTTACAAAGCCGATACTCCATTCCAGTTGCTGGTTTAGCACTAATTGCTTTAGCAGTATACTCAGAAGATAGAATTTCAAAACATCACACATTCAAATATACTATTTAATCAAATAGTACTAGTAAATTAAGGAAGTCCAAATGGGCTTCCTTTTTTTGTCTTGAAAAAACTCACTATTATCAAAAATATATGGTGCTATAATAATTTTAATTAAAAGAAGGGGCTGAAATGATTTGAATAGGGGACACAAATTAAGTATTTTGATTAGTTCACTGGGGTTGTTTATGGCTCTGGGATTTTTTGCCAATGCTACTGAAGTTCAAGCGCAGACAGATCCGATTAATTTAGACGATACAAATGTGACACTTAGTAGCATTAAATATGCTGGTGTCGATGGAACGAGTCAGTGGTACATCTCAAATGATGATGTTTTACACATCAAGTCAGGAACCCTTGCTAGTGGTTCTTTGGGAAAAAGTTTAGCAGTTGATGAAACTAAATATTCTAAAGTTAAATTTGCTGACGAAAAGCAGGATATAAAGAGAATCGTTTTTGATGGAAATGTTTATTTGCCACAGGATTCATCTTGGCTTTTCACAGGTTTGGGAAATAATCTGGATGGAACTTCTGGATTGATTGAAATCAAAAATGCCGATAGATTAAATACTAGCAATGTAAAAGATATGAGTCATATGTTTGATGGCTTAAGTAGTCTGAAATCAGTTGATGTTTCGACTTGGGATGTTTCTGGAGTTATGGATATGAGTTACATGTTCAATAACACCGGATTAGCTATGATCGACGTCACTAACTGGGATACTAGTAATGTTTTGAATATGAAGAATATGTTCAGTTCTAATCCTGAACTGGAGTCTTTGAATGTTTCCAACTGGAATGTTGTTAATGTGAAAAATATGTCGGATATGTTTATGCGAGTTGATCAATTAAAGACGTTGAATATTTCTAATTGGAATATCATTAATGTTGAAAAAATGAATCATATGTTCAGTGGCGCCAGGAATTTAAAAGAATTAGATTTTAGTCATTGGGATAATAAACAAGTCAAAGCAACTGGACTTTTGTCAGGAACTAATTTAAAACGAATGGTTCTGTCACCTAATTTTTCACTTAAACATTCATATCTGGGTCAAGATCAGAATGGTAATGATAATTTACAAACATGGTTGATTACTGATAAGAATGGTAATAAACGTGTTGTTAAGAGTGAGCAATTAATTAAGGCAAGATACGTAGGAATTGCAAGTAGTGCTAAAAACTTAGCAGTGTTTGACGTTAATATTCCTAATAATCTCAATCAACATTTGGTCAATAAGAATGTTAAGGGAACACTCAAAAACGGAACTGCGACTCTAACAATTAAAATTCCGCAAAAAAGTGGCTATAAAGTTAATAAAAGTTTAATTACATTCACAGTTAATGTAGCTAAATTGCAGGCTACTAAGGGCCGTTACATCGTTTCCTTACCAGAACGGGTAATTTATAAGAAAAGTATCTCAAGAGGGCAGGTAAGCTCCGTGAGCCATCTAGTAACGACACTACCTAATAAAAAGGTTGAAATTTATAATGATAATGCTCAGAAAACAACAGATAAATTGACCTCACAAACAAACTGGTTGAGTGACAGACGTATGAAAGATGGTTCCACTTATTATCGTGTGGCAACTGACAAATGGGTTAAGGATGATGATGTTTATGTTTATCAGCCTCAAACATTTATCGTGCAAACAGGCAATCAAAATGATGAACTAGTTGATGCACAAGGACAGACCGTACCTCAAAGAAATCTTTCAGCTCAAACAAGTTGGCAGGTAGATCGTTTAGCATATTTAGATGGAAAAACTTACTATCGAGTAGCAACAAATGAGTTCGTCCCTACAACAGACGTTACGATTGTAAAATGAGTTTAACTGCCGTCGTCCGCAAAATCTCCTGTAGACCACTGGAATGTGGTAGACACGGCTTGAAGCCAATTGAAAATCACAATTGTCTCCAAGTCCGGTCTTTGCCTAAACGATAAATCGTTAAGGCAAATTTTACCACTGAGGGTCTACAGGAAATTTTGCTACCGACTAGTGAACGTGTTTTATTCTTTATCTCAATCAGCTCAAAAAACAAATAATAGCATCTATTCTAGAACAGCAATCTTTACTTTTTAGTAGGGATTGAAATTCAGAATAGGTGCTATTATTTTGGATTAAAAATTTAGAATATTAAATTTGGATAGAATAAATATTTAGGTCGGAGCAACAAGAAAATTGGCTCAGCCATGAAATTTATCTTAGCAATTTATTGCTTAGATAAAGGTCAAACTTGAAGATCCATGGCGTTCCAGCCAAGTTTTCTTGTTGTGGAGGCCGGCATATTTAACCTTAATCTGCATAGGGAAGTGGATCTGCGGATACGTCCTCTTTGTTCAGTAAGATGATATTTTCACCTTTTTGCTTGCGACGTTCGATATCTTTTTCGCCCCAAACACAAAGATCTTCGAGAATCTTGTTGAGTGATTCGCCGTAATCAGTTAAAGAATACTCGACCTTTGGTGGAATCTGACTGTAAACTTTACGATTGATAATACCGTCGTCTTCCAATTCTCTTAATTGCTGAGTTAACATTTTTTGAGTGATATTTGGGATGGCTCGACGCAATTCTCCAGTTCGCATGATGCCATGTTTGAGATGGCAAAGAATTATTGGTTTCCATTTGCCACCAATAATTCTCATTGTATCTTCAACGCCAATGTTATAAATTGCTTGTTTCATAAAAACCATCCTCCTTAGTATTTGTATATTAACATCACTATTTAGTCTTAGCAATTTTCTACTTCTGGTTCGACTTCAGGACTGTTTTCCATTTTCATAAGAACAGCAATCAGAATAATTCCAACTACTAGCATTGCAATTCCTAACCAAGGTGTATTAATAAGTTGATTATGAGCGACTGCTTGTCCTCCAATAGTTGAACCTAAAGTGATTCCTACGTTGAAGGCTGAAATATTTAACGCAGAAGCCAATGGGACTTCGTTAGGCGTGTATTTTTCAGCTAATTGAACAATGTATAACTGCAAGCCAGGAACGTTCATAAAGGCAAATAGACCTAATAAAAGAATGGCTAGTAAGCCTAAGAAGTGAAAATTGATAACCAAACGAGTGATCAGTAAGGCAATTCCTAAACCAAGGAACATTTTCAAAAGAGCGCTTAGAGGTCTTTTGTTAGCCCATTTTCCACCAAGAGTATTACCAATAGCAACAGCGACTCCGTAAAAAATCAAGATGATGACAATGGCACTTTCTGACCAGCCCATATTTTTATTCAGGATAGTTGTTAGATAAGTGTAAACGGGGAAAGTTGCTCCATAGCCTAGGGCTGTGATAAGCAAAATCAAGAGTAATTGAGGTTGTTTGAGAATCTTCCAAATACCTTTGATACTAGTTGGTTTTGGTAATGGTAGTTCATTTGGTACTAAGATGATATTTGTGATCAAACCGACTAGTCCTAAGGCTACTAAGAAGAAAAAGGACATTCGCCAGTTAAAAGTTTGACCAATAAAAGTTCCTAGTGGAACACCTGTAATTGTGGCAACTGTTAGGCCGGTAAACATAACAGCAATAGCTGAAGCACGTTTGTTAGGTGCTACCACGTCAGCGGCAATCAATGATGCGATTGTCATGAAAATTCCGTGGGAAAGAGCGGCAATAACACGGCCAGCTAAAAGAATGGCAAAACTGGGTGCTAGGGCAGCTAAAGTATTTCCGATGATGAAACTAATCATGATACCAATCAATAATTTTTTACGGTCCCAACGATTAGTGATCAAAGCTAAAATGGGAGCGCCAAACATGATTCCGGTAGCATAGATAGAAACGGTTAGGCCTCCTTGTGCAAGTGAGATACCAAATGTTTTAGTTAATAGTGGCATGATTCCTACACTGATAAATTCAGTAGATCCGATAGCAAAGGCACTGATAGCCAATGATAAAAGTATCCAAGTTGATGAAACTTTTTTATTCATAATTATTTTCCTCCTACAGCGAATAATGAGTATGTGAATCATTATATGTGGTTGGGAGAAATAAACAATTACGTACTTTAAAGTACAGTAGGTACTAAAAAGTACCTGTAAAGGCTAAATTAGATTTTTTTAATAAACTTATTGACATATTAATTTTTGAATGTTTAACTAGAGACTGTAAATTGCAAACGAGGAGAACTTTATTATGAAAATTAGTAAACAGTTGTCACATTTGAATAATCAATTTGCCTTTAGCTTTTTCTTTAGATAGCGTTTGTATTCAGTCTCTGGATGCGAACGCGTACGTGTTCGTATCTATTGATTGGCTAAAGCTATTAAACATGTCTTTGAAGCCAGATAGATACGGGTTGAATCTATCTGGAGATAAATTGCGCCCGGGCAAACCAGTTAGATTCAATACGAATCTAGCTGGTTTTTTTATATTCTCAGGAGGGTTTTTCATGAAAAAATATTTAATCGGATTAATGACAATTATGGCAGCAGTTATTCTAGCAGGATGTGCTAATAATTCAGCTGCAGACAAGAAAACAATCAATGTGGGAATTTTGCAAATAGTACCTCATGGTTCATTGGACGAGGCACGTAAAGGGTTCAAAGAAGAATTAAGTAAAGAAATTAAACAACACGATAAATCAATGAAAGTTAATTACAATTATCAAAATGCCCAAGGGGATCAGGCCAATTTAAATTCAATGGCTCAACAATTAACACAAAAGAAGAACGATTTGATTTTAGGAATCGCAACTCCTTCAGCACAAGCACTTGCTAAGAAAACTAAATCAACTCCAATCGTTGTTACAGCGGTAACTAATTTGAAGAGTGCTGGATTGGTAAAAGATGATCGTAAGCCAGCAACGAATGTTACTGGTACCAAAGATTTGGGTCCCGTGGATAAACAAGTCAAACTGTTAACAACTTTGACTAAGAGTTCTAAACCAATTGGTGTTATGTACAACTCATCTGAAGAGAACTCAGTTTTGCAGGTCAAAATGGTTAAGGAATATGCTAAGAATCATCATCTTAAATTGAATGTGGTTAGTGTCACAAGTACTAATGATGTTGCCAGTGCATTATCTGGAATGGCTGATAAAGTTTCTGGAATTTACTTACCAACTGACAACTTAATGGCTAGTTCTATGAAGACAATCGGTAAAAAAGCACGTGAGGCTAAATTGCCAGTTGTTACAGGTTCAATTGAAATGGCTGAAGATGGTGGTGTTGCTACATACGGAATCAATTACCATGATTTAGGTAAACAAACTGCCAAGATGGCTTACAAGATTTTGATCGATAAAAAGAAGCCTCAAGATATGCCTGTTGAAACTTCACATACTTTGAGACTTTACGTTAACAAGGCTAATGCTAAGGCTATCGGCATCGATCCAAGTAAAATTACGAAACCATAGGTGATAAAAATGATTATATCTAGTTTAGGACAAGGTTTATTGTGGGCGCCTCTAGCAATTGGTGTCTTCATTACATTTAGAATTTTAGACATACCGGATTTGACAACTGAAGGAAGTTTTCCCTTTGGAGCAGCTATTACTGTTAGCTTGATGATCAAAGGTCAATCGGCTATTACTGCAACAATTGTTGGTTTCTTGGCAGGGTGTGTGGCCGGGTTGATTACCGGAATTCTCGATACTAAATTGAAGATTCCCTCACTATTAGCCGGAATTTTGACGATGACCGGATTGTATTCTATCAATATGCACATCATGGGAAAATCCAATGTGCCACTTTTGACTCAAAAAGTTTTAACAGGCTATATGCCAGCTAGTTTGACAGTTGATATGCAAACTATCATGTTAGGAATCATCGTAGTTATTATTGTGATGGCAGTACTTTACTGGCTCTTCAAAACTCGTTTAGGTTTGTCACTGATGGCAACTGGTGATAATAAAAATATGTCCGCTGCCAATGGTATTAATACTGATGGGATGATTATTTTTGGTTACATGATTTCTAACGGATTGATTGCCTTATCAGGTGCCTTGATTGCACAAAACAACGGTTACGCTGATATCGGTATGGGGATTGGAACCATCGTTATTGGGTTAGCCTCAGTACTAGTCGGAGAAATTTTCCTACGAGGTAACAATATTTTGGTTAGATTGTCAGCGATGGTCTTAGGTGCCATTGTTTATCGTTTTCTTTTGACAGTTGCGATGAGCCTAGGATTCCCAGCCGATGATTTGAAAATTTTATCAGCGATAATTCTGATTATTATTATTTGCGTACCAATTATTCAGAATCGAATTAGAACTAAACGCCAATTGAAAAAGTATTTAGCACAAATGGAGGCCGAAGAAGATGGAAATATTACAAGTAAAACATCTGCAAAAAGTGTTCTTTCCCGGGACTAGAAACGAACGTCACGTTTTGGAAAATATTAATTTAAATGTTTACGAAGGCGACTTCATTTCAGTTATTGGAAATAATGGTGCCGGAAAGTCCACTTTGATGAATTCCATCGCTGGAACCTTAAGTGCTGATGCGGGAGAAATTGATTTGGTGAATCATAATGTTTCCAAGAAGTCAGTAGCTTATCGATCACGTTGGATGTCACGAGTTTTCCAGGACCCCAAGATGGGAACCGCTGGAGATTTGACAGTGATGCAAAATTTAGTTTTGGCCCAAAGTCACACGAAAACAATCAGTCTAAAGTGGTATCAGAAAAAAGCTGAAGAAGAGAAGTATTTAGCCTTATTGAAAACACTCAACATGGGTTTAGAAAACTTCTTGAATACACAAGTAAAATATCTATCCGGAGGGCAACGCCAAGCCTTGTCGCTTCTAATGGCAACTCTAAGTAAACCTAAATTACTATTACTAGATGAGCATACGGCAGCGCTAGATCCGAAGACTAGTCAAGAAGTAATGGCAATTACTGACAGTATCGTCAAAGAACAAAAGTTAACAACAATGATGATTACGCATAAAATGTCAGATGCTTTGAAGTATGGTAATCGTCTGATCATGGTACAAGATGGACAAATTAAACTAGATGTCAGCGGTGCTCAAAAGGATAATTTGGATAAGGCTGAATTGTTACAAGCTTTTGAGTAAAGAGATGGGGGACATAAATAGGCCATCTTCCGCAAAAATTGAAAATGCGGTGGAACGCTGTGGGCATGACTTGAAGCTAATTATTTTACACTTTGTGTGTAAAATAATGGATCTCCAAGATCAGCTTCATTGTAACCGGCAGAGCCGCTAACAATGATTTCACAACTGACCGCATTTTCAATTTTTACTCCAGACTGATAAACGACTCTATTTATTATCTTCCTTCTAATTTTTTGAAATAAATAATGGCAACCAGTTAGAGTCCTTACTTAAATTTGACTATGACGTAAATTTTTTTTATTACTGGGGATTAAATCCTAATTATTGGAAAGTTTAAATAGTAAATAAGGACGGCCTTCATTAAGTATTCAAACATATATGGCTTGAATACTTAATGGAGGCCGTTTTTTGATTCAAAAATTCTATTTGAACTTGTGTCGAGTTGAGGTTATCAAAATACTGCAATTTTGCTTGATAATATTAGAAACAAGGATACAGTCGGTAGTAAAAAATCTGTGGCCCCTCAGTGGTGAAGTTATACTTAGCTTGCGTAGCAAGGTTAGTATAAGACCGAACTTGGAGATCCATGATTTCGCACAAAGTGCGGAATTATTAGCTTCAAGTCGTGTCCACCACGTTCCAGTGGCCCACAGATTTTTTGCGGACGACGGCATGTTTCAGTTATATCAGTTAGTATTTAATTGCAATCAAACAAAAAAACAACCGCTGCAGGGGAACAGTAGTTGTTTTTAGTTTTAAGGGAAATTCACAAATCAGGGAGGAAAAGTGAATTATATTTTTTATTATGAGATTTTTATCTATTTTAGTTTTCTATATTTAAAAAGGGGGGATGTAAGTTAAGCTCAATTGCTTTCCTTTAACTTACAAACTACATATTAAACACTAAATGTGAAGAAAATGTGATAACAATATTCTGAAAATTAGAAGATTGAATCTTAATTCAAGTAGATTTTCTTCAAATCTCTTATTTCAGAAGGGGTTACCTGTAATTCATCTTTGATATAATTGTCTATATTACCAGACATTTTGGCGATTTCATCTTCAGCTGTTGCTAAATAATCAGTATGAACCGTCATCAAATCACGTACGGAACTTAAAACATTTTTGTCAGTGTAACCTTTGTTTTCAAGGTCTAAGATCAAATTGTCAACAAATCCTTTATTGGCCTTGTTAGTTAGTAAGTAGTCTTTCTTGATCTCATCCATAGGAACGCCAAGAACAGTTAATAGATAGACAGCTCCCATACCAGTTCTATCTTTACCGGCACTGCAATGGAAGAGCAAAACATCGTCTTCTTGGTCATTAGTTAATAATTTATCAAAAAATGTTCGATATGCGCCTTTCGCTTGGTCACCTGTGATAATATCACGATAAACGTCTTTCATATGATGAAAACCGTTAGTAGGGTCGCCACCAATTTCGGGAATAAAACTATCATTTTGAACTTTAGAAGCTTCGGTTTCATCGGCTTCAAAAACAGGATCAAAGACATATTCCGCACCGTCAGGAATACGATCAGGTTTATCGTTTACTTCCTCGTGTGAACGGAAATCGACATCATACTTTAAACCATAATTGCTTAAAAAATTAAGATCGTTGTCGGATAGATCACTTAAACCAGCTGATCTGAGAACTTTGTGGAACTTAATTGTTTTACCTTCAACGGTTTCATAGCCACCTAGTTCACGAAAATTGACACCTTTTTCAAGGTTTAGAACGCGCTTATTATTTTCAACCATACCTTTAACTACCTCTGCATATTTTTCTAATAATCATTATATCAAAAAGGAAGAGTCATCCCATTATGAAGTTTATTATTGCACCTGGAAAATATAGTAAAAACATTAGCTCAACTAAAATTGGTCAGGCCATTTATAGTGGCATCTCGCGTGCTATGCCGGATGCAAAAATAATTACCATGCCCGTCACTGACAGTAAAGATGGGATGCCAGCATTAATAGAGCATACTATTGGTGGGCATTGGGATGAAGTTTCTTATTTTGATGCTTTTTGGGAAAATCGAATGGGACGTTATCTCGTTACCCAGATCGGTAGTCAACTTACCGCTATTATGGATTCAGAGCAAGTAGTTGGGGTTGATTTAGCAAAAAATAAAAGCCGAAACGACTTGTTTCATGCGACAAGTTATGGATTAGGCGAATTTATCATGGATGCAGTCACGAATGGAATTAAAGATATTGTACTCTGTTTAGGAAAAACGGCTGTAGCTGATGGTGGTCTAGGAGCTTTACAAGCTTTGGGAGCCAAAATTTATGATGAGAATGGACAACTGATTCCTGAAGGTGAGAATCCTTTGATCAATGCCTTTCGTATTGATATGGAAGATGTTTATCAACTTTTGGGTGGAAGAACTCGGTTGACCGTTCTATTGAATTATTCAAGTCGTAAATTATCGGATAATGTTGAATATTTGAATGAAGCACAAGAAAGTTTTTTGGAAGATAATTTAGTTTTTATCACTGAAAAAATGAATCAGAAGTATAATTTAGATATACACCCAATGCCTCATTCTGACTCGATTAAGACTTTGGCTGGGGCTTTTGCAATGATTAATGCACGAATTTCTAGGTCATCATTTGAATGGGTAGCAAAGGTTACAGGAATGGAAGAAACAATTCGTTCCGCAAATATTTTAATTACCGCTACCGATAAAATTTCACGTGAAGCAATGCATGATGATATGTTGTATCACTTGAGTCGAATTGCCGGAGCTCAAAAAGTTCCGACATTTGCCTTATGTAATAATTTTGTTGATGACTTTCAAAGCTATGAACAACTTTTTACAGGGATATTTTCAACTCAGATGACAGAGTATGATGATGAAATGACGATGTTTGAGAACTATGAATCTGTTTCAAATCAGTTAGCACGGACATTGATGGCTTTCAAATAATTTTGTAAATTATTGAATAAAATATATGAATGCATTAATCTTACATTAGAAGGTATTCAATAAGCGCATTGGAGGATTGAATTATGGAACAAGACTATAAGAAGATTTTGGTTCCTGTAGATGGATCAAAAGAAGCAGAAATGGCTTTTAAAAAGGCCGTAACAGTTGCACAAATGAACGGTGGACACATCGATGTTTTAACAGTCTTAGATACAAAGCAATTCATCGGTTTACATGGTGGTATGTTGAATGGTGATGTTATCTATCAACTTTCCGAAGATGCGCAAAAGTATCTTACAGAATTAAAAGATGGTGCTGTTAAAGATGGCTTCAAAGAAGAAGACATTGATATCCACGTTCGTTTCGGTGAACCAAAGACAGTTATTTCTCAAGAATTCGTTGAAGAATACAAGAATGACTTGATTATGATTGGTTCAACAGGTATGAATGCTGTAACACGTTTATTAGTTGGTTCAGTTTCTGAATATGTTACAAGAAATGCTAGAACTGATGTTATTATCGTTAGAACAGATATCGATAATAAAAGATTTACTGATAAAAAGAAAAAATAATTTATATTAGGCTGGCGGTTGCCAGCTTTTTTAGTTTGGAGAAAAAGATGAGATGTGAGTGGGCTAATAGCTCTGAAGCAATGCAGGCATACCATGATAATGAGTGGGGCAAACCTAGCCGTGATGAACGCTACTTTTTTGAAATGTTGACACTAGAAGGTGCTCAAGCAGGATTATCTTGGGCGACAATTATTAAACGACGTGAGACTTATCGTCAGGCGTATGATAATTTTGAAATAGACAAAGTGGCATCATATGATCAAGAAAAACGAGATTCAATGTTACAGGATAAAGGTATTATTCGTAATCGCTTGAAAGTCGATTCTTCGATCAGCAATGCTCGTGTAATTCAAGAAATGCATCAAAAAGATGAAAAATTTTCTGATTATATTTGGAATTTTGTTGATAATAAACCAATAATTAATCATTATAGTGATATGAGCGAAATGCCTGCTCAAACTAAATTGTCACAGCAGATCAGTAAAGATTTGAAAAAACGCGGCTTTCGATTTGTGGGGCCAACGATTATCTATTCGTTTTTACAGGCTGTGGGAGTCATTAATGACCATATAGACTCCTGTAATTACAAGTAGAAATTAGTATAATGGTGTTAAGGGGTTCTTTCTTTATATGCCGTCCTCCGCAAAAATCTGATTTGGCTGGAACGTAATGGACACGACTTGGAGCCAATTGAAGTTCAAATTGTCTTCAAGTTCGGTCTTCTCCTCAGCAATAAATTGCTGAGGAGAATCTCACTACTGAGCCAATCAGCTTTTTGCTCCGGACTAGTAAATATTTCTATTTGTTGTTTTTTCTGAGTTATTTGAGGTAAGCAATAAAAAACGTTATCTAGTTGGGAACGAGCGGGAGACGGAATCCTAAACAAACCATACAAGAAAGAACCATTAAAGACGGAGGATGATTATGAATTCTGAGACTATTAGTAAATTAGCCGAAAAGCTTTATGAAGATAGAAAAGATATTGAAGATAAATCACAAAAATTTGACGCACAAGCAGTGTATGACATTTTAGATTCACTTGAGGTTTTAAGAAAACCGATTAAAGAATATTTTGATATGACCGAAGACGATTATTACCAAAATGAATCTGACCACCGTTTAACTTTGCAAAACCCTGATCATAAACTTAGTGAACTACATGATCGAGTACAAGTTAACCATGTCGATGGTTCTTTGGCTGGTCACAAGATCAACTTTACATATAACCATGAAGATCCATATGCAAGTGGTGATTATAAGGTTAAGACCGACATCAATTTGGTCAGTTTTGCATTTACCGTTATCGGAGCAGTTTATGACAATACCATTGTCGCTGATGTTAGAAATTCAGTTTCTAAAGATGCAATCCTTTCAATCGGACTAGCAGCACATGCTGTTGAGGAATGGCAATAATGGAATTAATATCAGTCAATGATTTATCATTGCAACGAGAGGGCTACTTTGCATTTAAGCATGTAGCTTTTTCTTTATCTCAAAATGAGATAGTTGGTATTAGTGGCGAAAATGGTAGTGGTAAAACACAGCTTTTAGAAACAATCGCAAATTATGAACAAGCCGATAGCGGCAAAATTGAATACACTCCTGGCGTCAGAATTGGATATATGCCACAAAATGATCCTCAAATCATTGAACAGACGGTTCGCAAATATCTTGAAGATATCAGACGTCTGTCTAAAGGTTTAGCTGTTCGGAAGGATCAATTGGATGCCATGGTTACTTATATGAAATTGGCACCATATTTAGATAGGACGGTTGATCAACTTTCATTAGGATTAAAACGTCGAGTTAGTTTCTTAGCAGCCGTAGTTGGTCATCCCAATGTTTTGTTGTTAGACGAACCTTTTGCTTTTCAAAGTGATGAGACAATTCAGAACATGTTAAGTATGTTACAGGATTTAAAAGATAATAGTTCGGGAATATTGCTTGCAGGAACTGAGCAGAATGGTGAAATATCTGAAATTTTAGATAATAGTTACCGTTTCGAAAATGGTAGGTTGCATCAACTACAAAGTTTAAAAACTAAAAATAGTCAGTTATTCTTCAGTGTTCACCACAATTCCATCGCTTTAACGCATGACTTGGTCGACTATATGACAAGAAATGCTAATGGGGTAGTAGAAATGAAGGTTCCTTTAGAGCAAAAGGACGCTATTATCGGTAAAATGATTGCCCTCAATTATCAATTTGAGGAGGCACATGATATTGAAAATTAAAGTATTGTTAAAAAATTATTTGCAATTTGTTTTTCAAGACTTTCTATACTTAACATTGTTGTTCTCCATTATTGTTTTTGGATTAACTGCAGATCATCTATTAAGTATTGATTATCATGAGAAATATAGCCTATTATTAATGGGGACATTTTTTTTATCATTATTTACAACGATGAATTTGTATCATAATGATAAAGTTTATAACCATTATTTAAAACAAAAAGTGAACAGCTACTGGTCAGAGGCCATCAGTCAGTTTTTGACGGCATTAATTTTAAATATAATTTCAGGAATATTGATTTTTATATTTAGTTTAATTCTCTGTAAAGATATATTTTTAGATGTTGTTGGAATAGTATCCTTGATTTCTGTAGGATTTTTAGGCAGTTCAATTGCGGCTTTATTCAAAATTCAATGGCAGAAACACTCTAGCTTGGGACAAATTGGAACATTAATCTTTGTTTATTTGGCCTTGTCAGGTAGTGTCGTCAGCATCTTTAAGAATATTGAGGTGATATTTCCACCTCTCTCGAGAATGATTATTAGTTTGCATAGTAATACTTCCATCGTTAAATTGTTACCTTTAGCGGGACAAACTTTTTTATACGCTTTAATATTATTTGTTATTAGTTGGTTTATTTATAAAAAAAATAAGAAAAGTTGAACAAAACTATTGCAATGAGGTATTCTTTTTTGTTTTAATATCCTGATGAAGTGAGGAGGCAAAATTTTATGAGCAATATTTATTTACGTCAATCCACAGTTGACGATTTGCCAAGAATTATTGATATCATCGGTGGCGCCAAAAGAACCCTACGGGACCGTGGCGTTGATCAATGGCAAGTGGGTTATCCCGATGAGAAAATCCTAGAACAAGATATTCAAGAAGATATAAGTTATGTTTTAATACTAGATGGTGAGGTAGTTGGAGTAGCTGCTTTGCAACAAGGTTACGATAAGAATTATCAGGATATGACTTCAGGGTCATGGTCGAAAAATTCAGATGTAACTTATTCCATTATTCACCGAATAGCTGTTGAACCAGGCCATCAAGGACAACATCTTTCAGCCGCTTTGATTCAACAACTATTAACAATCTCACATTACCTAGGTTACAGTGATGTCAGAATTGACACTCACCCTGACAATTTGGTAATGCAACATGTCATTACAAGTAATGGATTCGTTGAAAAAGGAACTATTACGATGGATGAAGATCATGGTATTAGAAAAGCTTATCAAATTCTCTTAAAGTAAGCGTCAAAGGATTATTTTTCATATCTTTGATATATAATTGAGCCATAATGAGACCATCGTGAGATGGTTTTTTTACTATAATTGTTTCCAGAGTATGGGATATTGGAGATCATAAAATTGAAAATCAAAAATATTGCAAGCAGAATGTTGACACCAAAGCCATCAGAATTCATATCAGCACACACTGATATGTTTTTGAAGCGGCTAAAGCCACGTCCTTTCGTTGTTGATTATATAAAGGGCGTTTATGATAATAACGTAAAGCCAAATGTTACTAGTGATACAGTAACGTTGTCCGTACTAACCGACACACATGCTAAAGCAATTGCCAGTGCGTCTTATTACGGTATCAATGGTGCACGTCATATTATTGAAGCTAATAATGTTAGTGATGCTGTCAACTTGGACTTAAATGTCCATCTGGGAGATTTAATTGATGGAAGTGATAAACCTGAGATCAGTCGAGGGCTATTACAATTTGCTGTTGAAAATTATCAAAAGAGCAAGGCACCGTTCTATCTTCTTGAAGGTAATCATGATGAGAATGACAAGTACGATGAACACAAGTTTTTCAGTTCAGCGTCATTTCAACGAGATGATTATGACTCATTAGTAACAAAGTATAATTTTGCACAACCAGATATTTTTAGACTAAATCCAGTATCTAAAGTTGGTTGGTATGACAAGGGCGATATACGAATCGTCTTTATTGATACTAGCGATATTCCTTATATACTTAGTAATGGTTCTAAGAAATATGATTTTAAGAAAGTTCGTGGCGTCAGAGAACAACAGTTAGAAGATTTGGTGAAAATCTTAGAAAATACTATTGATAAACATGTTATTGTAATGGGGCATGCTAATATTGTTAGTCCAAGTGGCCGGAGCGCTTTGAATTTTAATGGTGATTTGGTTCAACAACTATTAGTAAGCTTCAACAACAAAACTTCTGGCCAATTAAAAAATGAATTAACAGGAGATTTTGGAGTAAATTTACGCTATGATTTCTCGTCTACGGGCATTTCTAAGGTAACAACTTATATTTGTGGTCATATGCATTATGAAAAAAACTACAAAGTTTCTGAAATTAATCATATAATATTAAATTGTTCGGCCTTAATGGGTAAGAAACATGGTTTAACAACTGACTATAACAAGAAGTGGGACAGACGTTATAATGAAATCTCAGAATTAGCGGGCTATTTCATTAATATCGACCCGAACAAATTGCGCTTACAAATTTTCGGTTACGGAGCCGCTACAAGATATGTAAGTTTTGAAATATAAGGGAGAATTTTTATGTGTGGAATTGTCGGATTCGTAGATAAAAACATTACAGACAAGAAACCTGTAATTGAGGCTATGATGGATACGATCAAGCATCGTGGTCCAAATAGTTCTGGTGAATTATTGGATGGCGACGCTGCTTTAGGTTTCCGCCGCTTGAGTATTATTGATATTAGTAGTGGTATGCAACCTATTTACAACGAAGATAGATCAAAAGCTGTTATTTTTAACGGTGAAATTTACAATTACAAAGATGTTAGAAAAGATTTGAAAGAAGCAGGACACATCTTTACAACTGATACAGATACTGAAGTTCTTCTACATGGTTTTGAAGAATGGGGTATTGAAGGTTTACTTAAGAAGATTCGTGGAATGTTTGCTTTCGTAATTTATGACTTAAAGACTGGTGACATTACCGGTGCTAGAGATTTCTTTGGTATCAAGCCACTTTACTATTACAACCGTGAAGGTACATTTATTTTTGGTTCAGAAATCAAATCCTTCTTGAAAGAACCAAACTTCAAGAAAGAATTAAACAAAGCTGCTTTGAAGCCATATTTGACTTTCCAATATTCAGCTTTGAACGAAACATTCTTTAAGAACGTCTTCAGAATTCCTGAAGGTCACTACTTTACATATAAGAATGGCAAACTAAGCATCAAGAAGTACTGGGATATGTCCTTCAAAGAGAATAATTTGTCATTTGAAGAAACTGTTAAAAGAATTGACAAATCTATTCGTGAATCAGTTAATGAACACTCTATCAGTGATGTACCAGTAGGTTCATTACTATCTAGTGGTGTTGATTCAAGTTATGTTACAGCTGTTTTGAAACCACAACATACGTACTCAATCGATTTTGATACAAGTACATATGAAGAAGGTACTGCAGCTAAGATGTTGGCTGACAAATTAGGTCTAGAAAACACACGTGGTATCGTTACAAAAGAGGAAGCGGTCAAGTCAATTCCTCTAATTCAATACTATATGGATGAACCAGATTCAAATCCTTCATGTATACCACTTTACTTTTTAACTAAGTTAGCAAGTAAAGATGTAACGGTTATTCTTTCTGGTGAAGGTGCCGATGAATTGTTTGCTGGTTATGCAAATTATGGTTTCCACTCACATTCAAAGGTTATCCGTGTTGTAGCGGAAGATTTGAAACACTTACCAAAAGGTGTTAAGTACAAGTTGGCTCATGGTTTGAAGAAATTACCTAATTTCCCAGGCCGTTTACATTTGTATGAATCAACTGCTAAAGCTGAAGAATTCTTTATTGGACAAGCTAAGATCTTCAATGAAAAAGAAGCCGCTGACTTGGTTAAACCCGAATTTGAGAAGTCACGTTCTGTTAAAGATATCGTTATGAGAAGTTATAGCAAGGTTAGTGGTTATAACGATGAAGTTAAGAAGATGCAATATCTTGATCTTCACCAATTCATGTCAAATGATATCTTGCTTAAAGCCGACCGTATGAGTATGGCTAACTCCATGGAATTACGTGTACCATTCTTGGATAAAGAAGTTGCTAAGGTAGCTGCCGGTATTCCTACTAAGTATCTTTTGAATAGTAAAGATAGTAAGTATGCTTTACGTGTAGCCGCTGAACGTGCTTTACCTAAGGAATGGGCTAAACGTGAGAAACTTGGCTTCCCAGTGCCAATTCGTGACTGGATCAAGACTAAGGAAGTTTACGAACAATTCCGTGATCTATTCAGTGCTGACTTTGCCGCTGAATTCTTCGATCAAGATGCTATTTTGAAGATGCTTGATGGTTGTTACCGTGGTGAAAACGACGATCGCCGTAAAGTTTGGACAATTTACACATTCTTGATTTGGTATAAAGTCTTCTTTATTGATGATGGTAAGAAGCCAGATGTTGATCCTAAAGTTTTAGTAAATTAATATTTGAAAATAAAAATAATGTGATCTAATTATCACAGCAACACGAACAAAAAAGGCCGCAAATTCAGCTTGATGAGTTTGCGGTCTTTCATTTCGATACTCATAAAATTAGTATAATAATTTAAGAAAATAATAAGCCTCTCGGATTTAATATAAATGACGCTCTCGTTGTGCTAAATTGAGTATGGTATAATTTTGTGTGAAATGTGTGTAATTTTAAAAATAGAATTAATATAGTAAGAGGTTGATCCCTATCGAAACTGAATCAGGAAAAAAATTCACGCCCATTCTCTTGGGTAGTGATATGAATGTTTACGGAATGGCACGTGCTTTCCATGAACTCTATGGGGGCACTGTTAAAGCCTATGCCGAAATCCAATTGGCACCAACAAGATATACAAAAATCTTAGATTTGACTCTTTACTCAGGCTTTTCTGAAGACCCTGTTTTCATTGAAAAAATGCGTGAAATTGCTAAAGTTTACCAAAACCATGAAGAACCAGTTGTTTTAATTGGTTGTGGGGATGGTTATGCCGAACTTATTAGTAAACATAAGGAAGAGTTATCCAAGACATTTGTATGCCCTTATGTCGATTATGATTTATTAAAATCATTGAATAATAAAGAGAGTTTCTATCATGTGGCTGATGAACATGGTTTACCTCATCCACTAACAAAAATCATTACAAAAGATATGTATGAGAATAAGAATGATCTTGATGTTCCATTTGATCTCCCAGTGGCTTTGAAGCCAGCAAACAGTGTGGAATGGTTGGATATTCATTTTGAAGGTCGTAAAAAGGCTTTCATAATTCACTCTCAAGAAGAATATATGACTATTGTTGGTAAGATTTATGATAATGGTTATACATCTGATTTGATTCTCCAAGACTTTATTCCTGGGGATGATTCTAACATGCGTGTGCTCAACGCTTATGTTGACCAAGATCACCATGTTAAGATGATGTGTTTAGGCCATCCAATTTTGGAAGATCCTACACCACAATCAATTGGTAATTACGTAGCTATCATTCCTGAGTTCAATCAGGATGTCTATGATCAAGTTCAAAAATTCCTTGAGGATATTGAATTTACAGGCTATGCCAACTTTGATATGAAGTTTGATTCTCGTGATAATACTTTCAAATTCTTTGAAATCAACTTGCGTCAAGGAAGAAGTAGTTTCTTTGTTACGCTCAATGGCTATAATCTTGCTAAATATGTAGTGGAAGATTATATTGAGGGTAGTTTAGAAAACGAACCAACAGTTTATGCCAACAAGAACAAAGCACAACATAAATTGTGGTTAGGTGTACCAGTCAAGGTCTTCAATAAGTATGCAGCTGATAATGATGCTACTAAATATGCTGATGAATTAATCAAGCAAGACCGCGTTGGAACAACTGTTTTCTATAACAAAGACAACTCCTTTAGACGTTGGTTACTTTTGACATACATGTTCCACAATTATGTTAAGAGATTTGACAAATACTTCCAAGAGAATAAAGGACGCGACTTTAAATAACCGAGGGGGCTTAATATATGGATGAATTAAAAGAATACAAAGTTAGAAAAATTGAGTATTCCAAAATTTTAATCTGTGTCGATTCAGATGATTTTGAGTCATCAAAAAATGCCTTTAATTATGCTTGTTCGTTAGCTAAACACTATAACTCCGAGCTAGGTATTGTTTCCGTATTGGAAACAGGTGACTTGAATATTTTTCAATCGCTAGACCCAGAAGTACTAGCAGAACGTCGAGAAGAGATCAAAGAACTTCTTGAAGTTTATGGTCAAAAAGCTAAAGAATATGGCGTTAAAGATGTTCACATGATGGTAACAGAAGGTGGACCCGGAACAGTTATTGTAGATAAGGTTATTCCTAAGTTCCAACCTGACCTAGTAATTGTTGGTGTTGAAAAGAAGAATCGTAACCGTAATACAATCGGTTCACAAGCTTCGAAGATTGTGAATAGCGCTGGCGTTTCTGTTAGTGTTATTAGATAAAAATAGAGAGCGAAGCAAGGGCGGTTAGCTCCCGAGGATTAAGACTACTTTCTCAGTCGGTGACGAAGCACCGGCAGAGAAAGTTGACTTAACCGGAAGGAGTTACCCTTGCGTAGCTCGTTTCCACTATTCATAGTAGAACAATGGTTTATCAGAATAGAAGCAATTTAATCTACTATAAAAAAAGTAGTAAACATCAAAAAAGCTCAATGAAGCAGTTATCAAGAAGGTAACCGTAACATTGAGCTTTTTTAGACGAAAAAAATTATATTTCACGTCATATTTATATTTTTTTTGAAATGATAAAAATGAAAATTATTCTAATAAAAAGTAATTAGTGATATAGTAGTCTTTAAAAATAATAGGCGGTGAACAAATTTGTTAATGAATAAAGTTATCGGTGGTGCAGGGGATTTAATTGATGCTAAACCCGCCGATTATAAAGATAATCTATACTTAGCTGTCAATGGTGCTTGGCAGGAAAAGGCTACGATTCCACCTGACAAATCTCGTACTGGTGGTTTTACGGATCTTGATGAGGGTGTTGAAAAGACTCTTATGAAAGATTTCCATGAATTTGCAAATAATGAAAGTGAAGTTGACGATCCTCGTTTGCTTCAAGCTGTGAAATTATATCGTCTTGCTAATAATGTGGATCATTTAAGCAAGTTCCATCAACAACCAATTTTGAAAGATATGCAACGTATTACTGATTTGAGCAACGTTAAAGATTTAGGGGATAACTTAGCTCAATTATCAAAAGATGGTTTCGCTTTACCAATCGATATTAGTATCGACGCTGATATGAAAGATACAGCCAAAAATGTTGTTTATATCGATGGTGCTGGTTTGATCTTGCCCGATAAGACTTACTATGATGAAAAGAATGAATCGGGTAAACAATTGTTGGCTAAATATGCTGATGTTGCAGGACGTTTGCTCTCAATGATCGGCTACAAGTTGGATGAGGCTAAAGAAATCGTTGAAAAAGCTTTGGAATTCGATAAGTCATTAGTTCCTATCGTTAAGAGTTCTGAGGAATGGGCCGACTATACCAAAGTTTATAACCCAATGGATTTTGACGAATTCGTTACTAAATCTGATGTTTTAGACTTGAAGAGTTTAGTAGTTGATTCAGTTAATGACACACCTAAAAAGGTTATTGTAACTGAACCAAGATACTTGGCAAACTTGAACAAACTTGTTAACGCTGATACTTTTGAGAATATTAAAGCCTGGATGATGGTTAAATTCCTTACTGGTAATGCCTCAATCCTTGATGAAGAATTCCGTCAAGTAATCGGTGAATACAATTTGGCCCTCAGTGGTGCTAAAGAATTAAAGAACAGAACTAAGTATGCTTATAACTTCGCTGCAAGTATTTTCAGTGAAGTAGTTGGTGCATATTACGGTAAGAAGTACTTTGGTGAAAAGGCTAAAGAAGACGTTCGCAGTATGGTTAAGAAAATGATTGCTGTATACGAACAAAGACTTTCTGAAAATACTTGGTTGAGTGAAGATACTAAGAAAAAGGCCGTTGTCAAACTAGATAAGATTGTTATCAAAGTTGGTTACCCAGATAAGATTGATGATTTATACAATAAATTTGAAATCGACGAAAATGATTCCTTGTACGATAATGTTTCTAAAATTAGAAAAGCAATTGCTCAACATAACTTGGATCAATATCATGAACCAGTTGACCGTACAAAATGGTTGATGCCAGGACACATGGTTAATGCATGTTACGATCCATCAAGAAATGACATCACCTTCCCGGCTGCTATTTTGCAAGCTCCATTCTATAGTTTGGACCAAACAAGTAGCCAAAACTTTGGTGGTATCGGTGCCGTTATTGCTCATGAAATTTCACATGCTTTCGATAACAATGGTGCTCAATTTGATGAATACGGTAATATGAATAACTGGTGGACTGATGAAGACTATGCTAAGTTCAAGAAACTTACACAAAGTATGATTGATGAGTTCGAAGGTATTCCATATGCCGGTCACAAGGTTAATGGTAAATTGGTCGTTAGTGAAAACGTCGCTGACGTCGGTGGACTTCGTTGTGCCTTAGAAGCTGCTAAAGGTGAAAGTGACTTTGATGTTAAGGCCTTCTTCATCAACTGGGCCCGCGTTTGGAGAAACAAGTCAACAAAACAGTTGACAGAAATGTTCCTTTCAATTGATGTTCATGCTCCAGCTCCATTACGTGCCAATGTCCAAGCACAAAATATGGATGAATTCTATGATGCTTTCGATGTTACTGAA
Source organism: Companilactobacillus bobalius (assembly GCF_002179915.1). NCBI lineage: Bacteria > Bacillati > Bacillota > Bacilli > Lactobacillales > Lactobacillaceae > Companilactobacillus > Companilactobacillus bobalius. The sequence continues at coordinate 108,818 of NZ_MYFM01000006.1, forward strand.
AAAGATGGTATGTGGTTAGATGCCAATAAACGTGTTAACATCTGGTAAAATTAGAAAATCGTCAAGACAATTTGTCTAAATAAAATACAATTATTGATAAATAGGTATAGGCTGCGGCTTATGCCTATTTTTTATAATTAAAAATATTTTAATGATATCTAATAAGTGCTATAGTGATTACCAAAATCAATTGGTGGGGTGAATGAATTGCTAAATAAAACAATCGTTGGTGGAGCTGGAGATATTTTAGCCCCTAAAGAAACAGATATTAAGGATAATTTGTATTTGGCTATTAATGGTGCTTGGCAGGCTAAGGCTGTTATTCCTAATGATCGTCCTAGTACAGGTGGATTTTACGATTTGATTAAGGGTGTTGAAGAAACACTGATCAAAGATTTTCATGAATTAGTTAAAGATGAAACCAAGATTGATGACAGTGAGTTACTACAAGCTGTTAAACTTTATCAAGTCGCAAACGACACAGAGAAATTACACAAGTATCATCAAAGTCCCATCATGAATGATCTACGTAAGATCGCTAAATTAAATAATCTAGAAGATTTAAGTGATAATTTTGTTGATTTATTGAAGAATAACTTTGTCTTGCCATTACAACTAAGCGTTGATATGGATATGAAGAATACTGTAAAGAACGCGGTTTATCTGACAGGTGCTAATCTTATTTTGCCTGATCAATCTTACTATGCCGACGGTAATGAATCAGGGCAAAAATTATTAGAAAAGTATGCTCAAGTTGTTAACCATCTATTAGCGATGGTTGGCTACAGTCTTGAAGATTCACAAAAGATTGTTAAGCAAGCTTTAGTTTTTGATAAGACATTAGTTCCAATCGTTAAAACACCCGAAGAATGGGCTGATGATATTAAAACTTATAACCCAATGGATTTTGCTGAATTCGTTACTAAGTCATCTAGTTTGGATTTGAAGAAATTGGTTGTCGATTCAGTAGGAGTGGCACCTCAAAAAGTTATTAATCGTGAACCTAGATATTTGGAAAATTTTGATAAGTTGGTTAATGCTGATACATTTGAAAATGTTAAATCATGGATGTTAGTGAGATTCTTATTTGCCAAAGCTAATGATTTGGATGAAGAATTCCGTCAAACAGCTGGCGAATATCAATTGGCCTTGCGTGGTACTAAGGAATTGTTGAGCCGTGATAAATTTGCTTATCATGTGGCTGAAAGGAATCTTGACCAAGTAGTCGGTAGTTACTACGGTAAGAAATACTTTGGTGAAAAAGCTAAAGCTGATGTTCATCAAATGGTCGAAAAGATGATTGGAGTTTATGAACAACGCCTTTCTAACAATGATTGGTTGAGTGAAGATACTAAGAAAAAAGCCGTTTTGAAACTTAAGAAGATGGTTCTAAAAATTGGTTATCCAGACAAAGTTGAAGCTATCTTCAGTAAATTTAAAGTCGATGAAAATGCTTCTTTGTATGACAATTTGGCTCAAATCAATAAGATTAAGAATGAAGATGAATTGAGTAAACTTAATCAGCCAGTTGACCGTGACAAGTGGGTAATGCCTGGACATATGGTTAACGCCTGTTATGATCCGTTGAGAAATGACATTACTTTCCCAGCTGCAATTTTGCAAGCACCATTCTATAGTTTGCAACAAACAAGTAGTGAAAACTTTGGTGGTATCGGTGCTGTTATTGCTCATGAAATCTCTCATGCTTTTGACAATAATGGTGCTCAATTCGATGAGTTAGGAAATATCAATAACTGGTGGAAAAAGGAAGATTATGCAACCTTTAAGAAATTAACTCAAAAAATGATCGATGAATTTAACGGTATTCCTTATATTGGGAAAAAGGTTAATGGAACGTTGATTGTTAGTGAGAATATTGCTGATGTTGGTGGCTTACGTTGTGCGTTGGAGGCTGCTAAGGGTGAAAACGACTATAACGCCAAGGAATTCTTTACAAACTGGGCTCGTGTATGGAGAAGCAAGTCAACAAAGCAATTAGATGAGATGTTGTTAGCTTTGGATGTCCATGCGCCAGCTCCATTACGTGCCAATGTCCAAGCACAAAATATGGATGAATTCTATGATGCTTTCGATGTTACTGAAAAAGATGGCATGTGGTTAGATAAAGCTAAGCGAGTTAATATTTGGTAAAAATTATGTTATAAAGGTCGAGGAGTGAAATTAAAAATTTCATTTGTCGACTTTTTGATTATTAAATTAATTTTAATAATATTAAAATGAGTGCTATAGTATTTACTAAATCAAAACGCGGGGTGAAAGTATGTTAACAAGTAAGATTATGGGTGGAGCCGGAGATTTAACTGACGGTAAAGAGACTAGTTATAAGGATAATTTATACTTAGCCGTTAATGGTGCTTGGCAAGAAAAGGCCGAAGTTCCAGCAGATAAATCTAGCGCCGGTGCCTCAATGGATCTGGATATAAAGATTGAAAAGGAATTAATGGATGACTTTCAACAATTAGCTGAAAATGAGTCTGAGGTTGAAGGAAACGAGTTTTTACAAGCTATCAAATTGTATCGCCTCGCTAAAAACACTGAGTTTTTAAAGAAATTACATGAGAAACCTATTTTGAATGATCTTCAAAGAATTGAGGACTTAACGAGTTTGCAAGATTTGAATCATCAGTTGGCTGATTTTGGAAAAGATAACTTCTTTTTGCCAACTAATATTTGGATTGATGCCGATATGAAGGATACAAAGCACAATGCTGCCTACGTTGATGGGATAGATTTGATTTTGCCTGATAACACTTATTATGCAGAGGACAATCAATCAGGTAAGAAGCTATTGGCTAAATATGCCAAAGTAGCTAATAAACTTTTGACAATGGTAGGTTATTCAGAAGAGTCAGCTAAAGAAGCAGTTGATAAGGCTTTGGCCTTCGACAAGTCCTTAGTTCCAATCGTTAAAACCTCTGAGGAATGGGCTGAGTATTCCAAAATTTATAACCCAATGCCATTTATAGAGTTTGTTACTAAATCTGAAAATATAGATTTGAAACAATTAGTAGTCGGTCAAATCAATGCCACACCAGAAAAAGTAATTATCGTACAACCTAGATTTTTAAAGAATCTCGATAAATTAGTAAACAACGATACCTTTGAAAATTTGAAGGCTTGGATGTTGGTTAGATATTTAGTAGCCAATAGTGAATATCTGGATGAGGATTTCCGACAAGTAACTGGTGAATACGAATTAGCTTTGAGTGGAGCCAAAGAATTACAAAACAGGACTAAATTTGCTTACCATTTGGCTGAAGACAAATTTGATGAAGTTATTGGTATTTATTATGGTAAAAAGTATTTTGGTGAAAAAGCTAAAGCTGATGTTCGTGGCATGGTTGAACGTATGATTGGTATTTATAAACAAAGATTGACCGATAATACCTGGCTCAGTCAAGCAACCAAAGACAAAGCCATTTTGAAATTAAACAAAATCGTGATCAAAGTTGGATATCCTGACAAGATTCAAGAAGTGTTCAAGCAATTAAAGATTGATGAGTCGCAATCCTTATATAACAACATTACGCAAATTGATCGAACTGTTCGTCAAAATGAATTAAATAAATTTAGCAAACCTGTTGATCGTACAGTTTGGTTGATGCCTGGAGAAATGGTCAACGCTTGTTATGATCCTTCAAGAAATGACATCACCTTCCCAGCCGGAATTTTGCAAGCACCATTCTATAGTTTGCAACAAACAACCAGTGAGAACTTCGGTGGAATCGGAGCAACATTTGCCCATGAAATCTCACACGCTTTCGATAATGATGGTGCCAAATTTGATGAGTACGGCAATATGAAGAATTGGTGGACTAAGGAAGATTACGCTAAGTTTGAAAAGTTAACGCAACAGATGATAGATCAATTCAATGACATACCATTCTCTGGAGGCGAGGTTAATGGTAAATTAGTCGTTAGTGAAAATATCGCTGATGTCGGAGGCCTACGTTGTGCAATCGAAGCGGCCAAAATGGATGCCGATTATAGTCCTAAAGAATTCTTCATCACATGGGCTAAATCATGGCGGTTCAAAGCAACACCAGAATATAATGAAAGATTGTTGGCAACAGACGTCCACGCACCACAACCATTACGTGCAAATGTCATGTCACAGGATTTAGATGAATTCTATGATGCATTCGATGTTAAACCAGGAGATGGCATGTGGTTAGATGAAGATAAGAGAATAAATATTTGGTAGAGAGCGAAGCAGGAGCGGTCAGCTCCCGAGGATTAAGACTACTTTCTCAGTCGGCAACGAAGTGCCGGCAGAGAAAGTTGACTTAACCGGAAGGAGTTGCCCCTGCGCAGCTCGTTTCAATAGAGAGCGAAGCAGGCCCGTTTAGATTCTGAGCATTTGCAGGACTTTGCGAATTGGCTGCGTAGCAGACAGTTCGTGAAGTCAGGCAAAGCACAGGAATCTGGCCTGCGTAGCTCGTTTTCACTATAAAGCATAGAACCATAGTTATTTAAAACAGAACATCCAACCAACTAAGAAAAAGAACGATAAAACAAATAAAAGTTTTATCGTTTTTTTTATATTCAAGAGCAAAAATTCGCACACTCAAGATATAACTTTCCAACCAATCTAACAGAGATCTATCTTAAAGGTAACAAATACGGAGGTAGGGAAAATGAGTCATAAACAAGATTGGTTATCAGTCGTTCTAATTATTTTGTTAGTACCAGTTACGATTTTAATAGTTGATGCAATATATCCGATTGTGAAGTTTGATCAAAAATATGCACAAATAATTTTGGATGCATTACTTATCTTGATTGCGGTGACCTGCAATCTTAAATTCTGGAAATTAAAAGTTACATTCTTCAATACAGACCATATTCTCAAACAAGTTTTGAATATGATTCCATTATTAGTATTTATGTTATTTTTTGGAAAATTCAATAATTTAGGATTTCCCAAAGCAGGGTGGAGTGTATTTCTGACCGTGTTGTTAATTGGAATTGGTGAAGAATATGTCTATCGTGGTTTGTTGATGGCACAACTAGAAAAAATTTTACATTCGAAGCCATTCTTAGTGATCCTGATAAGTTCAGTTAGTTTTGGATTGATTCATATTGGAAATATGTTCAATGTAACCAATAAATGGGTCGTAGTAGCTCAAATGATAGTGGCAGCCGCTTCAGGAATGTTGTACGGAGTGCTTTACAATCAGACACATAACTTGTCATTAGCAATTATGTTCCATATCTTTGATGATTTACCAATGCTCTTTTCAAAAAGTACAGCAACGGCTGAATCCTTATTTCCAAAACAACAGCTTGTCCAGTTTCTCTTGATAACATTAGTGATCTTTGCTATTTGTTCTTTAATTGCATTCCTACAATTGAAACTAAATAATCTTCATTTTAAAAAACATAGTGAGATTAAGATTTAATAATCTTTTTCTATAAAATAATTTGTAGATTTTTACCTTAAAGATGTATTCGCTTTCCACTATAATAGATGTATTAAGAAAGGTGAGAGCGTATGGCATATATCGAAGTGAGGAATGAATCGAAAAAGTACCAAATGGGAGAAACAACGATTGTCGCCAATGACAAATTGACGTTTGATGTCGATAAAGGTAAATTGACAGTCATTCTGGGACCTAGTGGTGCTGGTAAATCGACTGTTTTAAATATTTTAGGTGGAATGGATACACCAACCGATGGTCAAGTTGTTATCGATGGTACGGATATTGCAAAGTTTTCCGAACGTGAGTTAACTACCTATCGTCGTAACGATGTTGGCTTTATTTTTCAGTTTTACAATTTGATTCCTAATTTAACAACAAAAGAGAATGTTGAACTGGCTTCGGCAATTGTTAAAGATGCTCTAGATGCGACCGATACTTTGAAAGCTGTTGGTTTGGGTAATCGAATCGATAATTTTCCTTCTCAATTATCTGGTGGGGAACAGCAGCGTGTTGCGATAGCCCGTGCTTTAGCCAAGAATCCCAAGTTACTGTTATGTGATGAACCAACCGGAGCTTTGGATTATGAGACAGGTAAGCAAGTTTTGACGCTCTTACAGGATGCTAGTCATAAGAACAATAAAACAGTAATCGTCATTACCCACAATTCAGCATTGGCCAAGATGGCTGATCGCGTGATTCGGATTCATGATGCAAAAGTTCAATCAGTTGAAGATAATCAGACACCGACACCAGTGAAAGATATTGAGTGGTAAATCATGAAACCTTTAACGAAAAATATGATGCGCAGTATCAACAAAGCCAAAGGACGATTTATTGCGATTATCCTAATCATTATGCTAGGTGTATTGATCTTTGTCGGTGTCAAAGCAACAGGACCTAGTTTGAATGATTCATTGAATAAAACGGTTGCCGATAAGAATTTGTCAGATGTACAAGTCTTGTCGACGACTGGTTTTGGAAAAAAGGATATCCAGTTGGCTGAAAAGGTTGCGGGAGCTAAGGCTGAAACAACTAAATTCAAATATGTCATGGGTGGCAAATCTAAAGTTGCGATTGCCCTGTATGGCTATGATAAAAATGCTAAACAGAATCAATTGATCATTCGAAATGGACGCTTGCCTAAAAATGATCATGAGATTGTTTTAGATAAGAATGCTCGTAATAAATATGATTATAAAATAGGCGATACTTTTAAATTTTCTAAAAGTGCCGATTTGAAGCAACGTTCTTATAAAATTGTTGGTTTCGTCGATTCGCCACAGTATATTGATAATCAGTCCCGTGGTGTAACTAATATTGCTGATGGACAGGTCAGTTTGTTTGCCTACATTCCTAAGAGTCAAATGAACCTTTCAACAGCTACTTTGTTGAATATTCATTTCAATTCTTTAAAGGATAAGAATACTTTTAGTAGTAGCTATAAAGATGCTGTGGACAAAAAGGTTAAGGCTTTAAAACGTGAATTCAAGTCACGCCCTCAGCAAAGAACAAAAGAAGTAGCTGGGAGTTATCTAGCCACTTTGAATCAACAACAAACAGCTCTAGATCAATTAAAAGCAGTTAATTCTACAGCAGCAGCTGTACAACAACAGAAATTAGATGCTGCTAAAAAGAAGATTATGAAACAATCCAAGACGACGTATACTTGGCAGACTCGCCAGGATTTGACTGGATTTTCAGCTTATGGTGAAAGTTCTGATCGAATCGCGGCCATTGCCAATGTCTTCCCAGTCTTCTTTTTCCTAATTGCGGCTTTGATTACTTTCACAACAATCACAAGAATGGTTGAAGAAGCACGTGGAGAAATTGGTACCTTCAAGGCTTTAGGATACAGTAAATGGGCGATTGCTCGAAACTATATTTATTATGCTTTGTCGGCTGGTCTAATTGGAGCAGTATTAGGTGCTGTGATTGGAACGGAGACCTTGCCTCGAATTGTATTGTCGATGTATAAACAGTACATTGCTTTAGATTGGGTCATCGGTTCAACTTGGCAAACGTTATTGATTGCCTTAATTTTCTCCCTACTAGCGACTGTCGGTGCTGCCGTTATTGTGGTTAGAAGAGAATTGGATGAAGGTCCAGCTTCGTTGATGTTACCTAAATCTCCTAAGTCGGCTAAAAAGATTTTATTGGAAAGAATCAAACCACTTTGGAATCATTTAAGTTTCAATCGAAAAGTTAGTTATCGGAATCTTTTCCGTTTCAAATCCAGAATGTTTATGACTATTATCGGAATTGCTGGCGGAACGGCTTTGATCTTAACTGGCTTTGGAATTCAGAATTCAATTACAGCCAGTGGTAACTTGCAGTATAAGAATATTTTCAGTTATCAAGCAGTTGTAAAAATGAACGAGGATGCTAATTATAGTAAAGTCGATAAAATTTTGAATCAAGATAAAACTTATCAGAATGACACTAAGATCAATTCTACAACGGCTAAATTGAAAGCTGGAGAAAAACAAGTCAATGACGTTAACGTCTATACACCACAGTCTGTGAAAAACTTTAAGAAGTACGTTCATTTGACTGCTAATTTAGATAAAAATAAAGTCATATTGACTAAGAAAACGGCCAAACTTCTTAACGTTCAGAAGGGTGATCAAATTCATGTAACAATGACCAATGGTAAGAAGCTCAATTTGAAAGTTGGTGCTATTACCGAGAATTATGTCGGTCACTTCTTATATTTGAGTCCACAAATTTATCAAGATAAAATTGGTACTTTGAAACCTAATACCTTGTTGCTTGGTTTGAAGAAGCAGACTAGTGCACAAAGAAAACATTTGGCTAATCAATTGCTAGATTCTAAAGAGGTAATGGGAACTAGTTATACGCATGATGTCTTTGATACGGTTTCTAAGATGTCGAGTCTATTACGTCCAATTATTTTAATTCTGATTCTCCTATCAGGAATATTGTCATTTGTTGTACTTTATAACTTAACGAATATCAATGTTTCAGAACGAATCAGAGAACTTTCTACTATTAAAGTTTTAGGGTTCTATAATAATGAAGTTACAATGTATGTTGTTCGGGAAAATATAATTTTAACGATAGTTGGTATTATTATTGGATATGGAGTGGGTAATTTATTGACCGCTTATATCTTGAATCAAGCCGCGACAGAACAGGTTATTTTCCCATTAACGATTCACTGGTTCGGTTATATCGTCGCCACATTGTTGATGATAATTTTCACAGCAATTGTTATGCTAGTTACACATCGGAAATTAAAACACATCGATATGATCGGTGCATTGAAATCTAATGAATGATTGAAGGTAAATTTATGTCTTTAGAAAATGATAAAGTTCTCGTTATTGGGGGAACTTCGGGGTTTGGTAAAGAAGTAGCTATCATGGCTCAACATAAGGACGCTGACGTATATGTCATTGGCCGTGATCAGGAACGTGTAAATCAGTTACGTTATGAAGAGAATATTCAAGGTAGTTCGTTAGATGCACAAGATGAAAGACAGTTGAAACGATTCTTTGAAAAGTATGGTTCCTTTGATCATGTGGTATCTATGTTAGGTGGCGCTATGAGTGGTGGTTTTCTAGATAGTTCAGTTGCCACTATTAAAAAGGCAATTGATGATAAATTTTTTGCCAACTTGCAACTGGTGCAAATTGTTAGTAAACATTTGAATAAGAATGGTTCAATCATTTTAACTTCAGGTTCAGGTGGTCATCCTTACGATGCCTCAGGTGCCATTGTGGGAAATCAGGCTATTAATACGATGGTTGACGGTTTAGCAGTAGAAATGGCTCCAGAATACCGAGTGAATGCTGTGTCACCAACTTGGACACCAACAGGTTTGTGGCGGGATTTGAGTTCAAAACAACTCGCTAAGCAAAAGCATAGTTTTGAAGAGGCAGTACCGTTGAATCGTGTCGCTACGGTTGAAGAAGTGGCTTCAGCATATATTTACCTAATGGAAAATGATTTTATTACGGGTCAGATTCTAAGAGTCGATGGTGGAGTTGATTTGTAGAAGATGTTATACTTGAAGTCAACTTTAAGCAGAAGGTGAAATAATGCCAGTAAATGAAGTAGAAGAGACAGCTAAATATCGGATCAGTGACTTTGCCAAAATGGTAGGATTGAACAGTCCTACGTTGCGTTACTATGAAAAGGAAGGCCTGATTAACCCTCATCGAACTGATAGTGGCATTCGTTACTATACCGATCAGGATATTCGCTGGGTCAACTTTCTTTTACATCTCAAAAGTACCGGGATGTCAATTGAACAATTAAAACGTTACGTTACATTACGTGCGCAAGGTGATTCAACCATCAATCAACGAATCGAATTGCTAGAAGAAGTTCGTCGTAATTTTGAAGTCGAATATCAAAGACTACAAGATGGCTGGACGATTCTCAATGATAAGTTAGATTGGTACAAAGGCAAGGAAGGCGGCCACATCGAAGATAGTGAAAGCTTTTCTGAGTATTTACAGAATTTGAATCATGGTTATTTAGAAGATAGATAATATTTTTTATTGTTTGCTTCAAATTTAAAGCAGCGTCCATTTAGAATAAACGTATGATTACGTTTCTAAATGGATGCTGCTATTTTTTTCTTTATAGTATCAATATATTTAAATTTCATTTATTATTTATAGCAATAAAGAATATTTATTACCTATAGTAATGAATTAAGAATGAATTTCCGTTAGTATATATACTATAAATATATTTTTAGGGTGGATTTTATGGGTGAAATTAATGAATCAGCAGTAAGTATTACTGACGATAATGAACCAAAACTAACTGATGAGGAATTGGAACGGGCAAAAACATTATCAAAACAACTAACAGTTGATAATCAAACTTCAGTTCTCGACTATGGGAAAGATGTTGAAGATAAATTGAGTTCTTTTTCAGACGGAGTATTGGTAAAGGTTCAAAATAAGGACTTAGGTGAAATTGGTGATAGTTTGCGGGAATTAGTTACTAATTTGAATGAAACCGATCCTGATAAATTAGGATTAACTAATCAATCTAAAATTATGCGTTTCTTTAATCGTGTTAAATCATCTATCTTTGAAATGACGGCTAAGTATCAGCAAGTTAGTGTTCAGATTGATCGATCAGCAGCGCAGTTGAAGACCCAAGAAGAATCTTTGATCAATGACAACAAAACGCTGGATGAAATGTATAAGGCTAATTTTGATTATTACCAATCCTTAAATGTTTTAATTGCTGGCGGAAAAATCAGATTAAAGGAATTAGGCCAAGAAATTGCTGATGCGCAAACTAATACTAGTGCTAGCGATCAAATGGGTGTTCAACGTATTCAGGATTTGATGGCAATGCAAAGTAGATTAGATAAGCGAGTTAACGACCTAGCTTTGACACGTCAAATCTCTATTCAACAGGCTCCACAAATTCGTCTAATTCAAAATACTAATGAAGTTTTGGCTGAAAAGATTCAATCATCTATTAATACTGCTATTCCACTTTGGAAAAACCAAGTTACGATTGCGTTAACTCTATTGCGTCAAAAAGATGCCGTGTCTACACAGATGGCAATTACAGATGCAACGAATGACTTATTGAAGAAAAATAGTGCAATGTTAAAACAATCAACGATTGATACTGCCAAGGCCAGTGAACGTGGTGTAGTCGATATTGATACTTTGAAGGAAACTCAAAACAATTTGATTGGTGCCGTGGAAGAAACAATTAAGATTCAGCAAGATGGTAGTGCTAAACGTAGAGATGTTGAAAACCAATTAAGACAAATGGAAACTGATTTACAAGTGAAGTTAAGTGGTAAGTCAAAAGAAGATCCTAAAGACGTAACACCAGGGGATACTAAATAAAAAGGATAGAGTCACTATCATGTTAGATTGTGGCCTTTTTTCTATATCAAGTTAGTGGGATTAAATAATGACATTAAAAATGAAAAGTGCAGTATTTGATAAATCAGTTCGAATTTGGTTTGAACTGTATTTTGTCTTGGTTGTTATAGGGACATTATTAATAAATAGATTGCCATTATTATTAGATAATCGGAATCCACTCTATTTATTCTTTTGGTTTGTGGCCATGGTGATTGGCTGTTTGAAGGCCATTAGAGTTAAATTGGCCGTAGATTCAGAATATAGGGCTGTAGAAATAGTCGAAACCCGTAGAGGGATAAATCTTTATTTAAGAAATTATTGGCGACCTATTTATGTGCCGTTTAAATGGCTCAAAATTAAACAATCCGATGAGAATAATGATTTTATCCTAAGTTACGATAAGGCTATTCAATTTAGATTTGGCAAAGCATTATTGGTATCAGGTAATCAGGTTGAATTCAGCGAGAAATACTTTGTCTTTGAAGAAATGTCAGATATCTTTGATGTTATCGCTAACCTGCAAAAAGATCCTAATGTTGTCATTGATTATGATAAATTGAATCCGGTTGAAAAAAATGTGACTAAGGATAAGTGGAGAACGGCTAAATTCTTTCCTTGGATTCTTCTAGGGACTAGTTTAGTAAGTGTCATTTTGACGGCAATTATCAGTGATGAATTCTTTTCACCCAGTCCGTATACGCTTCAAATGGAGACCAGTTTAAATTCACCTAACTATCATAGAATTTATGATTATTCCAAAGGTATGACTATTTCGACTAATTTCTACAAATTCAAAATTCTGCATGCGTACAAGGTTCAAGAAGCAGATACTGATGATGATTATATTGTGTTGAATATTAATGCAAAAACGGCCTCGGAATATGCGACGATAAGTGACGGTAATTTTATGTCCTTTGATAATTGGAGTATGAAAGCTGAAAAAGATTCTAATGAAATAGACGATGCAAATAATAATGAGGATCTCGTTATTAAGACTCACGGGCGGAAAAAAGGTGTTATTAATATGCTTCGAAGTGGCTGGGATGGCTCCGAAGGAAATGATAACTATACCTTTAACGTCGCTTTGAAAAAAGCGTCAGGACGGACAGATATTGTTTATGCCGGATTCCAGGCCATCTTGAGTAAGAGTAAGCATGAAGATACTTCCTTTGTACTAAAAATAAATCCTAACGACTTGGAGAAAATATAATGAGACGTAAAATGTTAATTACTTTGTTATTAGGACTTTTATTTTTGGGATTCAATAGCACTAATGTCGTAGCAGTTAAGCAGCCAATAATTGATAGAAATTATAATGGCAAGACTGTGGAGTTTGATCAGGAAGATCTACATTATGAGATTTTAGGGTACAAAGTTCTAAGCAATCCTTTACCACCTTCATCAGATGGAGATTATAACGGATTGGAAAGGTATCTCGTATGTACTGTCAAAATAACTAATGAATCATCTGGCAAAGAGGCCTCGGCCGAAGAAGTCATTGCCTATGACTTTATGGGATGGTCCGGTCCTAATACCTTGTATGCCGTAAGAAAACCAGCACATTATGAAAATCCAGAGGGGACCGTAACTTTGGAAACAGATTCTGATTCACATAATAACTCGGATACACTTAAAGTGAGTCCAGGATCCTCTAAGACATTATCGTTTTTCTATATTGTTTATCCAGATGATAATTTAAATATTACGGTTACCGGATTGAGTGGAACTATTGAGAATATTTCGCTTAAAAGAACGAATTCAAATAATGGAATCGTTGCAGACTAGGAGTAAAAAATGATACAAAAAAAATCTAATCCAATTTTTAAGGTTTTAATATGGATTGCATTCATTGTTTCTTTGACGGCAATTTTTTTTACTGAAGATAGTGATATGCAAATGCTTTTATTAATGGTCTTGCCACCGTTAAGTTATTCGGCGTTTTTCTCAATTAGACTTAGCTGGTTATTATTAGGTCCAGTAACAGATTTAGTATTCTATACAGCTTTGAAGAATATGTTTTTAAAAGAAATTGCTAATCAGCGTTTAGGTACTTTCTTATTAATAGTTTCTATTGGCATGTTGGCACTTTATGCTTTATCCGAGGTAGGCTTATTCATTGACCGATCTAAAGCAACAAAGCCTTACTTTAAAGAGATTACAGAAGCTAAACTTCAAACAGGTCCTTTGGTTTTTAATGAGATTGCGCTTCATGATTCTAAAATGACTGAATCAGAGCAAGAATTCTTTCGTTCAGAGATGAAAAAATATCATAAAAACTATGAGTATCTATGCGACGTCGATTCAGAGATAAAGTTAATGTTACCGACTTATTCAGAAGATATGAAAGTTATGGATGGAATCTTCCGAGAATTACTGAACGCACCAGTACAATTACTATCGGCTTCAGATTTTCTTTATCAAGATTTGCCAGACTATGTAAGCCTAGTTCAAGCAACAGAGAATGTTTTAGATAATGTGGTTAAAAGTGACGATGATAAAAAAGTTTTGGCCGATGTTCCAGATAAGATTGCATTAATATCCCAGAATCTACAGAAGGATTTTGAGAAAGTGACTGATAGTGAACGAGAAGCTCTGAAAAAGCAGCTAAAACAAGTTCAAACTATTAGAGATAGGAATAAGTAATGGCGATATTACGTATAACCAAGGCCAAGTTTGATAGATATATGCAGGCCTGGTTCTTGCAGTATCTCCTTTGGGCAGTAATAGGTACTGTGATTATTAACCTTTTACCATATTTCAAAAAAATTACATGGTTGAATATTTTCTTTTGGATAGTACTTTTGGTAATTGGAGTTGTTCAAGCTCTCAAAGCAAAGAAATTAGTCGATCAAGAATACAAGATTGCTGAATTATCTGAAACCAGAAAAGGGATTAATTTATATCTAAGCAATAATTTCTTTGAACCTATATACATTCCCTTTGAATGGTTAGCTGTTACAAAATCGGATTTGAAACAGGAATTTACTTTTAAATATAGTAAATCTATTAATTTCGGATTTCGTGGACGAGTACAGGTTTTTCCTAAGAATAAAATTAAATTGGATGATAAGTATCTTGATCCAACCGAATTAGAGAATTTCGTTGAGATTATTGGAAAAGTACAAAAAGATACTAATTTCAATATTAACGGTTTGGATTTGTATGAACCCCAAGAGCAATATAATACTGGGAAATGGAATTTCTGGAAAAATGGGCAAGTATTTTCTTGGATAATTTTATTATTGACGATTCCTACTGTGCTTTTTACGACGGTGGTAGAAAATAATATGCACTACGTTCCCTCTAAGCAATCTACCAAAAAGAAGACTGATGTAATTAATTATCATGCAATGTATAATTACAGTCCTAAAATGACAATTAAAACTGATTTTTGGAAGTTTAAAATTGAACATGCTTACTTGGTTAAGAACAGCCAAACAGACGGGGATTTCGTAGTTTTGAATATTCATCCCAAACTGATTACTAATAAGGATTATGTTGATTTTTATGCGGGCATGTTTGAGTCCTACAGTATGTGGACTTTAGACAAGGAACAAAATTATGAAAGTATTGATTCAGCGGATAACAATCCTACCTTTGTTGCGGATGTTAATGGGAATAAAGAACGAATTATTAATATTTTGAGAGAGGGCTGGGGAATTGATAATAGTTATAATCCCAAGAGTTTTAATATAGTCCTTAAATTAGCCAAGGGAAATCATACCGATATTCTTTATCAAGCTTATAGTGATAAAAGAACAAAAGATGACGATAATGACTTTGTTCTTTCAATAAACAAAAAGGATCTGGAGACAATTAAATGAAACGGAAAATATGGATCGTAGTTTTTATCGGTTTACTCTTTATTGGTTTGAAATCAACTAATGCCCAAGCAAAAGTTGAAAATAAAAACTTTACAGGTGAACCGATTACTTTTTACCAAGAGGGATTACGCTATAAATTACTTGATTATAAAATTATAGATGATCCACTTCCTACCATGAACGCTCAAGATACAGAAGGTGTCGAAAGATATATTGCTTTTAAGATTGATGTAAAAAATATGGAATCGGATGATGATTCAGATGATCCAGGGGAGCTTGTCACTTATAGTGACTTTTCGTGTCTGACTGGTCCGAATAAAGTTATAGCTGAAACACAGCCTTTGGATTATTATGATTTAGATTCTTGGGGCGAGACGCTTGTGCAAGGTGGCAAAGAACAAAGATTGAAGCCAGGGGAGGAAAGAACTTTTAAGATATTCTTCGTCATTTATCCAGGTGATCCGATTAAATTGGAAATAGGTGGGTCTTATCAAGATAACAGTTCAGTCATTTCCGTTGAGGATAATGTTTCTAGTAATGGGGTAACTAGTAAGGTGAATAGCGATGATAAGTAGAGAGTCGGATCGATTTTTGAAGTTACTTTTTAAGGGCTTAATTGTCGCCTTAATAGTAATGGTATATTTCTTAGGGAATGGTTATTTTAGTGCAATCATTTTATTGATTCTACCAAGTTTAGCTTTCTCAGCATTCTTTTCAATCCGTCGTAGTTGGTTGTTGTATGGTCCATTGGTAGATTTATTTTGTTTGTGGAGAAACAGGTTTGATCTGCCGGGGACTCAGTATAGCGAATTCTATCACTATGCTCCTCTAACTTTGTTCATTATTTTGATAATAGGAATAATTGTTGAGTTAGTAATGTATGTTCATAGTGTTAATCAAAGTAAAAATTACTTTAAAGAGATTTCTGAAGCTAAAGTTCAAAAAGAAGCTTTGATGTTTAATGAATCAGCATTAAAAGACTCAGGGATGACGGAAGCGGAACAAGACTTTTTCCGGTCAGAAATGCGTAAACATCATGCTAAATATGAATATTTGTGCGATATACCTAATAAAGTGAAATTGACTATTCCTAACTATAAAAAAGATATGACCATTATGAATGGAATATTTAATGAATTATTAAATGCACCAGAACAATTATTAGCGGCTTCTGATTTCCTATATCAAGATCTGCCTGATTATTTGAATATAGTCAAAGGTCTCGTTAACCTTTCAGATAATGTGGTCAAAGATAAAGAGGATGAAACAGTTATTGAAAAAGCTGAAGTGGAATTGCAGAAACTTTCTGGCAACTTGGAACCGGACTTTAAAAAGGTGACGGATAATGAACGAAAAGAATTGGTCAAAAGTCTAGAACAGGCTAAGAGTGTTAGAGAAAGGGTTAATGAGGGGAAAGATTAATATTTCATCAAATCTTTTTTGTATTTACAATAGTTATTCTTACGGGAATATTATTTATTCTTCAAATCTATTTGGTCAGAAGACGGCAAAAGAATCATTAAAAGTCTTAAGAACAAGATAAATCTTGTTTTTAAGACTTTTTTTGTTTTTCTCTTGACTTAAAGTTAACTTCAAGTTGTTTAATGTACTTATCAACTTGATACGAGGAGGAATTGATTATGGCAAAGAAACAAACTGCTGGACGTGACATGTTGGGAGATTTTGCCCCACAATTTGCAGCATTGAATGACGATGTATTATTCGGAGAAGTTTGGAGTAAAGAAAATGAACTTTCTGCCCATGATCGTTCATTAATTACTATTGCAAGTATTATTTCTGCCGGAAATATTGAACAGTTAGATGCACATTTAAAAATTGGTAAGAAAAATGGTATTACAAAAGATGAAATTGTTGCCGAAATCACTCACTTAGCATTTTATGCTGGATGGCCAAAGGCTTGGAGTGCTTTCAATCGTGCAAAAGAAATTTGGAAGGAAGATTAATTATGGCAAAAAATGAAGAATTAAAGACAGATGGAGTTTTTCCTGTTGGAGATAAAAATGAAGCTTATGCTAAATACTTTATTGGTCAAAGTTATTTGAACAGTTTAGTAAAACCAGAAGATAATATTGATTTTGGAGTTGGAAATGTAACTTTTGAACCAGGTTGTCGTAATGATTGGCATATTCATCATGATGGTTTCCAAATTTTACTTGTTACTGGTGGCGAAGGTTGGTACCAAGAATGGGGCAAGCCTGCTCAACTATTAAAACAAGGTGACGTCGTTGTTATTA
This sequence comes from Companilactobacillus bobalius, assembly GCF_002179915.1. Lineage (NCBI taxonomy): Bacteria > Bacillati > Bacillota > Bacilli > Lactobacillales > Lactobacillaceae > Companilactobacillus > Companilactobacillus bobalius. Next base: position 126,214 of record NZ_MYFM01000006.1, read on the forward strand.
AGGAAGGCGTTAAGCATTGGCATGGTGCAACTAAGGATAGTTGGTTTAGTCATGTTGCTATTACTAAAGGAAAGTCAGAATGGCTTGAAAAGGTTACTGACGAAGAATATAACAAATTGTAAAACTTAAAATGATTGATTGAAAAAGAGGACTGAAAACAGTCCTCTTTTTTTACACATAATTTACATTAAATAGATTATATATATACATAATTCCAACATACTATAGCTAATGACTTATATGGAGGGTTAAATATGTCTACATTATTAACAAATGTTTGTAAACAATACGATCAAGGAAAGACGGTTCTAAAGAATGTTACCGCCGAAATTGAAACGGGTGAATTCTTCGTAATCGTTGGACCATCTGGTTGTGGTAAGAGTACTTTATTACGTATGATTGCCGGACTAACTCAAATTAGTGACGGTGAGATCAGTATTGATGGTCAAGTAGTAAACAACTTACCACCCAAGGATCGTAACTTAACAATGGTTTTCCAAAGTTACGCTTTGTTCCCATTTTTAAGCGTTTGGGATAATGTTGCTTTTGGTTTAAAAGCTAGAAAGCATGACCAATCTGAGGTTGAAGAACGTGTTAACAATGCTTTGAAGATGGTTAACTTGGAAGATTTGAAAGATAGAAAACCTCGTGAATTATCTGGTGGTCAAAGACAACGTGTGGCTCTAGCTCGTGCCGTAGCCAGCGATGCTAAGATCTGTTTGATGGATGAACCATTATCAAACTTGGATGCTCAATTAAGAATTAAGATGCGTCAAGAAATTTATGCTCTACAAAGAAAATTAGGTATTACTTTAATCTATGTTACTCATGATCAAGTTGAAGCAATGACAATGGCTGATCATATTATGGTTTTACATGATTCAAAAGTTCAACAAATCGGTACACCGGCTGAAATCTACAAGACACCAGCTAATGAGTTTGTTGCTGGATTCTTCGGAGTTCCACCAATCAATATTCTTTATGCAACAAAGATTTCAGACAAGGCTATCCGAGTTAATAATGATTTCCAAGTAGATCTTGATCAACCAGTTACTGAAAAGGAATTAAAGGTTGGTATCAGACCAAATGAATTAATTGTTGAAAAGGCTGACGAATTATCTGCTAACGCAACAGTGCAAAACGTGGAATTCTTAGGGGACGAAAAGATCGTTTATGCAACATTCAGTAATGGTAATGAAGTATCAGCTATTGTTCCAAGTAATGCTCATTTCGATATGTTTGAAAATATCAAAATTACCTCAACAAATAATGTCTTATTATTTAATCAAGATGGAATCAATATAACTGCAAATGAGGAGGATCTAATCAATGCTTAAGACTTCAGCAACTGATGTCATACCTGAAAAGAAAGTTGAAGCAAAACAAAAGAGTAAATTCAAATTAACTGCTAATGATAAATACTATGCTTCCATTTTCGCTGGTCCATCATTATTTCTTTTAGGTCTTTTCGTTTTTTATCCAATGTTTAGAACTCTTTATATCAGTTTGTTCTTAACTAATACTTTCGGTGACACAACACTCTTTGTAGGTTTAGAAAATTATGTAAAACTAATTTCTTCACCAGATTTTGTTTCTAGTATGTGGGTAACACTAGTCTATGTTGTCGGAGTAACGTTCTTTACGATTGCCATGGGTCTATTATTAGCCAATTTGGCTAGTCAAAAGTTACCAGGAATCGCTATTTTTAGAACACTTTATTCAGTGACAATGGGAGTTTCTGTTTCAGTTGCGGCTATTTTCTGGCTATTCATTTTTAATCCATCTGCAGGATTCTTCACTTTGTTAACTAAGATGTTGAATCTCCCAACAATCAATTGGTTGGCTAATCCAACTAATGCGATGTGGGCAATTATTATTACAACAGTTTGGATGCATTTAGGCTTTGTTTTCTTAGTTTTTCTTGGTGCTATTGAATCAGTACCAACAACACTTTATGAAGCAGCTGATGTTGAAGGGGTTTCTAAACATTACCAATTTTTCCACATTACTTTGCCAATGATTTCTCCAACATTATTCTTTATTTCTACAATTACGATTATTGGTTCATTTAAGAGTTTTGGTTTGATTGATCTTATCACTAAGGGTGGTCCAACCAATGCAACTAACATGCTGGTTTACCGTATTTATAATGATGCTTTCTTTGGCGGAAACTATGCTAAATCAAGTGCAGAAGCAATTATCTTAACTGTAATTATTGCCTTCTTTACTTACTTGCAATTCAAATTCCTAGAAAAGAAGGTAAATTACTAATGGCCAATATTGATGAACGTAACGTTTTGAAAAATATTTTTAGTTATTTTCTTTTAATTCTATTGGCTGTAGTTATCTTAGTACCATTCTTCATTGGTATTTGGACAAGTTTCTTGCCAACAGCTGATATTTTAAAAGGTAATTATTTCAGCACTAATATTTCACTTACTAACTATATCGATGCTTTTACGAATACACCAATTCTACGTTACCTAGGTAATACCATTGTTGTGGCAACAATTACGATGTTTGCTCATTTACTTTTCTGTTCAATGAGCGCCTATGCCTTTGTTTTCTTAGATTTCAAATATAAAAAATTCTTCTTTGCTCTATTTATGATTACAATGATGCTACCATCTGAGGCTGCTATTATTCCTAATTTCCAAACAGTAAAGGCCTTAGGATTATTGGATCATTATTCAGCAATGATTGTTCCATCTTTAACATCAGCTTTCGGTACATTCATGTTGCGTCAATCTTTCATGCAAACTCCTAAAGAATTGAAAGAAGCTGCTGATATTGAAGGCTTGAATCATTTCCAAATTTTCTGGAAAGTCGTTCTACCATATAACCGTATCAGTTTGATCACATTAGGTGCTTACAGTTTTCTAGGTGCTTGGAATTCATATCTATGGCCAATTTTGGTTACATTCAGTAACAATTCACGTGTAATTCAAAATGGTTTGAAACAATTACAATCAGAAGAAACATTTAACAACTGGGGAATGATTCAAGCCAGTGCCGCAATTATTGTTATTCCAACAATTCTTGTTCTATTCATTGGACAACATTACTTCAAGTCAGGATTGAATGAAGGAGCTGTCAAATAATGTCGAAATATAAAAAACTAGTTCTGCCCTTGATTTTAGTCTTGGCAGTTGCCGTAGTAGCAATGTTTGGAAAAACATTGTCGACTAAGTCGGCAGCAGTAAAGGATAATCGTACAGAAGTTGTCTTTTGGCATGAAATGGGTGGTCCTGCTGAAAAATCATTAATGAAAATTGTTGATGGTTTTAATAAATCACAAACTAAGTATCGTGTTGTTCCTAAGTATCAAGGTTCATATGATGCTGCAATTCAAAAGATTCTTCAAACTCATGGTACTGGAACATCTCCAGCTGTTTTCCAAGCTTTCGATATTTCAGCTGCTCAAATGATGCACAGTAAGTTTACAGTACCAGTTCAAGATTTCATCGATAAAGATGGTTTTGATGTAAGTAAAATTTCACCAGTTGCTCGTTCTTTCTATTCTAATGACGGTAAACAACAAGCAATGCCTTTCAACACATCACAACCGGTACTTTACTATAATGCTTCATTATTAGAAAAGTATGGAATAACACCACCGCCAGTATCACCTTCATACAGTGATATCACACGTGTGGCAAAACAGCTTTATGAAAGATCACATCATCAAGTTAAAGGTATGACAGTACAAATCTATGGTTGGTTGTTAGAACAAGCTATGGCCAATGCTGGTGTAGGACTTACTAATAACAATGATGGTCATACAGGTATTCCAACTAAGGCAACAATTAACAATGGTGCTTCAAAGGAATTCTTTGAATGGATTCGTGAGAATCAAAAAGCTGGTGACTTCATGAACTATGGTTCGGGTGCAATGGCCGGAACTAACCAAACAACAGGTTTCCTAAATGGTAAGATCGGTATTTATATTCAATCATCAGCAAGTATTAGTCAATTGAACAAGAAGAATAAGAATAAATTGGGAATCACATACTTCCCACATCCAGATGGCAAGAAAGCTAATGGTGTTGCTATCGGTGGTGCTGCTCTTTGGATCTCAAATGACAAACCTAAAGAGGTTCAAAATGGTGCCTTTGAGTTCATCAAGTATTCTCTAAAACCAGAAGTACAAGCTCAATGGCAAAAGGATACAGGATACCTAGCTTTAAATAAGGATTCACAACAAACATCAATTCTTAAGGGACTTTACAAGCAACATCCAGAATCCAAAGTACCTAGTCAACAATTACAAGAAGCTGTTCCTAATCACTTCAACTCAGGTATTTTGATGGAAGGAATGCAAAAGACTCGTCAAATTGAACAATTTGCAATGGAAAGTATTTATAACGGTGGCGATATCACAAATGCCTTGAAGGATGCCGACAGGAAAATTGATGATAATTTGACAACTACTAATCGAGCTAACGGTTATCACTAAATACTTAGTTTAATAGGGATGGGGTAGTTTATGTCTAAGTATAAAAAAATAATCGTGTCTGTAACTGCTATATTGGGTATTATTTTGATAGGTTTCTTCGGTAAAAATGTTTTGGCTCAATCTAAGCCGCAAGATAATCGCACGCAAATTGTTTTCTGGCATGAAATGGGTGGTCCTGCCGAGAAGACTTTATTGAAACTGGTTAATGATTTCAATAAATCACAGAACAAATATCAAGTAATACCTAAGTATCAAGGCTCTTACGACACTGCAATTCAAAAGATTTTCCAAACTCATGGAACCAATACATCTCCAGCTGTTTTTCAATCTTCAAATGTTTCTACGGCTCAGGTTCTTCACAGTGGTTACACTACGCCAATTCAAAAGTTTGTTGATCAAGATCATTATGATCTAAGTAAGATTTCACCAGTTGCTCGAGCTTTTCACGCTCAGGGTGGTAAGCAACAAGCGATGCCTTTCAACACATCACAACCGGTACTTTACTATAATGCCTCACTATTAAAAAAGTATGGAATTACACTGCCGTCAGTTTCGCCTTCATATAGTGAAATCACTAAGATTGCTAAAGAACTTTATGAAAAATCCAATCATAAAGTTAAGGGAATGACGGTTCAAATTTATGGTTGGTTATTAGAAGAGGCAATTGCTAATTCCGGCGGAATGTTTGCTAATGAAAATGATGGACATACTGGAACGCCAACAAAAGTTAACATCAATACTCCTGAATCCGTTGAATTTTTCAAATGGATTCGTGAGAATATTAAGGATGGCGACTTTATAGATTACGGTTCCGGATCAATGGCAAGTACAAACCAAACTTCTGGCTTCTTGACCAATAAAGTAGGTATTTATATTCAATCATCAGCTAGCATGAGTCAATTGAATAAGAAAAATAAGAACAAATTGGGTATTACTTATTTCCCACATCCAGATGGGAAAAAAGCTAACGGTGTTTCCATTGGTGGAGCCGCACTTTGGATTTCTAATGATAAATCTGAAGCAATTCAAAAAGGTGCCTATGAATTCATCAAGTACACAGTTAGACCAGAAGTTCAGGCTGAATGGCAAAAATCAACTGGGTATATGGCTTTAAATAGAGACTCGCAAAAAACATCAATTTTGCAAAAATTCTATGCTAAACATCCAGAGGGTAAAATTCCGGGGCAACAATTAGATAGCACGGTTCCTAATTACGGTAACTCTGGAATCTTATTAGAAGGGATGCAGACAATTCGTAAGTTAGAAGAAGATGCAATGGAAAAGATTTACCGTGGTAGCGACATTGAACAAGTTTTAAATAGTGATGAAAAAGCTATTAATGATTTGGTTTATAGTCAAAATCGCGCCAATGGTTTAACAAAGAAATAAAAAAACACGTCGTCAATTCAAATAGAATTGGTGACGTGTTTTTGTTTTAATTATGATTTTTATAACGAAATTTTAGCCTAAAGAGATTAGGCGGTAGGGCTTGTAGGAAAGTGATACCTAGAATTAGTAAAGCACCAATTAATTCAGCACCACTTACCTTGGTATTCAACAATGTTACAGCTAAAACAGTCGCTGTCAAAGGTTCAAAAGCACTTAGCATCCCTGTAGTTGAAGGTGTTAAATAGTTGAGACTCTGTAAGTAAAATAAATACGAGAACATAGTTCCTCCGGTAACAATAAAGATAATGGAAATCCAAGCTGTACCAGTTAAAGTAGGAACGTTAGTTAGATCAGCAAAAGGTGCAAAGACGATACCACCCAACAACATAGACCAGCCGGTTACAATTCGAGCGTCAAAACGTTTCAACAATTCTCTTGGTAAAAGAGTATAAGAAGCTTGACTCAAACCGGCACAGACTCCCCAAAAGATTGCTGCTGGTGATAGCATCAATTGACCAATGTGGCCATGTGTTACTAGAAGAAAAGTTCCTAATAAGGCTAAAGCAATGGAAATAATATCGATTCGTCGAGGCCACTGTAATTTTCGTAAGGATAAATAGAGAATAATGAAAAGTGGTCCTAAGAATTGTAGAACCGTAGCAGTCGGTGCATTACCATATTTGATAGCCATGAAATAAGTATACTGAGCTGGAAGCATACCTAATAATCCAAAGGCCAATAATTGAATAACGTAGCGTGGTTTTTTCAAGATAGCGAATAATTCCTTAGAATCGGCGAAATAACACCAGATGACAAGCATCAAGCCAGCAAAAATTAAACGAATACCGACGATCCACTGTGTGGGGATGCTTTCTTCGGTGAAGAGATATTGAGCAATACTGCCAGAAAATCCCCATAGAACTGGCCCCATAATTGCGTAAAAGAATCCTTTTTGTTTGTCAGTCATATAAAATCCCCCAAGACACATGTTAATCCCTACTGTAACATAAGTATTTTCATAAGAAAGGTCTTGCTTAAACACAATATAGATAAAACTCTGTATAATTTAATTTAGTAACAGTACAAGGGGGAAAGCCAATGCTAAAGATAGATCATATTAGTAAACAATTCGGCGAGTTACAAGCTTTAAAGCAAGTAACTTTTGATGTTGCCGATGGTGAAATTTTAGGGTTGATCGGTCAAAATGGAGCTGGGAAGTCGACTACCTTTCATAGTATTTTGAACTTTCTGAATTACCAAGGTACTATTTCTTGGAATGATAAACCAATCACAGAGAGTGTTTTCGATGAAATTGGTTATCTTCCGGAAGAACGTAGTCTAATGCCAAAGTTGACGATTGAGCAACAAATTATTTACTTAGCTCGATTGAAGAATAAATCAGCTAAGGAGATTAGACCAGTAATCGATGACTGGTTGAAAAAGTTTGCGGTTAAAGGGACTAAAAAGGATAAGATTAAGGATTTATCTAAGGGTAATCAACAAAAAGTACAATTAATTTGTACTTTGATTCATGATCCTAAGTTAATTATTTTGGATGAACCATTTAGTGGTCTTGATCCTGTTAATTCTGATTTATTGAAACAAGCTATTCTGGACGCTAAAAAGCGTGGTGCATCGATTATCTTTTCCAGCCATGATATGGAAAATGTTGAAGAACTGTGCGATAAGTTAGTAATGTTGCGTAATGGAAAAGTCGTTTTGCATGGAACCGTCCAAGAAGTACGTGATTCCTTTGGAAAAACTAGAATTTACGTTACAACCGATAAAACTATCGATGAATTAGCCATGTTGCCACATGTGGTCGCTGCTAAACCATTAGAAAAACGCCGCTTTGTTCTTTATTTGGATGAAGAGTCTTCAGGTAAAGCTATTTTTGATGAAATAACTCAAGGCCAATATATCGAAGAATTCAGTCAACAAGCTCCAACTCTGAATGAGATCTTTAGAAGAAAGGCTGGTGAGAAAGATGAATAAGTTATGGATCGTAACTTTTGAAACCTTTTTGAGACAAGTTAAGTCATGGAGCTTCGTCATGTTGATTCTGGGACCATTTTTAATGTTAGGTATTACGATTGGTGCAGGGTATCTAGGAGCCGCTGGTGGGGCTGATAGTTCTAATGTAGCGGTTATCAGTTCACAGCCAACATTACGGAAGAGTTTTTTTAAAGAGAATTCAGATGACATTGATAAAAAGGTTACTGATGAAAAAGTAGCTACTAAGAAGATGAAGAAAGATAATTTAGCAGGTTATATTGTTTTAAAGGCCGACAATAAGTGTGTAACGGCCAAGTATGTGGGAACAACCTCATTAAGCTCATCAATGAAATCAAAAGTAAATTCTTTCTTAGTTCAGACTCAGCAACAATTGAATATGTCACGAGCAAAGTTGTCGGCTCAACAGTCACAAGCTTTACAGCAACAACCTAAATTAACAGAGCATATTCAAAAGAAGGCCGGAACCGCTAATTTGGGCAAAATCATATCCTTCTGGATCACAGTTATTATGGTCTACATGATTTTGATTACTTATACTAGCATTACAGCCCAAGAAATTGCTTCAGAAAAAGGTACTAAAGTTATGGAAATTATTTTTTCCAGTACAACCGCTTTGAAATATTTCTTAGGTAAGATTTTTGGTGTTTTGTTAGTCATTTTGACACAAATTTTAGTTTACTTAGTAGGTGGTTGGGGTGCGTACATCTTTGCCGAGAATTCATCGCTGACCAAGTCGTTTGTTAACGAGTATCAAACGTTGATTAATTCAGTTATGCATAATTTGTTAAGTGTTAACCTGATTTACCTATTATTAGGAGTAGTTATTTACACCATCTTAGCGGCCTTTTGTGGAGCTTTAGTTGCGAAAGTAGAAGACGCGTCGAAAGCAGCTCAACCGGTCATTATGTTGAATTTGGTGGCATTCTTCGTTACATTTCCATTCCAGAATAACGTGGATTCAATTGTTGTAAAAATTTTGTCTTACGTTCCATTCTTTTCATCATATTTCATGCCGCTACGTTTGATCAATAACAACGCTAGTACCATGGAAATAACGATTTCACTATTAATTCTCTTAGCAAGTATCATTTTGTTAGCAATGTATATTGGTAAAATTTATCAAGGCTTGATGTTGCAGACAGATGATTCTAGTTTTTGGAAGAGATTCAAACGGGGATTGTCATATAAATAGAAAAAGAGCTATAACTTCTGTTGCGAAGTTATAGCTCTTATTTTTGCTTTTATATTAATAACCATGGTTCTATGTTTTATAGTGGAAACGCGTTCCACAGGCCAGATTCCTGTGCTTTGCCTGACTTCACGAACTGTCTGCTACGCAGCCAATTCGCAAAGTCCTGCAAATGCTCAGAATCTAACCGGCTTGTTCCACGCTCTATTGAAATACGTTCCACAGGGACAACCTTTTCCGGTTTGCTACAGAAGTGAAATCATCCGCAAAGTTCAACGGATAATTCCACTTCTTAGGCAAATCCTCGGAGGCTAACCGTCCCTGTTACACGCTCTCTTTAGAAGAATGCTCCATATAACTTAACGGCACAAACCGCACCTAAGATTGGAGCAACAACTGGAACCCAGCTGTATTTCCATTGAGAAGAACCTTTTGGATTTAAAGGTAATAATGCATGCAATAGACGTGGTCCTAAGTCACGAGCTGGATTCAAGGCAGGTCCTGTTGGTCCACCAAATGAAACAACTAAACACATAACTAAGAATCCTAATCCGATAAAGTCGGCACGTGGATCAATGTGATCTGATGTCAAAGCAACGGCACCAAAGACTAAAATAAATGTTCCAATAAATTCGTTAATAAATCCGTTGATACGACTGTTTTCAGCATCGATAGTTGAGAATGTTCCCAAGATACTTTCGACGTTTTCAGTCTGATTGTAATAAGGTTTGTAGGCGGCAACGATCATCAATTGACCGAAGATGGCACCTAAGAATTGAGAAATGATATATGGACCGACTTCAGCCCATGGGAATTCTCCGTTGAAGGCAAGTGCCAATGTCATGGCCGGATTAATTTGTCCACCAGAGATGGGACCAAACATCATGGCTGGAATCATAACACCGATACCATAACCAAATCCAATCAAAATCCACCCACCGTGGAAACCTTTTGTTCCTTTTAATTCAACGTTGGCAACAGAACCGTTACCGAGGGCAACCATGATGGCTGTTCCGATAAATTCAGCGACACAACGTACTAACAACGTATAGTGCATAATAGATACTACCCCTAAATATAATTTAAATTTTCTCATTAGATTTATATTATAGTTAGTAAAACACGAATATTAAAATTCACTCAAAAATGGGTCAATCGTTTGTAATTCGCTCTAATTTGTCTTTCAAGAGTGCAAATTAACATAAAAAAATTGTCCCACCAATACGGGGCAACCATCACTAACACAAATAGTAAAATAAATCAAATAATGAGCAACGTGTAATATTGTATCATACATTCCGAATATTTTTTGACAAACAATTAAATATTGGGTAGTTTTTGCTATATAGTAGGAGCATAACCTAAAATTAAAAATGAGGTAGAAAGATGAAAGTTCTTAGTTTAGTTAATTTAACCAAAAAACAACGAGAGAAGATCGAATCAATTTCTAATATTGATTTACAAGTTGTATCTCCCAAACAGGTGACACCAGAAGATTTTGATGGTGTGGAAGTACTTTATGATTGGTCCAATACTTTGAAGGACGCCGTAGTTAAAAGCGATACTTTAAATTGGATTCAAGTTGTCCGTGCAGGTGTTGATGCACTGCCATTACCTGAATTAAATAGTAAAGGCGTTATTTTAACTAATGGATCAGGTGCTAATGCAATTAATATTGCGGAACAAACTTTGGCTTATATGTTAATGTTTGTTCGTCGCATGAATTTGACAGCAAGACATCAAGATGCAAGAGAGTGGAAGCATGATGAAGGTTATGACGAAGTTTATAACAAGACTGTCATGATTGTCGGTGTTGGTCATATTGGAACTCTGATTGCTAAATACGCCAAGGCTTTGGGTATGAAGACTATCGGTGTTCGTCACAGTGATAAACCAGCCGAATATATCGATGAAATGATTCCTATGTCAGAACTTTCTAACAGAATCAATGAAGTTCACTTTGTGATCAATGCCTTACCAGACACAGACGAAACTTTAGGTATCTTCAATAAAGATTTATTCGATGCTATGTCTAAGAAGGCTTATTACATTAATATTGGTCGTGGCAAGACAACTAATATGGATGATTTGGTTGAGGCTTTGAATGATGAAGCTATTGCTGGTGCTGCTTTGGATGTAACTACACCAGAGCCATTACCAAGTGACAGTCCACTTTGGGATATGAAGAACGTTATTATCACGCCACATGATGCAGGAATGAGCGTTCATTATGAAGAACGTGCCTTTGATATTTTCAAACGTAATCTTAAGTCATACGTTGAAAATGGTGAAGTTGTTGAAAATGTGGTCAATTACTCACTAGGTTATTAATATGTTTTCGTTTACAAAGTGAAAGTAACTTGAGAAATTCGACAGAAGTATTTAAAATTGAGTTAGATATATGAAAGGAAAAATAATGTTATCTAGTGACTATTTTATAGGATTCATGTCGATTTTCTTGTTTTGGCTCTTACTTTTACTTTTGGAAATAATTTTAAACATGAGGAACACGATAATAGAATTATCTTTCTTTTCTGATGAAAAACTAAGTACGTTAGATAGAAAACTAGATCAGCGCTTTGGAGCCCGATTTCAAGGACCCTTCGAATTTATTGAATTTTTGATTATCGGTTATATCGTCTATGCAGTGTTGACCGATTTGAGATTCCAAGGTTTTCAATTGGATGCATCATCATTTGGGCAGATTATCTTTTTATCCGTCATTGTTGTAGCTGTAATGGTGGGTGACATACTGTTGATTGCTAAGGATTTACATATCTATAAATTTATTAAGCACTCAGTTACGCTATCTAAGAAAAATTAAAAGTCCATAATTTTATGGGCTTTTTTGTTTGATTTTGTCTCAATGTCATATGGTGACACATTGATTTCATATAATTGCCCTAGATATTAAGTGGAGGGTTTAAATATGAAAGAAAATGTTGAATATACGGCTAGTACTATAGAGGATGCTGAGGCAGCCATGAATGAAGCTAAGTCATTTGAAAATGATCGAAGATGGGTAATTACAACTATGATTGGTCTTTTGATGACACTGAAAGATTGAATCAAATGCCCTTGAAAGAACTTGTAGGACACATGAAATCTCTAATTGGAGCCAAATTAGAATTGGAACAATTAGGCAAAGAATTTATTCAAGATGTCAATCAATATACAGAGTCGTTCAATCAAAAAGTAGATCAAATTGATGGTCGATATGAGGATTTTGCATATGTATGTCGTCATCCTAATGAAGAAGCATATTGTGCTAAGCATAATGGAATGTTGCCACAGACTAAACCGATTGATTATTTCCGAAGAACATTTTCTAATAGAGCTATTGTATTAGGTATTATTATGTGGATAATTCCAATTACACGTATTCTGGGAATACCTCTTTTAATTCTGGGAATTATTTTCCATTCTTTTGCCAAACGTGGATATAGAATTTCTCAACCGATTGCAAGTTTAAAAAATCATTTAATAGTTTCAAAAAAGAATAGCATCCTAAATGCTGATAAGAAATATTGTCAAGATCATGACTGCAGTGATACTACTTTGAAAGAAAAATTTAAATATGATTCAAGTTTGACACCAATTTATTCGGCTTTTACAGATCAAGTCAAGCTTGATAAAAACCAGGCAGAATATAAATTAAGTTATTATAGTGAAGTTATTCGACAAAACATTGTATATTTTCCTAAAACGGCGACTGATAATATGCATTACTTTTTTGAAATATATAAAACCCTATTAGAGGGAGTTCCCACTTGGGAAAAAGCCCTGAGATATGTGGGTCAAAATCAAAAAATTGAAGAAATGAAAGATACTCTTACTGATGCAATTAAAAATGCGACTTCAGAAATTACACAAGAAATTAGAAGTGCCACAAGTAAGGTAACATCAGAACTTAAGAAGAATAATGAAATGTTAAATAACGTAGCCCAAGAAACACATCGTCAAACCGATGCCATTAATTACTGGAATACTGTTCAAACTACTATGGAAGCATATCAAATTAGTGTTATGAACGAAACCAGAAAGAACACTGAAACTATAGCTGCACAATATCGTAACTAAAAAAAGGTACTTCCGTTCACGGAAGTACCTTTTTGAGTCTAATCATATCTTTTAAAACTAATTTATTTTCGATGATTGGTTCGGAATAGTTATCAACAAAAAAATTGTTATCAATGTTAACAACTCGAAAACCGCATTTTTGATAAAGGTAGAGTTGTGCAAAACTAGTGCTACCAGTTCCAATTTCAATTGTCTTGTAATTGTGTTTCTTAGCCCAATCACAAGTAAAGTTAATTAGATACTCGCCTAGACCATGATTACGATGTTTTCCATCCACAGCAATATTCACAATTTCCACTGTTTTTGGGTGAGTGTCTAACAGTAAAACCACGCCCAATAAATCTTTTCCACAGACTAATTCAAATTTATAGGCTCGTGGTAAATAGCTTTTAATTATTTCTTGAGACGGATCGGCCTCTAAAAATAGTTGCCTGTGTTTATCGGTGATTTGTTTGATAGGTTGAATTTTATTTTCTGATTTGTCCATCGCCTTGTACCAGATACTTTGTTGTTGTTAGTTCGTTGGCACCCATGGGACCTCTAGCGTGTAGCTTTTGAGTACTAATACCAATTTCAGCACCGAAACCGAATTGTTGCCCATCAGTGAAACGAGTTGAGGCGTTAGTGTAAACAACTGCGGCATCAATTTGTTTCATGAATTGGCGACTGCTACTATAGTTTTCGGTAATAATTGATTCGCTATGCTTAGTGTTGTATTTGTTGATGTGTTTGATAGCATCGTCAATTGAATCGACAATTTTAATGGCAATAATATAGTCGTCGTATTCGGTACCCCAATCTTCTTCAGTAGCAGGCACAATATCAGGTACGATAGCTTTAGATAAAGTGTCGCCACGGACTTCAACACTATTAGCTCTTAAAGCATCAAAAAGTTCAGGCAAAAATTGATTAGCAATGTCGCGATGTAAAATTACTTTTTCAGCGGCATTGCAAACGGAAGGGCGCTGAACTTTGGCATTGATGATAATCTTAAGAGCTTTGTCCAAATCGGCATCCTTATCAACATAGATATGGCAATTACCAGCACCGGTTTCAATAATCGGAACTTTAGCTTTGTCGACGACCATCTTGATAAATTTACCACTACCACGAGGAATCAAGACATCAATGTATTGGTTCAATTCCATCATTTTTTGAGCTGTTTCATGACTAACATCATCGATCAATTGAACAGCATCTTGGTTAATACCGACTTTTTGAAGGGCATGACGTAAAGTTTCTGAGAGAGCAATGTTGGAATTGATAGCTTCCTTACCACCACGCAAAATAACAGCATTACCGGCTTTAAAACATAAGCCGGCGGCATCAACGGTAACGTTAGGACGAGCTTCGTAAATCATTCCAATAACACCTAAGGGGACACGCTCTTGAGTAATGTCGAGCCCGCTAGTTGTTTGCCAGCCACGATCAACTTTGCCAATGGGGTCAGGTAGTTCGACAACTTGACGTAAGCCGTTAGCCATATCATTGATACGATCAGGTGTAAGCAACAAACGATCAAGCATCGCTTTTTTAGTACCGTTCTCCTTAGCTTTGTCATAGTCCTCTTTGTTAGCAGCGACAATTTCCTTAGTATTCAATACTAGACTGTCGGCCATAGTCAAAAGGGCTGTATTTTTTTCTTTGGAACCTAGTTGTCCTAATTCAAAGGCAGCATCTTGGGCTTTTTGGCCCATTTCTTCGAGATTAGTCATTATTTTCACTCCTAAAACGCTTTCTAATGTTTTAAGTATATCAGTTATTGGAAAAAGTAGTTACGCAAAAAAATAGTGGACCAATGTCCACTACTTTCTTGTCTAAGTAATTTTAATTTTTTTGCGTTGTGTTGTTGTCAACGTAATTAGTATTCTACTCTATTTTATGTGGCTGTCAACATATTTAACTGTTATTAATATTTTGACTAATCTTGCCAATCATTTCTAAGAAGAGACGTTGTTCCTCAGTACTTAAACCTTCAGTGGTACTTTTTTCAGCTTCCAAAAGAATAGCGTGTAGTTTTTTTGCCATTTCAGTACCACTGTTAGTTAAGCTAACGAGTGTTATACGTTTATCTTCTTTAGATTTAGAAGTTGTTACCAAGCCAGCTTTAGTCATACGGTTGATTGATTTGGCAATAGTTGAGTGGTCGACACATAAAGTAGTGACTAATTTATTTTGTGAAACATTATTATTTTTGAATAATTCCAGTAGAATCATATCCTGACCAGGGTAGAGTCCCAAAGGTCGAATTCTTTTAGTAGCGAGATTCTTGTAACTAGTAATCAAAGTAACGATAGCTTTGGCAATAGGGTATTCGTTGTTCATATTTTCCTCCTGTAGGTCATTGAATGTTTTTGGAGAAGAGAGTCCCAACTGCATCGCCGGAAAGAATATTGAAAATAACATCAGGATTTTTACCATTTGTAAGAACCATCTGTTGATTATGTTTCAAAATTAATTCTGCGGCTTTTAGTTTAGTTGTCATACCACCAGTTCCATATTTAGTTCCGTGACCACCAGCAGCGGCAATAATATCAGGATTGATTTTGTTGATACTGTCGATTAAATGAGCATCAGGAACTTTGAGTGGATTAGCTGAATAGAAACCATCAATATCTGATAACATGATTAATAAATCAGCATCGACTAAATTAGTTACGATAGCCGACAATTGGTCGTTATCACCAAATTTAGTGTGATGATCCAATTCAGAAACAGTTACAGTATCATTTTCGTTGACGATAGGGATGGCATTGTCCATTGACATCAATTCTTGGAAACTGTTCATCACATTAGTATGACTTTCGGGATAATCGATTATATCACGAGTAATCAACATTTGGGCGACTGACATTCCATATTCGTGAAAGGCTTCATTGTAAATCTGCATCAATTCTGCTTGTCCAACAGCGGCAACAGCTTGTTGTTTGGAAATTTTGATAGGACGCTTATCGATTCCCAGTACCCCCATACCGACACCAATAGCTCCAGATGAAACAAGAACGACATCTTTACCATCTTTTTTTAAAGTGCTAAGTACATGAGCTAGTTCTTTAATAACTTCTAAGTTGATTTTGCTGTTTTGACGAATCAGAGTACTAGTACCAACTTTGACTACGATTCGATCACCATAAATTTGGCGCTTATTTTGCATTTTTTCCATCCTCTAAAAATAATTGATTAAGTTTGTTGACTATTTAACACTAATATTATTATGCTAAGGCAAGAAGTGAAATAAGAAAAGGGTGTATTTAAATTGTATAAAGTATTAATCGTGCTTCACGAAGGCGACGACTATATCCGCATGAATAAAGTTTACATTGAAAGTATGCCCGTTGCTGGACAATATATCATTCATACAGATGGTTTGGCCTATTATGTAGAAGAAGTAACCACCTTTGTTGGTTATGTAAGTAGTAAGGGCGCTATTGCAATAGTAGTTGTTCATCCAGCTCCTAAGGATTCAGCTGTTAATAAGTTATATGGTGTAGATATTGAACGGGATTTGGATGATCCTGAATATAATAAAAATTAAATAGTATTTTAAGGGTGAGTTTAAGATGCCGCCCTCCACAAAAATCGGGAATGCATTGGAACGCTATGGGCACGGCTTGAAGCTAATTATTTCACACTTCGTGCAAAATAATGGATCTTCAAGTCCGGCCTTATTGTA
Organism: Companilactobacillus bobalius; assembly: GCF_002179915.1. Classification (NCBI taxonomy): domain Bacteria; kingdom Bacillati; phylum Bacillota; class Bacilli; order Lactobacillales; family Lactobacillaceae; genus Companilactobacillus; species Companilactobacillus bobalius. Next base: position 143,017 of record NZ_MYFM01000006.1, read on the forward strand.
AACGGCAAAGCCGTTAACAATAATCTCATAGCTGAATGCATTTCCGATTTTTGTTTCGGGCTAGATCCTATTCTTATTATTTATTTCGGGGTAAATAATAAATAGCTATTCGTTAGATGAATTAAAAGCAGTATCTATTTTATGGGATTAGTACACTTAAGTGTATTGAAAACTATGAATAAATACTGCTATTTTTTATCAGTTATTTCAAAAATTTAGAAAAGAAACAATACATAGAATACGTTTACTAGTCTGGAGTAACAAATCCAATTGGTCTCAGCTGTGAAATTGTCCTTAGTGGGTTTCCCACTTAGGACAAGACCAGTATTTGAGATAATTGTGAACTTCAATTAGCTCAAATCTGTGTCCACAGCGTTCCAGACCAATTGGATTTGTTGCGGAAGACGGCATATTTCACATAAAATTAATAAGAAAAACGTAATTTACAAATGTAGGCTTGCAATTTCTTGGTTTTAGTTTTAAATAGAAGCTGATAAGTCTATATTTGTAAACTTTATTTTCGAGAATTGGTATTAACCAATGTTCATGCGCTTTAGAGCAAAAAAAATAAAGGCCTACCACTAGCCTTTATTTTTGCGAGAAATTTAAACCAGAGCCTACCACTAACCCTGATTCCTAAGCAGTTGAGAAGGAGTACTACTCTAAAAGGATAACAATGAAACATTGTTAGGTTAATACATCTCGCCTATATAACCAAATTAATTATAAGTCTGATATAAATTTATTTCTACAATTCAGGAAAATAATTTGAGCAAAAAAACAAGATTTTAAAAAGATTCATAAATTAAATACACTATTTTGTTGTATTTGATGACATCAATGACAGAGGATACATTGAATGTCATACTCTAAGTACGTGTAGAATACTGATATTATATAACTTGTTCAGAAAAGTATAAGTATTTTATATAAAACTGGAAGCACATCAGTGACATTGTGATACATAATGGACATTGATAAAGAGAGATTATTGCATATTGAGGATATCTTATAGAGAAGGGTGGTATGACTTTGAAAGAAGTACGCATTTCTAGCGTGGAACGTGATAACTTTATTCGATCAGTAGAGGAGTCTGTTGGATCTTTTAACTTGGGTCGTGAAGGATCATTAATAAGACTAGTGTTCAAGCACCTAGAATTACTAGAGTATAATGACAGTTTGGAAGACGAGTTAAATAACTTTCGACGTGATTTGATTGAATATGATATCAACACGGGTCATCGTCACAATCGTGATGTAGAGGAATTATTATTCAAAATTAAAAATCGTAATTTACCGTATATATAATATAAAGTAGGAATATTCTGTATTCCTACTTTTTTTGTGCTTGATGCGATAATATTATGGTCATGAGGTGTGAAAATGCTAAAAATAATTCCTAGATCTATCCAAGATGTGCCAACATTAGAAGTCATACAAGAAGAACTAATTAATGAACCTTTGCCACTAGTAGTTTTTTATCACGGTTGGCGTTCAGCCAAAGAACAAGTTTTGACACAGGCCAGAAAATTAGCGCAGAAAAATATTCGAGTTGTTTTACCTGATGCACCTAATCATGGAGAACGTCATGCGGATGTTTCCTCGGTACCTTCAGTGACTTTCTGGAACAGTATTCAAGGCAATCTCAGTGAATTCTCGCTAATTTGCCAGTACTATCAAAAAAGTGATTTGATAAAAGATCAAAAGATCGGTGTTGGTGGTTACTCGATGGGCGGTATCACTACGGCGGCTTTATTGACGCAACATCCAGAAATCACCGCTGCTACAGTAATCATGGGCACACCTAATTTAAAAGGTTATGCTCAATTGATTATTGATGATGCCCAAAAACGTAATTTATATATGCCAGCTGATTTTGATAAATTGGTAGCTTGGATCGGTAATTACGATCTCAATAGTCGGCCTGAAAAAATCAATCGCCGTCCAGTCTTATTTTGGCATGGGACTAAAGATCCACGAATTCCATATCGGATGTCAAAAGATTTCTTCGATAATTTGCAAGGAAAAACTTATGGTGAGCAAGTAGCCTTTATTACTGGGTACAGAGCAGGGCATTTAGTGGAACCAAGATTGATGGATAAGATTGCTAATTTTTTTGAGTACTATTTAGAGTGATTTGCTTTAGGAACGAAGATAAATAGGATACCAAGATTGATTAGTCCTAAGATGACTAAAACGATAAATGCATGTTGAGTACCAATGGCAGTTGATGTTGCAGTACTCAAATGAGTGTTATTTTGACTTTGAGCGATAATGGCGGAAACAATTGAAGTACCAGTAGCTCCAGCAAACTGTTGTAAGGTGTTGAATAAGGCGTTACCGTCAGCTTGATCGTTGTTGGAAAGATATTTGAGACCGTCAGTCATAATGTTACCGAACGACATACCCATACCTAACATGTAGATAATGTAGAACCAAATAATCATTGTGTTACTTAACTTCAGACTGAAAATTGTAAAGATAATCAATGAAATATTAGCCAGAGTTACACCGGATAAAATTGGAATTCTGGCGCCAACCTCGTCCAAAATTTTTCCACCTAAAGGAGCTAAAATAGCGCCGACAACTCCGGCAGGTAAAACGGCTAAACCGGCAACGGTGGCGTTATTACCGTTAACCAACTGAATATAGTTTGGCAGTATAAAGGCAAAACCTAGAGACAAGATCTGAAATAGGAAGAACTGAATAGGTGACCACTAAAAATGTGATTTTTGAGGACACCTAAATTCAACAATGGTTCACTAAGACTGTTGGAGCGAAGGATGAACCAAATTAAACCGATAATTCCAATAACAAAGGCTAAGATAACAGTTAAATTCATTTGGCTCATGTTACTGAAACCAAAGATAAGGCCAGTAAAAGTTAGAATCAAAGCAATTAAACTCGGCAAATCAAATTTAGACTTTTGCAAAGGACTCTTTTGATTAATGTTTTTAATACCTAAAAAGAAAGAAATAATTAATACTGGTAGTAAGATGACAAAAATATAACGCCAACCGAATGAACTGACGACTAGGCCACCGAAAGTAGGACCAATAGCGGGAGCTACAGCTGTGATTAAGGTACCTAAGCCCATCATCAGACCGATTTTACTTTCGGGAACATTTTCTAAAATGATATTGAACATTAAGGGTAAAGCAATTCCTGTTCCTAATCCTTGAATAACACGTCCTAAAAGAAGTGCAGGGAAGATAGGGGCTATGGCGTCAATTAAAACCCCAAGAATGAAGAAGAGGTTTGCATAGATAAATAAAGTTTTAGTTTTAAAATTGCGTTTAAAAAATGAAGATAAGGGAACGATGATGGCAACGACTAACAGATAGATGGTAGTCATCCATTGAACAGTTGAAGTGTTGATGTTGAATTCTTTCATCAAAGTAGGGAAGGCTATGTTCATTGAAGTTTCAACGATAACCCCACAAAATGACATTAGCCCTGCCGCAATGACTGCCAGCAGAACTTTTAGTGGTATCTTTTCTTGATTTTCCATTATTTTTCCTCCTGAAAAGCTTGGAATTTAAGAAATTTCTCAACAATGGTTAATTCCTCAGTAGTAAAATTTTTCTCTAATATTTGCTGTTGATGAATCATGTAGTCACTGATTTTCCTTTCGAGTGCATGTGCTTTGTCAGTTAGATAGACTGATTTTTGGCGAGCATCTTGAGTTGAAGGTTTTCGATAAATCAAATCTTTTTTTTCCATTCGTTGTAAGGCAATCGTGGCCGTTGAACGTTGGATAAAGAATTCTTCCTCTATATCGCGTTGAAATAGTTCTCTGTCTTTATTGTGACTGAGAAAGTCAATGATCGACATTTGAACCCAAGTCATATCGTAGTCTTTGGCAAAAGCATCGAAGCGTCGGGACAATTGAGTGGATGCAATTTTTAGTAATGTATTGGTATTTTTTGACGTCATAAGTTAACCTCTTTAAAATAAATGTTAGATGTCTAACGATTAATTATCTTACTACGATGTTTTTTTGAATGCAATATGAAAAATGCCATCTTACACAACAAGTACGATTGGTCTCGAACGAATACTATTAAGAAAAAATCCTGTTAGGCTTATGTATAATCGGCCTTAACAGGATTTTGTTATTAATTTCTATAAAATTTTATACTTCATTTCGAATAGCTTAGTATGTAAAATCTTTCCACTGGTAGTCTTAGGAATTTTCTCGACTAAACGGAATTCAGTTGGGACTTGATAGTCGATTAAATTGTGACGACCAAATTCTTCCAGGGTAGCACCACTGAGATAGGCGTTCTGCTTTAATTCGATGTAGGCTACTGGGACTTGGTTTTCTAAATTATTATCAATTCCGACGATACAAATATCGACAATACCGTTGATACTGCGATAAATATTTTCAATTTCACGTGGATAAATAATTTTGTTACCACGATAGATCAATTCCGACTTGCGACCCTTGAGGTAAAGAAAATTGTCTTCGTCCAAATAACCCATATCGCCAGTTTTGAAGAAGCCATCTTTGGTGAAACGTGATTGGTATAGTTGACGTTTATTCAAATAACCAATAGCAATAGTGGGTGATTTAACCTCAATACAGCCGATATTATCTTGATTGATATCGGTAATTCTTATTTGTTCCGTGAAAAATGGTTGTCCACAGGATCCAGTTTTAGCCTCAGCATCGTTGAAACTTAAGGCGGCAATATTAGAAGTGGTGTCAGTCATGCCATATGATTGCAATACGGGGATGTCGAGCATGTTACAACGCAAGATAGTCCAGTTATCGACTAAACCATAACCTAGGAAAACACAACGGAATTTAGAATTGTAGCTTTTGCCTTTGGGTAAAGTGTTTAACAAATCTCGCAACATTGGTGGCGTAAGTGAGATTATTGTGGCTCTTTCATTGATAAGAACTTTATTTATCTGACTAATATCAAAACCATCAATTAAATAAACGCCAATACCATAAATCAATGAACGCATAATGATTGAAAAACCGGGAGCATTGAAAATTGGTAGTGTTAGAACCCAAATATCTTGTTTGGTAATGCCTAAACTCAAAGAAGTTCCCATAGCAGAGAAGAAAAAATTGCCATAAGTCAGCATAACACCGATATCATTGTTATCATTAGGAGTATAGAGAATAACAGCAACCTGATTATCGTCGAATTCGGAAACCGGCGTGTAGTCAGCACTTTTGTTAAGGCTCAAAATATCGGACATTAAGGTCTGTGACCAGTCCACTTTGGTAATCTCTTCTGTGGAAGCAGAGTCACTGATCAGGATAGTTTTGGGCTTGCAATCGTGAATTTGATAATTCAATGAATCAAAGGAAAGCTCGGTATCAAGCATGATTGTCCGTGCACCTAATTGTTGAAGTGCTAGAATGGCAACGTAACCGTTGAAACAATTATCGGAAAATAATGCTACGGGATCATTTTTGCGAATTCCGCTGGTAAATAATTTGCTAGCAAATAATTGAACACACACATTTAGTTCTTTGAAGGTGAAATCCGCATGTTCTAGGATTAAAGCCACCTTATCTGGATCTAATTTTGCACGTTTGACTAACCAATTTTCCAAAATGTGACCTCTTTTCCTTTAGTAATTTGATATTATTAAAATTGCTATAACTTGATTGTAAAACATTTGAAGAATAAAATTTTAACTAATTATGAAAAAAATTGAGGTAAAAAATGAGTTTGCTAAATGATTTGGGAATTGAAGTAGTTGAAGAAGGAAAACATAAAGTGGTTTTGCAGATGGATATCAACGACGAACATCTACAAATGGAAGAAAAAAAGGCTGGCAGTATCAATGCTATGTTGTCAGAAACGGCTGCTAGTATTGGGGCTAATTTGAATATGGAAAACAATGATACGGCTGCTATTTTGAGTGTATCGCTTCATAACCTCAATTCATTGAAAATCGGCAAAATTCAAGTAGAAGCAATCTCAATTAGAAATGGTAGTAATATTCAAACGTGGCAAGCCACGATTCATTATGACAACAGCGCTATTACAAATAGTTTGAGTACTATTACCTTAAAAAAAATCCAGATCTAACTTAATGACGATAGATTCTGGAATTTATAATTTCGAAAAAGGCCAATACAACTAGGCTTAATCCGAATAATTGATAAATGAATATAATTGTTTTAGAAGGGTTCAGAATAAACACAATACCTGCAAGCATTAGAAGGGCTGAGTAAAAATAGTCCAAGTAGGGTGTTATCTGAACCCTTTTTGTCATCTCGTGAGAATCTCGGAATTGATTGATACCATTCACTAACAAGATGATACCTAAAACGGGAGGTACCAAATTAACAAAAAAACGTGCAAATAGTAAAACCCCTAAGGCCAAGAATAAAGCGCCGACACCTAATCCAATAGCAATATTGTTTTCCCCTGTACTTTTACGAATACTTAAACCGTCGATAATTGATAGAACACCATAGATGGCGATGTAAGTAGAAACGATGTAGATGATGATATCAAAACTCTTGATTGGTGCAATGACAATTAGAATACCTGCCACTAGTAAAAAAATGAAACGCAACCAACGATAAAGCTGGAATTGCTTAACCATATTGTGATCCCCCTAGAAATGTCTAAATATATGATAACAGAAAATAGAAAAAATAGAATTACTCATAAATAATGTGTTCACAATCTGAGTTATCAAAATATAAATAAATTGATATATCAGGACGTGAGCATATTGCTTCTATTGTGAAATTATTATGGTACGGTATAAGTAACTGATACTAGGAGGGACAACTATGAGTGTTCGTGCATCTGATAAAATGGTCGAAGTTTTAGAAAAATGGGGTGTCGATAATATTTACGGAATACCAGGTGATTCCGTTGATACGACAATTGATGCTTTGTATCGTTCACAGGATAAGATTAAATTTACACATGTTTTGCATGAAGAAGTGGCTGCCTTGTCGGCTGCCGCACATGCTAAATTAACAGGTAAGTTAGGTGTTTGTTTGTCGATTGGTGGACCAGGAGCTATTCATCTGTTAAATGGTTTGTATGACGCTAAGATGGATCATGCGCCTGTTCTAGCAATTTTAGGACAAGTTCAATCGAAACTATTGAATACTGATTTCTTCCAAGAAGTTGATACGCATGTTTTGTTTGAAGATGTTGCCGTTTACAACAAAATTATCATGGATCCACAATCACTGCCAAGAATCATGGATGAAGCTATTAGAACAGCTATTGCTAAAAAGGGTGTTGCTGTTTTGACAATTCCAGATGACATTCCAGCACATATGATTAAGGATAATTTCACTCCTAATGTTGATAATTTCAAGTTAGATGACTACAAAGTTAATGATGATCAGATTAAGCAAGCCGTGGAAATGATGAAAATTCACTCTAATCCGATTGTTTTAGCTGGTGTTGGTATCAAAGATGCTAAAGCTGAAACAAAAGAATTCATTGAAAAATATAAACTGCCAATTATTTTGACAATGCCTGCCAAAGGGATGGTAGACGATGACCATCCTTATAACTTAGGTCAGTTAGGTAAATTGGGGACTAAACCGGCTTTTGAAATGATGCAAAAGGCTGATTTGGTAATTATGCTGGGTACAGACTATCCTTATGCACCATATTTAAATAAGAAAGTTGATGCTATTCAAGTTGATATCAATGCCGATCGCTTAGGTAAACGTCGTCACGTCAATTTAGCTATTCAAGGTGATACCAAAGAAGTCTTGAGTCGCTGGAATGAATTAGGTGAACCAGTTAAGGAACGTCATTTCTTGGATCTAGCAGTTGCAAAGATTGGCCAGTGGCACAGTTGGATGCATGATGTTTATTCCAAGAAACACGATGGTGTCTTACCGTCATTAATGTTCCATAATCTTAGTAAGAGTGCTCCTCGAGATACTGTATGGTCGATTGATGTTGGTACTTCGACAGCTTTTGGTGCTAGATTCTTAACCGCTAAATCTAGTCAGATGTATACTATTTCAGCTTGGTTAGGGACGATGGGCTGTGCTTTGCCAGGCGCGATTGCCGCCAAGATGGATATGCCTGATCGACCAGTTTATGCGATTGCCGGTGATGGTGCCTTTTCAATGGTAATGCAGGACTTTGCAACAGCAGTGAGATATAAATTGCCAATGCTATTTGTGGTCTTGAATAACAAACTACTAGCCTTTATCGAATATGAACAACAGTCAGCTGGGCAACAGAATTATGGTATCAGTTTGCCAAATATTGATTTTGCCAAGTTTGCTGAAGCTTGTGGCGGTATCGGTGAGAGAATCACAACTGATGAACAGTTCTCTGAAGCAATTGCCAAGTATCGTAACCCTGAAAAACCAGTTCTTTTGGATGTAGCAGTTAATGATGAGGCTCCACTTCCTGGTAAAATTATGATGGATGAAGCCCAAGGCTATGCTAAATTTGGTTTTGGTCACGTTGTTGATAAGAAGAGCTTGCCAGAATTACCACCAATGAAAGAAATTTTACGTTCATTCTTATAAAATTGAGATACAAAAAACCCGCCAATCTTTTTTAGATTCGCGGGTTTTTGTGTATCTAGTTATTAACGTCTGATATCAACATCATCAGCTTTAACAAATTCATCAGTAGCGACACGATAGTACTTTACACCATTAATGTAAGTAGTGGCATCGACTAACCAATTAGAACTAGCACCAAGAGTGCGTTCCTTAACTAGTTGACCTTTGTCGTTATAAACATTTTTAGCTGAATCGGCATGAGTTGTAACAACCAACTTGGCTGGTGTGTAAACATAAACGTCATCGGCTTTGACAAACTTGTTAGTAGCGACACGATAGTATTTATCACCATTGATATAAGCAATACTGTCAGCTTTCCAATTAGAATTGGCATTGAGGACGTAGTTTTCGACTAATTGACCTTTAGCATCATAAACTTTCTTACTTGAATCAGAATGAGCTGCCACGGTCATCTTAACTGGTGAATATACATAAACATCAGTGGCCTTAACAAATTCATTAGTAGCAACACGATAATATTTTTCACCATTAATGAAGTAAGCCTTTCGATCAGTGATCCAGCTTGAACTTGGAGCTAATGTCTTATTAGCAATCAAATCTTCTTCAGCTCTGTAAAGTGGTTTAGCAGAGTCATTGTAAGTTCTGATGTACAAATTCAAAGCTTCGTATGGATAGGCTTGAATAGTTTTGACGAATTCGTTAGTAGCAACGCGATAATAAGTTGTTCCGTCGATTGTGATAACGGCATCGCTCTTCCAATTAGTGTGATGAGGGAGGATACGACCTTTGATTGCTGTCATTGTATTGTCAGAATCAAGTCCATAAACTTGAACATCTGGTTTGTCAGCGTAGGTAGAAATTGTCTGATATTTCATTTCAAGAGTGGTTTCGTTACCAGTAACGTTTGAATTACTGTTATTTGAAAGAATCTTTGTGTAAATGACCTTATCAGCAGTAGTAATGCTGCCATCGGGATTGATAATGGCTTTAACTGTTCTGACATTTGAGCTGTAACCATCAATTTTTGGTACGACAACTTCTAAGGTATCTCCGACCTTACCGCTTAAGCCAGTAATTGTTTGGGTAGCATCTTTAGAATCCTTGGTTGTAGGAATATTTAAGGATTGATTGTTAACTGGATTACCAGTGTAAGTAACTTTTTCATTAGGAGTGACGGTTCCATCAGGATTCATAGTACCAGTGATAGTAGATTTATCAGGAGTATAGCCTTGAACATCAGGAACCTTGATAGTTACACCATTCTTGTTGTCGACTGTACCAGTTAAATTAGTGATAGTTTTATCACCATCGGGTGTACTGATAGTGATTTTACCGTTATTAACAGCATTAGGAGTGTAATTGACAGTTTCGCTAGGTGTGACAGTTCCATCAGGATTCATAGTACCAGTAATAGTAGGTTTGTCAGGGGTATAGCCTGGAACGTCGGGAACTTTAATGGTTACTCCATTTTTATCATCGACAATACCAGTTAAACCAGAAACAGTTTTATTACCTTTAGATGTACTAATAGTAGCTGTGACATCTTTAATATCGTTTGGTGTGTAGTTTACTTTTTCATCAGGAGTAACAGTTCCATCAGGATTCATGGTGCCAGTGATAGTAGATTTATCAGGAGTATAACCTTGAACGTTAGGTACCTTAATACTTACGCCACCTTTTTTATCAACAGTACCGTTTAAACCTGAAATTGTTTTACTACCTTTAGGTGTATTGATAGTAGTTGAGGCGTCTTTAATATTATTAGGAATGTAGTTAACAGTTTCATTAGGTGTGACAGTTCCGTCGGGATTCATAGTACCAGTGATAGTGGATTTATCAGGGGTATAACCTTGAACGTCGGGCACCGTAATAGTTACTCCGTTTTTGGCATCAACGACTCCATTTAGTCCTGTAACAGTTTTATCACCCTTGGAAGTACTGATGATGGTTGTGACATCTTTAATATTGTTAGGAGTGTAGTTAACAGTTTCATTAGTAGTAACGGTTCCATCAGGATTCATAGTACCAGTGATAGTAGATTTATCAGGAGTATAACCTTGAACATCGGGAACTTTAATGGTTACCCCGTCTTTTTTGTCAACGGTACCGGTTAAGCCGGAAACAGTTTTATCACCCTTGGAAGTACTGATGGTAGTTGTGACATCTTTAATATTGTTTGGTGTGTAATTAACAGTTTCGTTAGGTGTGACAGTTCCATCAGGATTCATAGTACCAGTGATAGTAGATTTATCAGGGGTATAACCTTGAACGTCGGGTACCGTGATAGTTACTCCACCTTTTTCATCAACAGTACCAGTTAAACCTGAAATTGTTTGACTACCTTTAGGTGTGCTAATAGTAGTTGAGGCACCTTTAATATCCTTTGGAGTGTAGTTAACTTTTTCATCAGTAGTAACGGTTCCATCAGGATTCATGGTACCAGTGATAGTAGATTTATCAGGAGTATAGCCCTGAACGTCAGGAACCTTGATATTTACACCATTCTTATCGTCAACAGTACCAGTTAAGTTAGAAATAGTTTTATTCCCATTAGGTGTACTGATAGTGATTTTACCATTATTAACAGTATTTGGAGTGTAGTTGACGGTTTCGCTAGGAGTAACAGTTCCATCAGGATTCATGGTACCAGTGATAGTAGACTTATCAGGAGTATAGCCTTGGACATCAGGAACTTTAATAGTTACTCCGTCTTTTTTGTCAACGGTACCGGTTAAGCCGGAAACAGTTTTATTACCCTTGGATGTGCTGATAGTAGTTGAAGCGTCTTTAATATTGTTAGGAGTGTAGTTAACGGTTTCATTAGTAGTAACAGTTCCGTCAGGGTTCATAGTACCAGTGATAGTAGACTTATCAGGAGTATAACCTTGAACATCGGGCACCGTAATAGTTACCCCGTCTTTTTTGTCAACAGTACCGGTTAAGCCGGAAACAGTTTTATCACCCTTGGAAGTACTGATGGTAGTTGAAACATCCTTAATATCGTTAGGAGTGTAGGTAACAGTTTCATTAGGAGTAACGGTTCCATTAGGATTCATAGTACCAGTGATAGTAGATTTATCAGGAGTATATCCTTGAACGTCGGGGACCTTGATAGTTACTCCACCTTTTTCATCAACGGTACCGGTTAAGCCGGAAACAGTTTTATCACCCTTTGATGTACTGATGGTAGTTGTGACATCTTTAATATTGTTAGGAGTGTAATTAACAGTTTCGTTAGGAGTAACGGTTCCATTAGGATTCATAGTACCAGTGATAGTAGATTTATCAGGAGTATATCCTTGAACGTCGGGGACCTTGATAGTTACTCCGCCTTTTTCATCAACGGTACCAGTTAAACCAGAAATAACTTTATTACCTTTAGACGTATTGATGGTAGCAGTACCGGTATCTATCTTTTTAGGGGTGTAAGTTACGACATCCGTAGAAGTGATGGAACCACCTGGGTTCATAAGTCCAGTAACTGTAGATTTGTCTGCTGTATATCCCTCAACGTTAGGAACGTTGACAGTCACAGTTTCACCAACTTTACCGCTAAGATGATCAACATGCTGATCACCGAGATTAGATTTAATTGTAGCTGGCGAGTCTGTATATGCAACGCCAACATAGTTGACTGGTTCTTTAACTAAAACTGTTTTACCGTCAGGTTGGATAATACCTTTAACAGATTCGGGGCTAGTATAACCTTCTTTAGTTGGAACTTTGACATCAACAGTGTCGCCGACATTACCAGAAATTCCGGCAACAGAAATATCTGGTAGCTTCGTAGTGCCATTTTGAGTTGCTTTGATTGTTGCAGAAGCACTAGTTACTGGGTTACCCGTATAAGTAATGTCCTGATTTGGATCTAAGGTAATAGTTCCATCAGAATTAATAGTACCAGTAATTTGAGAGGGACTTGCTGTGTAACCATCTGCCTTAGGAACATCAATTTTAACCGGCCCAACAGGACCAGTGACACTGACAGTTTGATCAGGGAAATTAGACTTTATGGTTACAGTATTAGTGTATTGTTTTCGTGAATAAGTTGGATTGTCAAAATCAACATCAACATCACCTTTGGAATTAATAGTCCCAGTTATAGTGCTTGAAGTGACATCATATCCAGCAACGGTTGGAGTATTAAAAGTAACTTTGTCACCGACTCGTGGATTTTCACCAGCATCATTTTTAGTACCAGTAATTTCCTTTGTTGAACCATCTGGTAATTTTACGGAAGCGGTCCATGTATTAACAGGATTGCCTGTATAAGTAATGTAATAGTTAGTTGTGGCAGTGGTGTCGTTAATGATTGTTCCATTAACTTTAGAAATATCAGATTTGTATCCGGGTAATTGAGGAACTTTGACATCAGTAACTGCACTGTTAAGGGTTCCCTGGACAGTAACATTTTGATTACCAAGGTTAGAAGGAATTGACATTGTGGCGTTAATAATTGTGACAGTTTCATCTGGGTTAGGAACCAAATTGATTTTTGAAACAGCGGGAACTGTATCAGTAAATAGGGTTCCAAGAGTTTGTCCGTTATCATTGGCAGCTAAAGTTGAAAATTTTATATTATTGTTGCTGTCGTACCAGTGATTGGAAGCTTTAGAAGGTAGATCAGTATAACTCTTAAAACGATTGTATTTGGATAATGTGATTTTATTTAAGTTAGTACCATCAAACATTCCCTGACCTATGGAAGAATCTCCAGTTTCATTAGGAACAGGGCTTCTGGTCATATCCCATGTACTTAAATCAAGATTGGTTAAATTAGCATCATTTTGAAACATACCAGTTAAGTCTTTGTGGTTACGGAATTGCCAGTTGGCAAGGTTAACAGTTTTAAGATTAATATCATTTTTAAACATATAGGAATCATCAGTAGATTGAGCAAAAGTTGAATATTGATCAGCAGGTAGGTCAATTTCAGTGACAGAGCTGTCGTTTAAAAACATTTTGCTTGAATTTTTTACAAAGAACAAATTAAGAGATGAAAGATTCAGTTTTTGATTGTCGGCAGTATGTGTTTCCCCTGCATTTGTTGCATCAACTAAATTAGTATCATTAGCAAACATACCAGAAGTATTTTCTGTATCAGAAACATCAAGATTATCGATGTTTTTAATACTCTTCAAATTAGTAAGGTTAGCAAACATATGGTTCATATCAGTAGCGGCTGTAACTTTACCATCAAAAATAATGGTATTGATACTGTCAGCATTAGTTGCCCATGGAGAAGTTGGGGTAGTTGATTCAGTTGTAGTACCAGTAGTTGAACTGCCGGTAGATGTTTTATCAGTTGATTCACTAGTCTTGTTAGTTGTAGTTGCAGTATTGTCAGCTAAAGCAGTTGTGGATGATGCTGTACCAAGATGAAGAACGCCATCAGTAGAAATGTACCAAGGGGTAGTTCCTTGGGTACTTTCAGCGATATTTCCATCAGGTAAGGTGGTAGCTTCTGGTGTAATTGAAAGAAGTTCTGCCTTAACACCTAAATTGGCTAATTTGGTTTTTGAAATCGCCAAATTAGTAGCTAAAGTTTTTTCAGCTACAGGAGTGTCTTTGGATTCGGTTGTGGTTGTGTCAGAACTAGTTTTAGAATTGACATTTTCATTAGTAGTATCGGCATTTGAAGTGTCTGCCTGCGTACTATCAGTTGAAGTTGTACCTGTTTCAGGAGTAACTGTTTGTGTTTCAACAGCTCCTGATTCTTTTGTATCAGTAGTTGAACTTACCGGAGTATCAGTTGGCTTAGATACAGCAGCGGTTTGATCTGTTGCTGTTTTTTTGGCTGTGTTGTCAGTAGTAGTGTTGGCAACTGCAGCAAGTTTATCTGTGGCTGATTGAGTTTCCGTCGAAGGGGCTTTGGCAGTCAAAGTTGTTTGTACTTGGTCATTAGTTGTATCAGCTTTAACCAAAACACTTGGTGCGCTTAGTAGAAACAATCCCCCTGCGATTGAAAGGCTACTAAGAACAACCCAGTTCTTCTTTGATTTAACGAGACGCTTTTTCTCGATAGTATTTGGATCGTGCTTTAATTGTTGAAATCTCATAATTATTACCCCTTTATTCTATAAAGAATATAAAACATCACGGTATTGATTATAGTTCTCTACTATTTTTATAATATTTCAGAAATGATAAACAATTCTTAACAAAAATGGAACATTTATCGTCAACAAAAGTATTAATGAAAAAATTATATTTGTGATAAAAATAAATCATTTATATATAATGGTATATACAGGATTAATGCGGATCTAATTTATCGAAAAAACATATGGCTAGGATATATATTGAAAATTCAAACTTTCCAGTCTTGATAGTGCTTCCAGCCTTTATAAAAGTCTTGCAAGTAAATTAAAAAAACATTAAAATAAGACGAATTATATAAAATAGTAATCTGAATTATTCAATACAAGATTTCTTGTAAGAAGGGATGTTTATATGAGAAACCTTTTTAGGCGTTTGACCCTAAAAGAAGATCCGAGTATTTATGAAGATAAAGATTCACATTTAGTGAGAGTTTTAACTGTTAAGGATTTCTTGGCTTTGGGAGTGGGGACGATTGTTTCAACTTCTATCTTTACTTTGCCAGGGGTTGTTGCGGCTCAACATACAGGGCCATCAGTTGTTTTTTCATTTATAATTGCGGCTGTTGTAGCCGGATTAGTAGCGTTTGCCTATGCTGAAATGGCGGCAGCAATGCCATTTGCGGGTTCAGCTTATTCATGGATTAATGTTATGTTCGGAGAATTCTTCGGCTGGATTGCTGGTTGGGCACTGTTAGCGGAGTATTTCATTGCTTTAGCATTTGTTGGTTCGGGGCTGTCAGCTAATTTCCGTGGACTACTGGAACCGATTGGGATTCACTTCCCCAATGCAATTGCTAATACTTTAGGTAGTAACGGTGGAGTTTTGGATTTAGTCGCGGTTATCGTAATTGCGGCCGTGGCATGGCTACTTTCTCATGGAGTTAGTGGTGCTGCTCGAGTTGAAAATATTTTAGTTGTTTTAAAAGTTTTAGCGATTTTAGCTTTTATTGTTGTTGGACTAACAGCAATTCATATTGAAAATTATGTACCATTTATTCCTAAGTACCATTTGAATAGTGATGGAACTGCTTTTGGTGGTTGGCAAGGAATCTATGCCGGTGTTTCAATGATTTTCTTATCCTATATTGGATTTGATTCGATTGCGGCCAATTCGGCTGAAGCCAAAGATCCAGGCAAGACGATGCCACGTGGTATTTTAGGTTCATTGTTGATTGCGGTAACTTTGTTTATCGCTGTAGCGTTAGTTTTAGTAGGAATGTTTAAATATTCTTCATACATTAATAATGCGGAACCAGTTGGTTGGGCATTACGCCAAGCCGGTCATCCGTTGGTAGCTAGTGTAATTCAAGCCATTGCGGTTGTCGGTATGTTTACAGCGTTGATTGGTATGATGCTGGCAGGTTCACGTCTAATTTATTCCTTTGGTCGTGATGGGATGTTGCCTAAGTGGTTAGGTAAACTTAATCAGAAGAAACTTCCTAACAATGCCTTATTAGTTTTATCAATTGTTGCCATTGTTTTAGGTGCTGTTTGTCCCTTTGCTTTCTTAGCACAATTGATTTCAGCTGGTACTTTGATAGCCTTCATGTTCGTTTCTTTGGGAATCTATCCATTGAGAAAAAGGGAAGGTAAGGATATTCAGAATCCTGATTTTAAAATGCCGTTCTATCCAATTTTGCCAGCTTTAGGTTTTCTAGGTTCACTAATTGTTTTTTGGGGACTAGATATTCAAGCAAAACTTTATGCTGGCGGTTGGTTTGCTATTGGTTTAGTTATTTACTTTGCCTATGGAATGAGACATTCAACGTTAGGTAAAAAGTCTCAAGAGAAACAAAAAGAAGCTGCCAAGTAAATGGCAACTTCTTTTTGTTTCTCGCCCGAACGATTGTCGATCATCCAATCCATCGCTGGGTTCGAGTAATAATTTTGTATACTCAGTATAACAAGTGACCAAGCAAAAATAAAGTCAAATTTCAATCAAATTTGTTATACAAAATGTATAATTTCAAATATATCTTTCGAAACATATAGTTATCAATATCTATAATTAAAAAAATTATGCCAATTGCAATAATTATCGAAAATAATAAACATTTAGTGTGTCACTTTTTCAGATTAGAACTATAATGAACTCGTAACTAAGGAGGTTGTTGAATTATGGCAGAAGTAGATCCATCAAAGATGGCTGATGCAGCCATTGCAAAAGAACCAGAAGTATTAAACCTAAAGATGAGTGAGGCTTTCGACTGGAGTGACGATAAGACAGTCGTTCGTGACGCTATTTGGGATTATTTCATGGAAAACAACGATCACGACACAGTTAAGGCCGAAGAAGCTGAAAAACCATTCTTGGATATGAAAGATGCAGATGTCCGTGACTGGATTGAGAAGAATCTCAAGAAATAAGCTAGTCTTTAAATTTAAATAGTACCAACCTTCCTTTAGAGTACGAGAAGCGTTCTCTAAAGGATTTTTTTATGCAAAAATTAATACAGAATTATCATGATATATAAAAGCCCGCCTCTGATTTCAGAAGTGGGTTTTGTGTTATTTCAAAAAGTGTTTGTAGGTATCAATGTGATTCTTCCAGTAAGGAGCATTTTGTTGATTCATTAGATCGTTGAACCAAACAAATTTTACGTAAGGTACATGTTTTGTTAACTCTTTCTTACCATTGTAGTAATCAGGGTCACTGACACGTATTAGGTTAGCGTGATAATTAGCATACATCATTGACTGATAAGTATAACCACAGACAATTAGTGTCACTAACAATACAAGATTGATCAAATAATTTTGTATTGGTAATTGATCTAAAGCGGATAGGACGAATTTCATTCCGATTAAATACATCAAAATATAAGATAAGAAATAGCCACGGCTGTTCACGGGGGAAGAAACGAATAACAATTGTCCAGCAATAACACCAGTCAATAAGTAATAGAGCCACATTTTAGGATCATCTCTGAAGAAGACCCAAATGCAATAACCGATAAAAATCATTAGTGCGATACTGACTAAACTCTCCGGTACGGCAATGCTTGCACGAACTGTTTTGTAGCCATACATCGGATTTAAATGAAAATTATTTCTGAAGAAATTGTTGATAACGATGTAATAAACCAAAAAGATAATTGAAAAGATAGAAACGGCCAATTTATTTTCTGATGAAATCTTAGTTTTGATTGCTAAGACGAAGATGGCCAAGAGAATAGCTATCAAAAGAATAAGATTGAAAGTAATCAACCAAAAGTGAGTGACTTTAGAATAAGTATCCCAAATGGTACTTAGAGTATATGAAGTTTTACGGTAAGTACTGGCCTCGTGATATCCCTTATGAGTAAACATGATAATTGCTGAACCAATTGTTCCTAAAAAATAGGTGATATGGTAACTTTTGAGGCCTTTTTTCCAATAAAAATATCCCAAAACTAATAATCCTAGGGCTAATTGGGTGATGTTCCAAACTTCATTAAATAGACCACCTGCCAAACCTAATAGTAGCAACAAAACAGAAACTATTGGAACAAATTTCTTTGCAACGCCTTTGTCGACGACGATGATATAAATCAATCCCATAACAACAGGTGGGACATAATTTACGAACCCAGCATTCCAACCTAAGATGTTATTAATGAAAGCATCTTGCATGGTGAAAATGAAGAGAAATGATAATAGAAGTGATGTGATGGTCTTTTTAGATAAGTACCAGATACACCACAAGAGCAGGGTCCAAAAGATTCCGTAAGCTAAAATGGCTACTGGCAATTTGTGCATGGTGACAATTTCCAAAAGATTTCCTAGGTAGCGACCATTACTACTACCACCATACGTGGCTTGGGGACCATAGAACATGTGATTCATTAAGTATTTCCCCATTTTACCCAACCAGAAGTAATCATCGCCAGATGGGATCACTAAGAATCGAAAGGCACAAAAGTATATAAATGATGCTCCAAACATTATTATCGTAAAGATTTTTTTGAGTGTACTATTACCACTTATTTTTTTGGACATGAGGTTGATTAGATCCTATCTATAATTATTTAAAATTTATTTACTAGATGTAAAAACATTAGAAAAATCGGATGAATATTTGTTGATTGTAAATTGTTTATACTTGTCTAGACTACGATGTTTTAAAGTAAGAACCATTGTGTTATTGATAATATGATTATCAGTACGAATATAGGGTTTAATTCGATATATCAAAGCATATTCATGTAGATTTTTCATTTTATAAACATCGATGGAAACCGTTTGGTAATTATCCCAATCAAAAGGGCCATCTTTTTGGTCAATGGCCTTTCGCGCTAGCTTAGTGAACTGTTTTTTTTGGTAATCATTCAAATGATGTGTTTTGTCATTTTCCAAAACAATCTGTTTGCCAGAGAAATAGAAGTAGGGAGCTGAATAGTAACTGCGATGAACCTGGGGAATAATAAAGGCTGCCAAAAGTAAAATTAGACAAAAGAATAGAACGACCTTATCCAGAAAATTATGTTTTTTAGCTTTAACTATGTTATCTTCCCCCTATACTGAATTCCTAGTACATTAAATGTACAAAATCAAAAATCTATTTTAAATAACGTTCCTCAATTTGATTTTCTTCGGATAATAAACTTTTTATACTAAGTCGAGTTTCAACTAGTTTATCATTTAACTTATCGCGATAGTATTGTTGTACCAGTTGTTTCATAGAATCAATTTGGTAGTCAGTACCGTCCCAATTTAATGTACCATCTTTTACGAATTTTTTTGCAACTTCATCAAAAGATTTTTGAGTCCATTTAGTATTTTTGGTATGAGTTGACCTTTTTTCTAGTTCATGTAGCACATCCATTGCCTGTCCTTCAAAGGATAATACTTGATCAACATAGATTTTTTGAAAATATGGATTAGAGATGCGATCGATTTCTTCTAAATTGGTTTCGTAATTGACACCTTTAGAAGTGAATATCTGAAATAAGCCTGGGTAAATCTCTTTGAATATGCGATCCTCAACGCTAGATTCATCGTCTCTTAAAACGTGGTCCTTCAATTTAGTGATATGTCTGACAATGACGTCATCAGGATGAAAGTCACCATTGGTTACATCGATTAGTTTTTTGAAGGTGACATTTGATTTGTAACCATAGTTATTGATGATTTTTAAAACTTTACTTTCTAAGACATCTTTAAGATCACCATAGTATAGGTAGTCACTGCTGGTATTAAGTACTGTCGATAAACGGTCCATTGTCGTTTTCTTAGGGAGTCCACGACCCTTTTCCCATTCATTAATAGTACTTTTACCACTGACACCGATAATGTCGGCCAATCCTTGCATGCTTAGATTTTTACTTTTTCGTAATTTCATCAGGCGAACACCAAAATCGGATTTTGAAATATTCATATAATTTAACATCACCAATCATTTTTGATTTAGTACTATTATTAGTACAACTAATGCACAAAAGGATAATAAAGTGGTATATAATATAATGTACAATTAGTTAATATCTAATATTATTAATAGTATTATTTTATTAAAGTGCGGAAAAAAAAGCATTTCCATAGCCCACATGACTAAGAAATGCTTCTTCCATTATTATTAGTAATAACTAATTAGAAATGTTAGTTGCAAAGTTTGGCTCGCAGGCACATGCGTTAGCAATTCTTTGATGTAGATTAATGCTAATAATTTTGAGCTTTGATTTTATATAAAAGGGCTACGAGTTAACGTAGCCCGGTACGCAATTATCATAGGATTGATTTGTCAGATGTACCAACGTTTAGTTATTTGAGGGAGTAACTTACTTAATAAACTACCGCATTTATTAAGAGTATAAGAGTCCATCTGTGACAAATACATGAATTCATGAAGGCTGTTTAAATTACTTTTTAATATTTGACTGATTCCACCCTAGAAATATATTAATGATGTAATTTTTAGCAAATGAGGATTATTATGTGCGTTCAATTCGAAATATAATAATCACGTACTTTTTTATGATAATACTAGTATAGAATATTCGCAATATTTTTATAATATGTATCAATTTTTAGCCGTATAGCCATATAAACAGTGAGTAGTTAGAATAATTTGAATTAAGAGGTGATGCCTATGGTTAAGCGCTTTAAGTTTATTCGGGATAAACGTAATGAAATGGGGTTAACCATAGAACAATTGGCTGATCGAGCTCATGTATCTCCAGATTTGATATCACGTTTGGAACGAGGTAATAGAGATGACGTGTCTCTTTCTCGTTTAGAGAGTATTTTAGACGCTTTGAATCTAAAATTAGGTGATGTCTTTGATCAAACTGAACTAGATGAGCAGAGTAACCAATTTGTACAGGCTTTTTATTTAATGGATAGTGAAAAGAAAAAGCAGTACGCAAAAGTCTTTATGGAGATTATAGACTTGAATAGTTGATTCAAGTCTTTTTTTATATTTTAATCTATTGGCTATGGAGTCCATTGGGAATTATCGCCACCATCAGGAGCAGCCATATTTGAATATTTACCAGTAAGATTTCCATTTACATCGTAAAAGTCACCATTGGGTTTAACCACTGTTACAATTGGGTTATTTAAATTGTTCAAATAGACGTGATAACCATCTGGCTTAGCCTCAACACTAAATGATGCGGGAGAAGCCCCACCATTGGCATGTGCAACTAAACTTCTAGCTTGATCTGCAGTAGTGATAACTGCGGCTACCTGCTGATTTGTAGTTGCTTGTTGATTGTTGTTAGAAGTAGCTGTGCTTTGGCTTTGACCCTGATTAGTGTTTTGAGTTTGTTTTGAACTCTGCTGGTTATTTGAATTTGATGTTGTATTTTGGTTGTTAGTGGAAGAATTTGTTTGTTGATTTTGTTGTGTCTCATCATTGTTGGAAGTAGATGCTTCCTTTTTTGATGAGGCCTTTTTTTTCGAAACTTTTTTCTTAGAAGAACTCTTCCTGGCTTTTTTATGTGATTCTGTTTTGACAGTTGAATCTTTTGAGCCAGCGGAATTTTGACTATTGTTAGAACAACCTCCAAGTGCTAATACGGATGCTACCAATAAAAGACTACTCAATATTTTGAGGGTAGTATGTTTCATGTTGTTATTTCTCCCTATATCCAAATTTTGAAATAAATCTTAATACCGATTTCATTGATCACCACCTTAATCCGTACAATTCATTATTTTATAGTCGACACAGAATATTAGCAACAAAATCTATTTTTAATAGATTTATTGCCACGATGTAAATCTAATAAAAAGCCCCTTAGCTGGAAGCTCTACGAGACTGTCTGGATATATGCAAAGATGAATAGTACTCATATCGTCTTTGTAATAATTCTGTAACATTATTGTAGCATTTATGTAACAATTAGCAATATCAAATCAAAAATTATTAATTCTGTACGCAAAAAAAGGGCCTCCATTCTTTTGGAGGCCCACTATATCAGGGAGGTAATTATATTTAGTTTATATTATAAGTTAGTATCCAATATTCTTGTTTACCAAGTACTATATTAGATTATAAATGTGAAGAAAATGTGAAATATACAAATATTAATATAATTGTTCCGATTATTGTGTAACAGATGTTGCAAATTCAGGCTCACTACTTACATTATTTCCAGCGTCATTTTGATTTAAATGCATATTTGAACTTTGTGCCCATTCATTAGTTGATACTTGATAGAAGGTATGACCGTATTTATTTTGAACCATTTGGCCAATTTTCCAGTTAGATCCTTCAGGTAATTGACGGTCTGAGAAAGAGTCCATTGAAGTATCATATAAATCAGCGGGACCATTAACAACAGTACCAACTACTGGTTGCTGTTGTTGTGTGGTAGTTGAAGCAGCATTGGTTGTAGCGTTATTTGTAGTGTAACTTTGATTAGGTTCAGTCACTTGAATGTTCAAGTCATTAGCAGCGACCCATTCATTAGTAGCAACTTGCAAATAAACATTTCCATTAACATTTATGGATGCACCAAGTTTCCAATTAGTTCCAGCTGGTAAAGTTACCCCAGTAATAGCTTGGCCTTGACTGTTAACTACAGCAGAAGCCCACTTTGTCGTTCCAACTTTAGTGGCGTTAACATCAATTTGGTTGCTAGTGTCTGAACTAAGATTAGTTACTTGATGGGATGAATTACTGATATCAATGCTATCAGCAGCAATCCACTCGTTAGTAGCAACTTGATAATAAGTAATGCCATTGATTTGAGTTGAAGGACCAAGTTTCCAAGAGCTGAAGTTAGGAAGATAAGTACTTGTAATAGTTTGACCCTGGTTGTTAACCAGAATACCGCTACCACGACGAACAGTACCAATCAATCCG
Organism: Companilactobacillus bobalius; assembly: GCF_002179915.1. Taxonomy (NCBI): domain Bacteria; kingdom Bacillati; phylum Bacillota; class Bacilli; order Lactobacillales; family Lactobacillaceae; genus Companilactobacillus; species Companilactobacillus bobalius. Next base: position 165,911 of record NZ_MYFM01000006.1, read on the forward strand.
CTTTCTGTTGATGTTTCTGCCGCACTCACGTCTTGAGGCGACAAATTAGACAGAACAGTTGGGGCAATTAATAATGCCAGTGCTGAGCCGAGTAGAACTTTATTCTTTTTCATCTTTTAAACCTCCTCGTCTTATTTTGCGGTTCATAGTAAACCTATAATGCAATCAGATTTTAATCAATACGTTTAAAAAACTGTTAAGAGAAACGTTACGTTTTCTTTAGAATTAGCTCAATATTTTTGTAATATATTTGAAATAAATGAATTTATATATAGAAAAAAAGAGTGATGCCGACTTGATATATCGGTGTCACTCCTTTTTTATAACCATATTTCTTGGAAATCAATGTGCTAGAACTTTTTTATTGAATCTTACCATCAGATTCTTTAACGGTTGAACGTCCATCTTTAGCAGCGTTCTTAATAGCACGAACAATATCATTGTCACTCCAGGCATCAACGTTCTTAACACCAGAGTCAGTTAATTGTTGTCTAGCTTTGGCGATGTCGGAATCAGTAATGGTTTTACCATCGACTTCTTTCTTTTCAACATCGAAGTCGCCACCTTTAGCAGCTGGATTATTGCTTTGGTCGCTTGATGAGTCAGCACTACTATTATCAGTAGAATTGTTGTTGTCAGTTGTAGTTGTTGTAGAACTATCATTATTAGTATTACTGTCAGTATCGGTACTATCTTTAGTATCAGTAGGTAATGACTTAAGCAGAGTATTGGCTTGTGTGTAAAGATCTGAATAATACTTACCCTTAATACCCTTGAATGTTGTGATTTGTTCTAGTAAAGCTTTAGCTTGATCATTAGCACCTTGTTTGATTAATTCTTTAGCGTTTTTGATATCAGCCTTGAAGTTACTACGATTGAATTGAATCTTCTTTACTTGTTTAGTCAATTTCTTAGCTCTGGAAACCATCTTCTTGTTTCCGTTATCTTGATCCGTAACCTTATTCAAAGCTGATCTGGCAGAATCAAACTTACGTTGGTTCATAAATCTCTTCGCCTTGACCAAGTTTTGAGCTTGGATCTTTGAGTCATGTGCTTTGTCAGTTTTTTTCGCCTTAATTGCTGAATCAAAGTGATCAGCGGCCTTTGAATATTCTTTATCGTCTACGGCATCGTTACCTTTAGTCATTTCTGTCTTGTAAGTATCACTACTATTATTAGACTTAGATGCTGAAGAGTTGCCGTTACTGCAGCCAGCTAGCAATAGTGCTACCCCTGTTGTTGCTAGTAATAAAGCTTTTTTCATTTTTGAAATTCCTCCATATAAGTGCTGGTTGAATTATAACATGTTGAGAAAAATTTCAAAAAAAATTTCCGCTTTGGATACTTTCAACCGTTACTATCTGTGTAAGTTACTTAAACCGGCCGATTAGTTCTTACAAAATATAAAAAAGAGGTAATTAATAATGTGGAAGAAAACAGCAATCGTCGTAACAATGGCAAACGAAAAGTATCCAAAAGGTAAGAGAGCAATTAACTTTAATAATATAGTAGAAAACCCAACTCAAGAACAAATTGATCTCCTCACGCAAGGACTAGTTCTACTATCAGATGGCGATGCACTTTATGGAACAGAAGTAATTAAACACAATACAATGGATGCAGAATAGGGGCGTAAATTATGAAAAGATTACAATTGAAATTTAAAACAGCAGATGGCCACAGTAAGAATTTAGTTTTGAGTTATGTTAAAGCTGATTTAGATCCAGAAACAGTCAAGACAGCGATGGACAAAATTAGTGCCAGTAAGCTATTTGAAAAAGGTGCTATTCAACTTTATCAAGAAATCACTGGTGCCAAATATGTTGAACGTGTTGAAAACAAAGTATTCTAAGCCTTTTCAGATTTTAGTAAAAATTATTAAAATATTTAAGGTATAAACCTTGAGCCTACGTCTTATTTAGAATAGAATAAAAGTAGGCTCTTTTGGGTTAACAAAATTAATCTAGTCATTGTTTAAACGTTAATTACATGACAATTAGAGTTTTTTTCTTGGAAAAAATTTGATTTTGACTGTAAATGTGTATGGAATGTTACAAAATCGTGATATTTAATACAGAAATGTTACAAAAACAGTGACTTTTTAAATTTCAGTTGATTCACAAGCCGGAGTTTCATATAATGGTTGTCAGTGGGATAGCCCACGACAATTAAAAATAATAAATTCTTGTAGTCCAGGGGAGGATTAACATTGAAAAAATCTATTAAATATGCAGGAATCGCTGCTGCTACACTTCTAGCTGTTGCACCAGTTGCTGCTCCTGTTGTTTCAACTACTGCACAAGCTGCTGTTACATCAGTTGCTACAGACCAATCAAAACAAAATGATGCTGTTACAGCATTTGGTAACCAATTTGCTGACGTTACTGCTAAGAGTATCGTTGACGGTGGCAAGAGTATTACTCTTGGTTCACAAAAGTTATCAGACTTTGCTACTAACAATGCTGATTTGATTAAGACTGCTGCTACTCTTGAAAATATGAACGATCTAATTGGTAGCGGTGCTACTGTTACTGTTTCTGCTAAGTATGGTTCAACATCAATTAACCAAGCTGATCTTACAAAGATCTTGGCTGATGAAACATATCCAGCAGTTGAATTTACAATTACTTTGAACTACAACAACTTGAATGATCAAGCTGTTTCAAAGACATATACTGTTAAAGCTACTAGAACAACAACTGACAACAATGCTAACGAATTGAAGACAGTTAATGCTAAGTTCACAACACCTGTTTCAGTTGCTTTGGACTCAACAACAACAAGTACACAATTGACAGCTACAACTGACATTCATTTGACAGACCAAAATGGTGATGGTGTTGTTGCAGGTACTGTTAAGGCAGATACTAACTATTACAACACATATGCAGATGCTATGAATGGTAACACTACTTCAGCTACTAATACTGTTGTAAACAACAAGTTTACTAAGGCTGGAACATATTACCAAGCAATTTCATTTACTGCTGGTAATGGTTCATCATTAGCTACATTTATTAGTAACTATACACAAGACCCATCATCATACACTGTATATGTAAATGGTGCTAAAGCATCAGCTGGTTATGACTTCAAGGCAAGTACTGACAACACAACACTTACATTTGTTCGTGCAATCAACGTTTCAAACACAACTGATAACTGGACAACAACAGATACTACAGGTGTTGTTACAACAAAATCTGCAAGCAAGTACTACACACTAAAGAACGATGACAATGCTACAATTGCTAACCGTGCTTTAGGTGCAAACACACCTTGGAGAACTGACAAAGTTCGTACAAACCAAGACGGTGTAAAACAATACCGTGTTGCTACTGGCGAATGGATCGATGCTGACAATGTTGTTTACTCAAACGGTGACAACAACAACAGTAACAATGGTTCAGGCTTGACAGATATCAAGACTGTTTCAGGTGTTGCTACTTTGACAAAAGCCAAGGGTTACTTCATGGCATTGTTCAACGATGAAGGAAAGGCTTATGATAACAAATATCTTGGCTCACCTTCAGCATGGAGAGTAGACAGAACTGCTAAGGGTGCCGATGGTAATACTTACTACCGTGTTGCTACTAGCGAATGGCTACAAGCCGGTGAAGGCGTTTCATTCAAATAATTTTTAATTATTGAATATTAAGAGAACTCGCATATGCGAGTTCTTTTTTTATGCCATTTTTAGAAAACGGTTGCATGTACTCCTCAGTATTATAAAATTAATATATTAACAATTTTATCGACAATGGGGGGCATAATTGTGGAATCGAAATATGAGGTATTAACGAAATTAAATGATTTGAATTACAGTCACTCGTTGCCAATTAATACTAGTGATCTATCTCAACAGGTTAATCTTAGTCGTTCGGTTACTAGTCATTACTTGAATCAATTACTAGAAGATGGATTGGTAGTTAAACTAGAAGGTCGGCCGGTTTTGTGGAATTTAACTGAATCGAAAAATAATAAAAAAATTTTACCGTTCAATGATTTTATCGGATCGAATGGTAGTTTGAAAAATGTTGTTTCTCAATGTGAGGCAGCGGTAAATTATCCGCCCAATGGATTGAGCATTATCATTACGGGAAATAGTGGTGTCGGAAAGAGTTTCTTAGCCAAACAAATCTATAATTATGCAGTTACTTCAAAATCAATCTCTAGCAATGCACCATTTCTAACTTTGAATTGTGCTGATTATGCTAATAATCCGGAATTACTTTCGAGTATTCTATTTGGATATGTCCGAGGAGCCTTCACAGGTGCTAATGATGACAAAAGTGGTTTGTTGGAACAAGCTGATGGTGGTTATCTCTTCCTCGATGAAGTCCATCGCTTATCAAGTGAGAACCAGGAGAAACTTTTCAGTTTTATCGATAGTGGTTCTTTCATGCGAATGGGTGAAAATAAGCAGACTAAGACTTCAAAGGTTCGTTTCTTGTTTGCCACTACGGAAAAAACAGACGACGTTTTACTGGAAACTTTCCGTCGACGAATTTCAATTGCGGTTCATTTACCGGATTACCATAATCGACCAAGAAATGAACGTTTAAGTTTAATCTATTCTATTTTTTATCATGAAGCACAAAAGATGCAAAAGCCATTAAGAATTGATGATGGGGTAATTGAGTCACTGATCAATTTGAAGTCAGATGGAAATATTGGAAGATTGAAGAATATTATCCGAGTTAGTTGTGCCAATGCCTATAAAGATCAAAAGCTTAACGATGAAATTAAGATTCAATCTGATTCGGTTATTCTTAAACAGAAATCCTCCGATACAGGTAATTTCGTAGATATAGATCCAACACATCAATATAATTTTTCCGAAGTTTCGATTGGTGATTCGTATCAGAAGAAAATAGAGAAGATTATCAACGATTTGAGTTCTTCAGACGTTAATTCATTCCAATTTCAAAGTAAGAATGCCATTCACGATATTGAAAAGCTGGAACAGTCGGTGAAAATAAATGAATTGGATCAACCAACTTTTCTGAAATTTCAAAAACAAATGGAGAAGGTAATTGGACGTCGCTTTGGTATTAAGGAGATTGCTGATATCAGTTCAATTATTTTCAAGCTGTATCGTTCTAATTTTACTTTGCCTGTGGAAAACTTGGATAAACTTGATAAAAAATTACAGAGTCTTTGCCCACGTTCAGTTCATGTAGCTGATTGTTTCTTTAGAAGTCTTCATTATCGGTTAACGACAAAGTATCATTCATTAGGTATTGTATTGTCAATTTTGTTGAGTGATCACGTTGACGAATCGATAAAGTTGAGAGGCTTGTTATTGGCGCATGGGGAATATACTGCTACTAGTATTCAAGCAGTAGTCAATCAGCTCTGTGGCAATTATATTTTTGATGCAATCGATATGCCAATCGATACGGGATTGGCTGATATTGTTCAGAAAACTAAGACGTTGTTCGATTCTTACGATACTTCGAACGGTACAGTGATGATTGTTGATATGGGTTCACTCAATCAGCTTTATTCGGAAATTAAGAATCATCTTAATGGTGATTTATTGGTGGTTGATAATCTAACCACAGCAACAGCTTTGGATGTGGCTTTGAAAATTCAAAGTAAGGAAAAATTTAAAGCAATCGCGGCCGCCGCTGAAAATGAATACGAGATTCATAGTCAGTATTATTCTGGCTATTCGAATAAGAAGAACATTATCATTTCTTGTATCTCTGGTTTGGGAATATCGGAGAAAATCAAAGAGACAATGTTGCCTTATTTTCCCAAGGACATTCAAATCAATACGCTTGATTACTACGATTTGAAGAAGAATATCCATCAAAATGACAATCATTATTTTGATACGACTCTGTTTGTTTTGACAACGACTAGTTTGCCGGATGATTTCATTATTCCTAATATCAATATTTATGATTTGTTGGATGCTAAAGGTGAACAGAAGTTGACTAAATTATTGACGCCTTATTTAAAAGCCGATGCGATTGATGATTTGAATCAGGAGTTATTACGTTTCTTCTCGATTGAAGGAGTCAGTGAGCGTTTGAGTTTCTTGAATCCTAAGATCATCATCAAAGAAGTTGAAACAGTAATTTATAAGTATGAGAGTTACTACAATCTTAAATTGGATGGGAAAGTTAAACTTAATCTTTATATGCATATTGCTTTGATGATCGAACGTTTAATGATTCGTAAATCACAAAAAATGCCAGAGATTAAACCAACTGAAGATGAACAAGAGTTTATTTCGATTTCCAAGAGTATCTTCCAACCTTTGGAATTAAAGTACAATGTGGAAGTTAATGACTATGAATTATCACTGATGTATGAAGTGTTCAAGCAACTGTTTTAGTGTTCAAAATAAAAGAGAGCTAGTGTTTAACGTTAAACACTAGCTCTCTTTTTGTCGTCAGAATAGGCTTTTTAAAAGTTGGCATGAAACTTGCTTATATAAAGGTGAAGACAATGCAAGGAGTAAGGGGATATGAATAAAATTTTAATCGCGAGTCATGGTCATTTAGCCAGTGGCGTTCAGAGTTCATTGGAAATATTAACAGGTATGGGAAATAAGGTCACAGTAATCGATGCTTATGTTGATGATCATGACTATGTACCAGATATTAAAAAGTTCATTGACGGGCTAGATGGTCAAACGGGAATTATTTTCACTGATTTATTTGGAGGAAGTGTAAATCAAAAGGTCATGCTTGAAGTTGCTGACCACGAAAATGTTTTTGTGATTACTGGCACAAATTTACCAATTGTTTTGTCAGTCGTTTTGGAAAATGAGGCAATAACCAAAACAAAACTGGAAGAATTGATTGCAGCTAGCCAAGTACAGTTAGTTGAAGAACCAAAAGATGATACAGATTTATCAGATGACAGTTTTTTAGAATAATTGGAGGAAGAAATTATGATTGCACAATTAAGAGTAGATGATCGTTTAATTCACGGACAGGTAGCCCTAGTTTGGACTAAAGAATTGGATACACCAGGAATCGTCGTTGCTAACGACAATGCAGCTAGTAACGAAATGGTTCAAATGACTTTGAAGATGGCTACACCAACAGGTAAAAAACTTTTGATTAGATCAGTTGATGATGCCATTAAAGTTTTCAACAATCCCAAGGGTAAAGGAATGCGTATGTTTGCTTTAACTAACAACGTAGCCGATGCCTTGAAGATTGCTCAAAATGTTTCTGATATTGATGGTATTAATGTAGCAAACGTTGGTCGTTTCGCTGATAAATCAGAAGGTGAAACTCATCAAGTTGGTAGTACGTTGATGTTAAGTGACAAGGAATTGGCAGCTTTGAAAGAATTAACTAAATTAGATGTTCCAGTCTTTCAACAAGTTGTTCCAAGTAATCCTAAGTCTTCAATTGCTTCAATGCTTAAAAATAAATAAGGCCTGAGGGGGAAATAATTATGTATAGAGAAGCGTTTTTAGCCGCTTTGACCGTTTTCGTTTGTTACGGTGGAAATTGGCTATTCGGTCAAACAATGATTGAACGTCCACTTGTTGTTGGATGTATTGCCGGTATTATTTTTGGAGATATGCGTGCCGGAATTATCATGGGGGCTTCACTGGAAGCTATCTTCATGGGAGCTGTTGATATCGGTGGTGCTTTATCAGCCGAACCAGTTACCGCTACAGTTTTAGCCACAACATTCTCAATTGTATTGAATGTTAATGAAAAAGCTGCCTTGGCATTGGCTGTGCCTATTGGAGTTTTAGCCGCTTTTATTTCTATGTTTATGAAGAACGTCGTAATGAACTTATTCGCACCACTTGTTGATAAATATGCTAAGGATAACAATCCTCGTGCTATGGCAATCATGCATTATTCAATGTGGTTTATTAATTACTTTGTATTCTCACTAATTACATTTTTCAGTGTTCTTGAAGGAGCAAAACCAGTTCAACATATGATCAATAGTATTCCTGATAATTTGATGGCTGGACTTTCAGCTACTGGGGGACTATTACCAGCTGTCGGATTCGCTATTTTGATGAGAATGCTTTGGAGTAAGAAGTTAGCTCCATACTTCTTCTTAGGCTTTATTATGGTTGCTTACCTCAATTTACCATCCGTTGCTGTTGCAGCTTTAGGTATCATCTTAGTTCTAGTAATTAGTTTCAAAGACAAACAATTATTAGATATGGAGAACAAACAAAAAGAATTAGAGAAGAGACCAGTGGCTGCTGCCGGAACTGGGGCTTCTAACAACGAAACAGCTGAGGAACAAGAAGAGGAGGATTTTTTCTCATGAAATTAAATGAAAACATTTCAAAAGAAGATCGAAAGATGCTAAATGGTATCTTCTGGCGTTCATTTACCGTTTTTGCCAGTCGTGCCGGTGCTACAAAAGCTCATGCTCCCGGGTTTATTTACTCAATCACACCTGCTTTGAATCGTTACTACAAAGATGATCCTGAAGGCAGACGTGAAGCCATGATGCGTCACACAACTTGGTATAACATCACTCAAAACGTTGGTACTTTCGTTATGGGATTAGTTGCTTCCATGGAAAAGAAGAATGCACAAGAAAAAGACTTTGATGCAGAATCAATCGTTGCCTTGAAGACTTCCTTGATGGGTCCACTATCAGGTATTGGCGATTCAATTTTCTGGGGTGTTATCCGTGTTATCGCCGCCGGTGTTGGTATCAGTTTAGCTGCACAAGGTTCAATCTTAGGACCAATTTTGTTCCTATTGATCTACAATATTCCTTCAATTTTAACGAGATATTATTTAACATACATGGGCTTCTCATTAGGTTCATCCTTTATTGAAAAAATTTATGCTAACGGAAGTATGAAGATTTTGAATAAGGCCGCAAGTACATTGGGTCTTCTAATGATTGGTAGTATGACTGCAAGTATGGTCAAGTTTGAAAGTAAGTTGTCTGTTCCTATTGCTGGTGGCAAGCCAATCTTGATTCAAACTTATTTAGATCAACTATTCAAAGGCTTGATTCCATTGAGTATTACACTTCTTTGCTACTGGTTATTGAGCAAGAAAGTTAACGTTAACTGGATTCTATTAGGCGTCTTAGTTCTGGCTATTATCCTAGGACTACTTGGTGTTGTTTAGTTGACGACTCAATTGGATGCCATCACAGTAATTACGAGATTATTGATGGCAACAGTTTTTTCCGGGGCCATTGGGATTGATCGAGCCTATAAGCACCGACCTGCCGGATTAAGGACGCACATCTTGGTTTGCTTAGGAGCTTGTATCATCGCAATGATTCAGAAGAATCTCGGTTTCAATGCATTAATGGTTGCCCAACAATATCCTCAATACAAAGGAATATTGCGAGTAGATGAAGCTAGACTGATAGCACAAGTTGTCAGTGGAATAGGATTTCTCGGTGCAGGAACGATAATTGTTGAAAATCATTCAATCCGAGGCTTGACTACAGCAGCTAGCCTTTGGGTTGTAGCTTGTATCGGAATCGCAATTGGAATGGGCAACTACATTATTGCAATAAGTGGATTTTTGGTGGTGTTTGGTGTGGTAGCATTTTTGAAAAAGATTATCCGGATCAGTCCGGTACGAAAACTAAAAGTTGAATATAAGCAGAAAGTAGAAACGAAGGAATTTATCGATGGTTACTTTAAAGAAAATAAAATTTCTGTTGAAGACGTAAAATTCCGCGTTTCCAAATTGAATAACAACAATAGTATTTATACCAACATTTACTCGATTGATTTTGGCAAAAATGTTGATTACGTGGATATCGTTGAGAATCTATCAATGAATGAAAATATTGTTAAAGTTGAGACTATTAACGTGTAATGGGTTTGTGAAGTATGCCGTCTTCCACAAAAATTGGGAATGCTGTTGGAACGTTATGGGTACGATTTGAAACTAATTATTTTACACTTTGTGCAAAATAATGGATTTCCAAAGTCGGCCTCACTGTAACCGGTAAAGCCGGTAACAATGATCTCATAGCTGAACGCATTCCCAAATTTTGCTCCAGACTGAATCTCACTTTGATTGTTTAGCTTGAGATGAATAAATTAGTCTATTATTTTTCATCATAAAAATTAATTTTAATTCGAAAGAAATGTCCGTAGAGCCAATGTATATTGGTTAATACGGATATTTTTTAGTGTTGATAATTTTGAGGTAGAAAAAACATAAAATAAGTACAGTTATAGTAGAAAAAACAGCTCCCTTTACGTTATGATGAAACTTGAATAATGAAAAGGGAGTTTTTACATTGAAGAGCTTAAAGAAAATAAGTATCTTTTTAGTAGCTTGTCTTTTAGTGCTTAGTTCATTCTCATTTGTCGGGATAAAGAACGTTCAAGCTGCTGACACAGATCAAGCACAATACACGATTGGAACAACTAAAAATATTCCTTCCGCTGTTGCCCAAATGGGTAAGGATTTAAATGCTTATACGAACAACAATTTAAATGTTGATCTGAAAGCATATGATTCTACTAAAGAATTGAATAGTGCTATTGCCGATGGAACGGTTAATGCGGCTGTGACTGATTTAGTAAATTATGCAGCTATTTCTAAGAAACATTCAAATTGGAAGATTGCTGGTACTATGCCTGGTTATAGCGGTTTAGTTGCTAACAAGAAGTACAAGAGTGTTAAGAAATTAAAAGGTAAGACAATTGCAGTTGATAAAACTGACTACTCAATGTTCTATCTAAAGAAAGCTTTGAAGAAGAGCAGATTAAAGTTATCTAGCGTTAAATTGAAGCAAGTTGATTCTGAGGCAGATCGTGTCAGTCAGTTGAAGAGTGGCGACGTTGATGCTGCTGTCTTACAAGATCCATCAATGACTGAAGCTAAAGTTAATGGTGCTAAGGTTCTAAATAGAGATAAGATTAGTGCTGATAATGGTAATGTTTTGATTGTTAATAACGATTATGCTAAGAAGAATGTTTCTAATACTAATATTCTATGCAATGTTATGAAGCAAGAAGTTAAGAAAATCAATAAGGGTAACATGTACATCATGCTTAACAAGACATTCTCTAACTATGGAACTAGCGATAAAGCTGTTGCTAAGTTGAACAACATGAATGTTAAGTTTAAGACAATGCATAAGGTTAAGAAATCTGATTTTAAGAAAGCCTTCAAGTATGCTAAGCAACAAAAGTTATACAAAGGTAAAATCAATTATAAAAAAGCCAATATGAAGCTTAGACAAGTTAAGTAATCAAAAAAAGTTCATCTGATGATGAACTTTTTTTCTTGCTCAGATAATAATGGTAAAATGTTCTTATTATTTAATTGATTTGAGGGAAATATCTTGAAGAACAAAAGACTAATCTATGTCGATACGATTAGAGTTTTTGCGATGTTATTGGTGGTTTTGGCGCATTCTTGTGCTGATGATTTGGCTAACTATCAACCAACGTTAAAATGGGGTGTCGTAAATTCCATCGTTATAGTGACAGAAATCGCAGTGCCACTTTTTTTCATGATCAGTGGTGCCATGGTTTTAAACAGTAAAAAAACTTATGATTTAAAGTACTTATTCAAGCATCGATTGGTCAGAGTCGTTGTACCATTCTTACTTTGGTCAGTTGTGTCAGCTTATTTGGCTCGTGCCATGTCAGGTCCAGTTGATATGAAGGATTTCAGCAATACATTGTTAATGATGTATCATAAACCAGTATTAATAGCATATTGGTTTATGTATCCATTGATTGCTTTGTATTTATTGTCACCATTTTTGAAAGCTATTGCTGATAAGATTGACGATAAGATGTTGATGTATTTGTTAATTCTTTGGGTCATCATTGATATTGCATTGCCAACGTTAACAACTACTACACCTAAGAATATTGGAGTTTACTTCAATTCCTTTGATTTAGGCCGAGTGGTTGTTTCCAAAGATATTGGTTACTTCTTTATTGGTTATCGAATTTCTAAGATTGACAAACATTCGTTAAAACTCAATATGAATATCCTGATAGCGGCCGTGTTAATGGCAATCAATATTCTAATCAGTTTTATCAGTTTGAAACCAAACCTACAATTCTTGAATGCCATTGCTAACATCAATACGCCAATCATTGCAGCATTGGTCTTCATGCTCTTCAAACGCTTTGAAACAAGTTATGGTAAAGGATTTGCACGAGTGATTGAATTGATAGCACCATTGACTTATGGAGTTTATCTAGTTCACGGATTATCAATACAGTTTGTGATGAAGTATTATGTGAATGCTAACTTCTTATACGTATTCGTTTTAGCAACTGTCTTATCACTATTAGTAATTTTGATTTTAAGCAAGATACCAGTTGTAAAAAGATTGTTCACTTAGAAAAATTAAAATGGCATCTATTCAGAATTTCAATTTCCGTAATAATTAGGGAAAATGAGGAATCTGAATAGGTGCTATTATTTTTACTCATCATTGCAGGTCATTTCTTTATCTATTAATGTATAATGTAACTAATATTAACTTTAAAGGTGGTATTGCAATGCTTGAAAAAGTACAAGGAATCGTTAAAGTAACTCAAGACGATCGCTACGTTGTTTTCTTATTTGATAATTATGAAGTTAACCGTAAAATGCTTCAAGACAAATACGTTAAAGGTCAAACTGCTTGGTATACTGATGCCAAGGGTACAGGTGAAGACGGAAAAGAATTCTATCGTATCGCTGAAGATGGTGAATGGATCGAAGCTGAATATGTTGAATTCATTCCTACTGAAGGTTAGTGATTTTAAATCATTAAAAAAGTTTAAAAATATCCAAATTTCTTAAGGTTTTATTGTCGAATTCCAAATTAAATAGTAGTCTAAGCATTAGATATACAAGAATTTGGGAGGAGACAAATTATGAATAAAAAATGGGTTGCCTCAACGGCATTAGCAAGTTTTTTAGCCGCTGTTGGTATTTCTTCTAATACTTCTCCAGTTAAGGCTGCTGTTTCTGATGACGAGGGTAATCAAACTGACGACCAAAATCAAAATACATCTGAGACTAAGGATACTACTGTTGCTAGTGTAATGGACAAGAGTGGTGCACCAATCAATGAGGATGCAGCTGACGCTATTGAAGCTAATCAAAAATCTGGTAGAAGTAGTGTTTTGCCAGCTAATGCGGTTGCCGCTTTGACACAAGCTGGAACAACTAAGGGAGCATCAACTGCTCAACAACAAGCCTACTTGGCTAAGGTTGCTCCACAGGCACAACAGGTTGCATCAAAATACAATTTGTATGCTTCAGTAATGATGGCACAATCTATTTTGGAAAGTAGTTGGGGTACTTCAGTATTATCATCACAGTATAATAATTACTTTGGTATTAAAGGGGACTATCAAGGTTCATATGTCTCACTACCAACTCAAGAGTGGAGTGCCGATAAGGGCTACTACACTATTTATGCTAACTTTAGAAAGTACCCTAGTGTTTACGCATCTTTTGCTGATAATGGCGATAAGTTACGTAATGGTATTCAAGGAAATAGTGCTTTCTATAAAGGTACATGGAGAGAGAATACCTCTTCTTATAAAGATGCTACAGCTTGGTTGCAAGGACGTTATGCCACTTCACCAACCTATGCAGCTGTATTAAATAATATAATTGAGAGCTCTAATTTGACACAATATGATGGAAAAGCCAGTACAAATGGTACTGGTAATGAAAATGCAATTGAAGGTACACAAACAAAATTAAACGATGTTGTAACAATAACTAATAAAAATTCAGCACATGTTTATATAAACGCTGATAAAATAGCTGCTAACCGTACTTTAGCTAACGGAACTAGATGGAAAGTTACATCTAAGGTCGTTAAATCTGACGGTACGACTTATTATCAAGTCTCGACAAACGAATACGTAAAGGCTTCAGATGTTCAATTGGAATCTGAAAAGACTAACCCACCAGTTAATATTGCTGATACAGCAATTATTATTAATAAGAGTGGTTCCGTAGTTTATCGTTTGCCTAATTTGAATACGGCTACGAATCGAGTTTTGCCATATCAATCTTCTTGGATTACAACTAAGTATGTGTTGGATAATTCTGGTAATAAATTCTACTTTGTAGGTAACGACTGTTATATCAAGGCAACTGATGTTTCCTTGAAATCAACACAATCACATGGTGACTATACTAAGGATAAAGTAGTATCTTATCCCGATATCGTTAACATCACTGCTAATCCAGGAGCCAAAGTTTATGATGATAAACATAATCTTTTGGCAGTTAGTCTTTCAAACAGAACTGATTGGAAGATTGATCAGAAGTCTACTCATTCAGATGGTTCCATTTGGTATCGTGTAGCTACTAATCAATGGGTCAGTGCTAACGATGTTCAAGTTAAAGGATCTAACTATGTAACAAGTGTTAGTGGTATGGCAAAGATTAACTATATTCCTGGATATGGTGTCAACGTTTATAACAGTCCTGCTGCCAATAATAAATTTACAGGAACTCGTCTAGCCGATGGTACGACTTGGCGTGTAACCTCAAAACAAATTGTCGATGGTCAAACTTGGTATAAAGTAAATGCCGGTTGGGTCAACGGAAAATACTGTATTTTCAATGCAGATTAGGAAGTCCTTAGGGGCTTCTTTTTTTGTACAAATTACGTGAAATTATTTTGAATAAATTATATATTTTGGTATCTTCAGAACATATATTCTTGTTATATTGTTGACATACTCATGAAAAGTGAGTAAATAAATATTTTAGGGAAAATAAATGATGATATCAAATTTTAAATCCATTAAGGATGTAATATCTAAAAGAATCTTTAGTTCTCTCAATGTTTGTAAAAATTTTAAAGTTGATTATAAAATTGAAGCCTTGTTGGATATTTCAGATATCACTAATTTGGGAAATACGATTGTTGTTCATGCTGAACAAGGAATCTTTATTGACTCAAGAACGACCAGGAAGATTATGAATGAGATGTATTTGATTAATGGAATAGGATTTGCCATGGCCAAGTTTTTAGCTGATTTGTATGGGATGACTCACTATACGCCGTTTATTCATGAAGATATTGCCTATATGCCAATGACTGGGGCCAGTCGAAGAAATGCCGATTGGATTGCTGTTCACTTCTTAGAATGCTATGAACAAATTGAAAAGAAAGCCTATTTTGTCACCGAGAGCAGCCATAAGATTCAATTAGATTTTCCAAGGGGAGATTTGGAAAAAAGATTGCATGATATTTACTTTTTAATGAAGTGTTCATTAAACGTATTTGAAATGATGGTTAATGTTGGTAGTTGTCATTTAAAGTATAAGTGTAATAAATTATTTTCTACGTATGATAGATGTCGTTGTGATTTGCATTCAAAAATTTGCCTATTGAACAGTTTGCCGATATTTTACTGGCATTTGATTGAGTTTATTTTGATAAATCAAGGTATTGAAGGATTAGGTAAACTCGAGACGAAAAAGTATTACCATCAAAATTTAACCAGAATTAAAAAATTATATTAATCGCCAAAACCAAAAAAGAACACTGTTTGTGGGTGTTCTTTTTTAATCGATCGAATTAAAGCCTTATTCTTAGACTGTTTTGGCAACTAATTTTTCTAGTCTAAATTAGTTATCCTAGTTTTACCACAAGCGCTTGTGAGTAAAACTAGGAGATGCTCACAATGAATCTAGAATTAGGATTTCAGCAAGCATTAGAGAATCAACAATTAATTCATGGAGCTTTGAAACGAGTTCATATTTATGTGACTCGTTGTGATTATGAAGATTACTTTCAAGAAGCAGTAATTATTTATGCACAAACTTATTTAAAATACTGTCAAAGAGATCAAAATATGACTAAGTTCAAACCATATGTGTTTCAAAAATTGGTTTGGCGGTTAACCGATATGTTGCGACAAGAGAAACAATACTTCGATTTTCATAGTTTAGAAGAGTTTGATTTTCAAAGAGTACCGGAGACAGAAATTACTCAAATTAATTTCGTTGATTGGCAAAAATTATCTGAATTGGAAAAAGAAATATTGCAGGAACATTTCATGAATGGGATTTCACTCACAACAATTGCTCAACATCATCAACAGACGCCCCGTAACCTTAGATACCAGCGAAATAGGCTTTTAACCAAATTAAGAGCAATGAATCAAAAGTAAATTTTACTATCTGTTTACATATTTGTTACTTTTCTCAAAAATGCTTTGAAAATTGTTATAATTTATGGGTTAAGGAAATTAACATTGGGAAGGAAATATATATTATGGTCTCGAAGAAATTTATTACAAGTTTAGCTACTTCAGCTGCACTTGCAAGTGTCGGTTTTGCAACTGTTGGACAAGTGGTTCCACAACTAGGTTCACAAGTTCAAACAACACAAGCTGCAACTTCAGCAATCAACGATTACATTAATAATAACAACATTAAACCAGTTTCAATTCAATATCGTGCAGGAACATTTAACAAGATGTTCGGTTACGAGAACGGTGTTGGTAAGCCAGAAGGGGTCGTTATCCACGAAACTGCAACACCTGGTGCTACAGCCGAAAATGAAGTTTCATACTTTAATTGGTCATGGCCAACAACATACACTTATGTTCATGCTTTTGTCGATGATAAAGAAATTATAAATATCCATAGTGCTGACTATGGTGTTTGGGGAGCAGGTCAAACTGCTAATAACAAATACATTCAAGTTGAGTTGTGTCGTGTAAATACAACAGATCAATTTGCTAGATCCGTTGCTAACCAAGCTTACTACGCAGCCTTTAGATTAGTTCAATATGGATTACCATTTACACCTGGTAAGACAGTTCTTTCACATAACGATGTTTCAAGAATGTACAAAGAAACAAATCATACTGATCCAGTTGGCTACTTTGCTCAATGGGGTTACAGCATGGATCAGTTCTATGATTTAGTTGGTAAGTATTATAACCAATTAAAGGGCAGCAACACTAACAACGGTGGAAATGCTAATACTAATAATGGTAACCAGGCAAGTAACATTGGAATTCTTAGAGTTAAAGATGGTTCGAAAGAATATATTTCTCTATACTCATTGAATAATGATACTATGTCTAGAATTACAAACCGTGCTTTAGGTACAGGGACTGATTGGCAAATGGATCAAGTTAAAGTAGTTAATGGTATTAAGTATTATCGTGTTGCTACTAATGAGTGGGTTCCAGAAAGTTCAGTTGGACAAATTATTAAACCACTAGCATAATTTCAATATAGAATGAAATATTCTTTGATAACAAATTATTACAAAAGACCCGCTGAAAAGCAGGTCTTTTTTTGCTATCATTATTTCATAATAGGGGTTAATCTTGAAGTTGTATAATTGTCTTCAGAAAGGCATTGAGTGAACAATATGGTTAAAAAATTCTTAGCGGTTCTTGGAATTCTTTGTTTATTCCTAACAATCTTAGGATGCAAGCCAAAGGAAACTGATGAGGTAGTTTCCAGTAACAAAACTTGGTATTTGTATCAAGATCAGGGAGAAAACGATACTGTTTCAATTAAGTTTTTAAAGAACCAACGAGCAGAAATAAAAGATGTTTCTACTATTAATGGTAAAGTCGGCATTAACCGATTTGATAATCAATTTAACAATCCAAAATACGTTTTAAATCGTGATGGTAGAACGATTACCTTTAAGACGGCTAAAAAAGATTTAGTTTTAAAAATTGAAAAAACTTATCATGAAAATGTCTATGGTAAACATATGAAGGGTTATTCGGTGTCTTCTGGTGGTGACACGTATAAATTTGCCTATATTACTAAAGTAGACAAACCGTCTACTGCTGCTAATAACACGAAAAAAGATTTGTCTCAAAGTATTTCTTCTAAACAAATGCCAGATCATATCATCGATGTTAACAGTAATGCTAAACCGTTAACGGCTAATAATGTGATGATTGGTAATTATAACTTCAAAACAATTATTGACTATCGTCGAACTGATGGGAATCTAACGATTAATCAGAATGGGACTTATCAGCTGACTTTAACGGAACATTCAGCCCAGAAGTTAAATGATGATACCGATAGCAAAGTTGTCATGGAAACGTTAATTGAAAGTGGTCAGGTACAGAGTTTATATGGTAAGTACTATTTAACCCCGAAGAACCTGTTGACGATTAATTACTATTATCATGGACAGAACACGGATCGACTTTTGCCTAAGAGTGTTAATTTGAAGGTTAATTCAAAAGCTACGGGGAATCAAATCAAGCGAGCTAACATTAGAATTGAAACGGATTCTAATCAGTTGTACTTGTATTCAGGTGACTACACGGTCCGAGTTCAGGATGGTCAGAGCAATAAGAATGGTAATTTATTGACTAAATCGGATACTGCTCAAACTGATTTGAAAGCAGCCATTTCACAGACTCAAGATTACTACGATAAATATAAAGAAAATCCTTTATCATCGAATGCTGATTTAATGCAATTGGCAGGAGCTATTTCGGATAATAATGATAAAAAAATTGGCAATTTAGGGGTTAATTTTGGTGGTCAATATGGAACTAATTTACAACCGACTGACTATCAAGGGATTAGTGTCAACGGTAGTAAACAACCATTGATGCAATATATGTTTTTAGTATCACCTTCAGCTTATTCACAGAATGGACCGGCTGTTACAACTACTAAGGGTAAATTTTTAGTTTATGGTTCATTGGACAATCGATTATTTCTTTTGAAACAACCAGATAAAGATTCAACAACAGTAACCTGGACTTTAGTTAAGGACTTTCCATTGAAGGTTCCAAAATTAAAATTCAGTTTAGATTAAGCCATGGAGGGGAATATGACTTATTTATTAATATTTGCTGTATCAATGATTGAGGTAATGATTATTTATAAAATAAGGTATGCCTATAGTCGCTTACCGATTTTTGCCATAGGAGTTGCTGTCATAACCATAGCGGCGTTATACTTCATTTCGATTGTTTCAGTAGATAAGTATTTACGTGCCTATGCGTTCAATTTTGCAACGGTGGATTTGATTTTGTTAGTGATCATGTTGGTTTATATGTATCAAATGAAACGTGATTTGCGCGAGTTACCGGCCGCCAAACAACCAGATTTCTTAGTTGTTTTGGGTAATAAATGTATGGGATCACGAGTACCACCAATATTGAGTGAACGTTTGGATAAGGCAATACAACTATACAATCGTTTTGAATATAAACCGAAGATTATTGTTAGTGGTGCTAAAAGTTCAGAATCATCATATGGAACCGAAGCTGAGATGATGCGCAAGTACTTAATAGATAGAAATATTTCGGAATCGGTTATTATTAAAGAGGATGAATCGATCAATACAGTACAGAATTTAGAGTATTCGGCGATCGAAATTCATCAAGCATGGCAGAAAAAAACACGGCCAAGGGTTATTATAGTAACGAGTGATTATCATATTCCTAGAACTAAATGGCACGCCAAAAGATTGGGCTTAAAAGTTCAATTTGCGGCCGCTTGTACTGTTAGAATGTTGAAGTGGCCAGCAATGTTTCGTGAGTTTACGGCGATTGTTTGGTATCATCGTTATTCATTGTTGACGTTATTAGGAATGGATTTGGTATTTTCACTAAGTATGTGTATGTGAGGAGTTTTATATGAGTTTGTACGATAAGTTCGTTGATAACAAACGATTGAGAAGATTCACGTTATTAGCTTTAGTCATATTGCTGATCTATCTTTTTCGAGGGATGATGAGTCTATTTCTACTAACTTTTACTTTTACCTTCTTGTCAGTTCAATTAGTTCGAGTAATTCAAAGAAAGTTTCCCAGAATTAAACCGATTTGGGTAATAGCACCAGTTTATTTGATAATTATTGCGTTATTAGTTTTTGTCATTGCTAACTATGTGCCGCAACTGATCACGCAAACAGCAAAAATGTTCTCATCGTTACAGAAGTTTTATGAAAGTAAAGAAGTACGTTCGAATCCTTATTTGAATGTTATTTATAATTATTTGCAACAAATTAATTTGGATAATCAAATTAAGGGAGCCATCACGCAAGTTGTAAACTACATCAGCAGTGTTGGTGCAGTCGGATTCAATATTGTTGTCTCATTCTTATTGAGTTTCTTCTATGCTAGTCAGGTAGAACAAATGAATTCCTTCGGAAGACAATTCTTGGACAGCAATTATGGTTGGGTATTCTCTGACTTAAAGTATTTTGGACAAAAGTTTGTCAATACTTTCGGTGTTGTTCTGGAAGCACAATTGATGATTGCCGTTGTTAATACAGCCTTGACGACAATTACTTTGTTGTTCATGCAGATGCCAGGGATTATTGCTTTGGCAGTGATGGTCTTCATCTTGTCACTGATTCCGGTAGCTGGAGTTATTATTTCGATGATCCCACTGAGTTTCATTGCTTATACGGTTGGCGGTATCAGATACGTTATTTATATCATTATCATGATCGTGATTATTCATATGATTGAAACGTATTTCCTGAATCCACAATTCATGTCCAGCATGACACATTTGCCAATTTTCTTTACATTTGTTGTATTGATCGTATCAGAGGAATTGCTTGGTACATGGGGATTGATTATTGGTATACCAATCTTTGTTTTCTTCCTTGATATATTAGGCGTTCATTCGATTACTAAGAACTCCAAAAAGAAGAGAATAAAATTAAAGAAAATGTTATAATTAACTTTAAAGAAAACTTGTCATATATAATGGAGATAACTAACTGACGTAGATAGGAGATTAAGTTATGTCATTTTTTGATAGAAAAAAGAAAGACAACGATGATAATTATTCTGATCCGAATAATTCTTCTTATCAGACACCTCAACAACCAGACCAAAATAATTTTGATCCTAGTCAAGGCCAATTCAATAATGACCCTAATATGGGGATGGGGACTCAATTTACACCTAACAATCAAGATTTTAATAGTAGCAACAATAATTACTACTTTGGGCCACAAGAGCCTCAACCTCAAGCACAAGCACCGGTTCAACCGGGACAA
This sequence comes from Companilactobacillus bobalius, assembly GCF_002179915.1. Classification (NCBI taxonomy): domain Bacteria; kingdom Bacillati; phylum Bacillota; class Bacilli; order Lactobacillales; family Lactobacillaceae; genus Companilactobacillus; species Companilactobacillus bobalius. The sequence goes on from NZ_MYFM01000006.1 coordinate 186,859, forward strand.
CCTGGCAATGAGGATTGGGAATACACTGAACAAAGTTTACAAAATACTTTGGATCAAAGTGCTGACCTTAAGTCACAATTACGTAGTCAATTATTAGCTGACCGTAGCTATTGCAATCATCTTTTGAGAACGGTTGGTAGTGACCAAATTGATGAGAGAAGACAGGCAACTGACCGTATCAATGATATCAATGATTCATTGAAAGAATGGTTTGGAACTGATGAAATGGCTAATGAGATCTATTTGGATCCTAATACAAGCTATTTTGTCTTTACTGATGATTTGCCTGCCAATCCAGATAGTGATGTCACATCAATGTGGCAACAGATGACAATGACTTTAGCTGATCGGGGATTATTGGCTAATGCAATCTCTGTTACTTATAATGACCAAATTGACGCAACTTGGATGAATTATCAAAATGCCGGTTTCGTTGATGGGAATGCTTACTTATTGAATATGTACAATGAGTTGCAAGGTCGTGACTTGAATGTACCTATCACGCCTGCTGAGATACCATTTGATGCTGATTATCGTGTTCAACATGTGACTGATAAAGTTGATAAAATTTTGGATGCTAACGATAAATTAGTTATGGAAGTTTCTCGTGATTCCAATCATCAACTACAAATTATTCGTCACTATAAAGATGAACAAGTATTAAGTCGTGATATTTTTGACGTTAACGGAGTTATCTCTGCCACACAATTTTACGATCATCGTAATGCCAACAAAGTGGTTCGCGAGAACTTTTATCGCCAAGATGGAACACTTGTCTTGATCAAGAGTTATACAGGTGACGAGCCTTATATTCAACTCTTCAGTGAAGGTAACGTCTTGATGAGTACATTTGACAGTGATGAAGATTTAATTATCTGGTGGCTTAAGAATCAGGCCTTGAAACAAAGTACATCGACTATCTTCGTTTCGATTGGTTCAGACTTCTATAAGAAGCTCTTGTCACTACGTGATAATGGGATTGAAGTGATTCCAATTGTAATGAAACAAAGTGAAAACGCTGATAGAATTTCCAGTTTGATTGATGGTACAGATAAAGTTTCTGCAGTGATTGCTGGAACTGATCAAGTAAATACTTACTTGAATAAGAATGCCAAGAACAAGATGGATATCACAACTTTAAAGGAAATCGAGACACCAATTTATAAAGAACAAAAATAAATTTTCATTAAAAATATTTTTTTCATGAGAATGATGCCAAAAATTAGTCTTTTAGGCTAAATTAGGTGTCACTCTCTTTTTTTTATTGGCAATATCGTGTAAAATGTAGATTGTTAAAGAAATGAAAAGAGGATCATATAAATGGCAAAATTAGTTTTCATTCGTCACGGACAAAGTGAATGGAATTTATCAAACCAATTTACTGGTTGGGTTGATGTTGACTTAAGTGAAGAAGGTGTAAAGCAAGCTCAAAACGCTGGTAAACTTCTTAAAGAATCTGGCATCCAATTTGACCAAGCTTATACATCAGTATTGACACGTGCTATCAAGACATTGCACTACGCTCTTGAAGGCTGTGACCAATTATGGATTCCTGAAACAAAGACATGGAGACTTAACGAACGTCACTACGGTGCACTTCAAGGTCTTAACAAAGCTGAAACAGCTGAAAAATACGGTGATGAACAAGTTCATATCTGGAGACGTTCATACGATACATTACCTCCACTATTGAAAGCTACTGACGAAGGTTCAGCAGCTAACGATCGTCGTTACGCAAACTTGGACCCAAGAATTGTTCCAGGTGGTGAAAACCTTAAAGTTACTTTGGAACGTGTAATTCCATTCTGGGAAGATGAAATTGCTCCTAAGCTATTAGACGGCAAGAACGTAATCATCGCTGCCCATGGTAACTCACTACGTGCTTTGACTAAGTACATCGAAAATATCTCTGATGCTGACATCATGGATGTTGAAATGACAACTGGTGAACCAGTTGTTTATGACTTGGATGACAAGTTGAACGTTGTAAGTAAGAAGAAGCTTAACTAATTTTTGATTAGTTTATTTTTAATAAAAAACGCCTATATACAGAGTAAATCTGTGTGGGCGTTTTTTTGTATAAATGGTGAATAAAGGAGATAATAAAATTTTTAGACGAATAAAACAAGACGGACCGACCTGTTTAATTTATGAATTCGTTAATGGTTTAAAATACGTGTCAGGTAGCAGAGATGAGAATAAAGAATTATCCCAGTTAGCTAAAAATATGCTGAACTTTTTTACAAAAGAGAAGAAGTGTTCATATGTCGGTGAATTTTTCGATAGTAACGTAGCCGTAAAGGCTTTAGATGATTATTATCTTAAAAGTAATAATGAAAAGTCACTTTTAGCATCTGAATATAGTGTAAATATGAAAATTTTGGATGATGATCTTGTTAAAAATGTTAATGATTTAAAAAATAATGAATTTATTTTAATACAAATAATTGAAAAACATACTCACTTTACGAACTCGCACTGGTTATGTATTGTTCAACCGAAAATGAATAAACATTATATTATCAACAGTGCTAGTGCAACTCCACTAATACAACATGATGTTAAATCAATTAAATTAAAGAGGATAGAGCAAAAAAATTTGGCATTGGTAGGTAAAATTTTTGATTGGAAATACTGGAAGAAAATGAAAAAGAATAGAAAATATTCCAATGAAAATATTCCAGATGATAAATATGAATTCAAATATGTCAAACCAATCAAAATATCTATTAATAAATTAAAATAGAATTGATTCATTTAAAAAACTCAACAAAACTATATTTAAAGATGATAGCTGTATTTAATCAAAAATACCGACCTGATAGCCACTTAAAATGCTATCCGGTCGGTATTATTTTTTTTGAACTAATATAAATTTTTCACATCAGTAGCTTTGATCCATTCATTTGTAGCAACACGATACATCTTAGTGCCATTGATTGTTGCTGCTTGATCAGTCTTAAGACTCAATGATGAAATGGTTCTTACCACATTTTCGTCACTATCAAATATTTTTACATGAATTTTTGTATTAAGAATTTTACTGATTGGTTGGTATTCAAAAACATTTTCAGCATTGATCCATTTATTCGTAGCGACACGATAATACTTCTGATTATTGAAATAAGCGTATCTATCAAAGCGCCAATTGCTGTTAGCATTTAGACTTGCATTCGCGATAATTTTACCCTGTGAATCGACTAAGGGATAGTTGCCAGAGTAAGTTTTGATGTAGCCTGTATTATTATAATAAACATAGGTATCACTAACTTTAACCCATTGGTTAGTGGCAACACGGTAATAGGTCTGACCGTTTAAACTCATTTTTCTATCGGTTAACCAATTGGAGTCCAAAGTAAGTGTCCAGTTTGTAAAATTACCTTTGTCATCATATATTTTGGCATCTATTGTTGAAATGGTAATAGTTCCATTAAAAATTTCAGTATCGTCAGAGTTATTGCTGTCGGGTTGATCAGTGGAATTGTTATTGGAATTGCCTGTACCACTACTGTTGGAGCCATTGTTGTCAGCCGGATCTTTAGTAACTGTTATGGTAGCTGTGGACGTTAAAACTTTTCCGGTAGTATCAGTATATGAATAAGTTATTTTATAAGATCCGACCTTGGTTGTGTCAACTGAATCTACTGTAGAACCTGTACTATCTTGGATGGTATAGGTAAGAGTCTTATCAGTTAAAGCCTGACTAGCTGTTAAACTATTACCAGAATAATCGACTATAGTCTTTACATTATCTACAGGATTCCAAGTGTTACCGGTTTTCAATGTACTATCTTTGGTTGATAAAGCACTGTTATTAACTACAGGATTACTTACTGTTACGGTGATTGGTGGGTTGATGGTAGTTGAATTACCCTTATCATCCGTATAAGTATAAGTAACCTTGTAATCTCCGACATTAGTCGTATCGATTGAGGTAACGGTATTTCCGCTTGGGTCGGTGATGGTTACCTTAATTGAACCATTGTTAATGGCATCGTTGATTTCGTTGGTAGTCATATCCGAACCATCAGTTTTAGTTACGAAAGAAATATTGTCGCTAGGCTGCCAAGAGGCACCATTCTTAATTGTAGAATCTTTAGCTGTAATACTGCTTTGATCTTTAGCGTTAACGGTTAGAATAACTGGTTGAGACGAAACAATTTTTCCATTAATTGTGTAAGTATAGGTAATTGTATATTTACCAGCTTTAGTAGTATCTGGAGAGTTTACCGTATTACCATCAGAATCAGTAATAGCTGTAGTGATAGTTCCATCTTTAATAGCAATGACTATTTCATCGGTAGTCATATTTGAACCATCAAATTTAGTTACAGAGGAAATATTGTCACTAGGTTGCCAAGAGGCACCATTTTTAATTGTGGAATCTTTAGCAGTGATACTGCTTTGGTCTCTAACATTAATAGTTAATGTGGATGATGCACTAATGGTATTTTCGCCTTCATCTTTATAGTTATAAGTAATCTTATAAGTTCCAGCCTTAGTGGTATCTAGAGAATCAACTGTATTACCGCTTGAATCAGTGATAGTTGTTGTAATAGTTCCATCTTTAATGGCAGTAGTTGTTTCATTGTCAGTCATATCTGAACCGTCAGATTTAGTTACAGTAGAAATGTTGTCACTAGATTGCCAAGAAGCACCATTTTCAATTGTGGAATCTTTAGTAGTAATGGCACCTTTATCTTTATCGTTAATTGTTAGAGTGATCGGTTGAGATGAAACAGTGTAGCCGGTATCATCTTTATAAGAATAAGTAACAGTATATTTACCAGCTTTGGTAGTATCTAATGAATCAATTGTACTGCCATCAGCATCAACAATGCTTGTAGTGATGTCTTTATTCTCGATAGCAGCGGCTATTTCCTCATCGGTCATATCTGAACCATCAGATTTAGTTACAGAAGAAATATTGTCACTAGGTTGCCAAGAAGCACCATTCTTAATGGTTGAGTCTTTAGCAACGATACCACTAAAATCTTTAGCCTCAATAGTTAGAGTAATTGGTTGTGATGAAACCGTCTTTCCAGTGACATCTTTATAAGAATAGGTGACTGAATATTTACCGGTTTTAGTGGTATCTAGAGAATCAATAGTGTTGCCGTCGGAGTTAGTAATAGTTGTTGTAATACTTCCGTCCTTAATGGCAGCGGCTATCTCTTCGGCGGTCATGTTTGTACCATCAGCTAGGGTAACTGAAGAAATAGTATCGTCAGGATTCCAATTTTGTCCGTTAGATAATGTAATATTTTTACCTGAAATGCTTGAAGCAGAATTATTTTTAATTGTGGATATTATTTTGCCATCTTTATTAACAGTATAGGGATTGTCTTCATCAAGAAGAGAGTAATAAGGTGGAACATTGTCTTTAATACTTTGGATAGCGTTGGAAGTAGTAGTTAGAGTGAAATTGGATACTTCTTTACCAGTTTCATCTTGGTATGAAACAGTTGGGGCATCGCTTGTTTTGTAGTTTATGACAGCATAGTTGAGACCCGCAGAGGGAAACATATTTAGAAGGGTACTTATTGTGTCAAATTCGGTTAACTGATCTGAAGTGAATGTGGCTTGGACTGCATCGTCTATACCGTAACTGATTGAATCAATATCTTTAACGTCATTTTTAAGCAATATTTTCGTAAAAGCTTTGTTAGTAGTCTGAGAGTCAAAGACAATATCTCCATTGACCTTTTGAACAAGATGAAGAGTAAGTACATCTGAAACGTGAAGGTTTAGAGTTGTGTTCTTTTCTGTAACCGTATGATCTTTAATGGAATCTACCATATGGTACGAAGGATTTATAGTCGCAATATCTTTAGGAGTTACAGTCTGACCGACTTCACCACGCAATTTGTCGGTATAAATTGTATTACCGTTCTCGTCTGTATAGTTAACGGTAGTATAGTTGAGATCATTTTCTAATAGATAAACTGTTAACGAATTATTATCAGTTACGGTATAAGGCAAAGTAGGATCCATTTTCCAATAGGTATATTTTTTATTATCGATGTTTAAAAAATTAGAGAAATTACTAATTGAATCACCAGTTAAAATATCGGTTCCATCATTATATTTCTTTGAAGAGTCAGTAAATAGTTGTTTACCCTGGTCATCTAAATAGTTGACATTTAAAGACTGGTTAGTTGGAATATCATAAATGGCATAAATAATATATACATTTGAAGAGTCAGTATCACTTATTGCAGGCATATCATAAGTAAAAGTTATTGTGCTGCCATTAGCAGTGGGAAGATCATTGCCATTTCTATCAACCAACTTTGTAAACGCATAGCCTTTGAAGACATATTTGTCTACACTACCCAAACCGTTACTATACGCTAAAGTAACGGGGGTTCCATATGGAACATTGTAAGTTGTATTACCGGAACCCGCTCCATCGCTATTCTTGCCATAGACTTTCATAATCAGGTTGGTTTTGTTAGCGGTAACTTTTAGATTATAATCAGTAGTTCCTGCGGTAATAGTTGTGTTTTGACCAGCATCTATTTTATAGGCTTTTTTTAAATCGTCTGGTAATAAACTGGTAATATCGGTTCCAACTTTATATTTGTCAGAAAGGGAAAACTCCTGGTTTTTACTATTAATTACTTTGTTCCCATTTGAATCAGTGAGGGTAATGTTGGATTGTTGCAACTCATTACTGTTAGTAGATGTGGAATCTGAAGCATTATTAGAACTAACGTTGTCGACGGTGTTAGAAGTATCTTCAGAATTTGATCCAATGGAATTTAAATTAGCTGTAGGATCAGGGGAACTAGTGAGGGTAGAGGGAGTTGAAGAATCAGTGGAATTGGAATTATTTTTTGAATTAGAGGGACTGTTAGAACTAGCAAAATCGGTAGGATTGGAAGTACTAGAAGAACTTGTAGAGGAGTTATCCTTAGAAGTACTGGTTATTGATGGATTGTTTGCATCAGCTTTGACCTGCTGAATATTTAAATTGCCAAGTACTATTGTCGAAAAGAATGAAATACCAATAGTAGCTATTAGTGACTTATTCAATTTCATAAATATTTCCCTCCAAAATTAAAACGCTTAAGTTATTAATAATTATATTTCATATAATGTTAAAAAACACAAAAAGAATTAATTTTATATATATAAAGTATTATAAGTTACATTAATAGAACAATTAATTAAGCATATAAAAGATATTATTAATGATAATAAAAAGTATCCTTAGATTGATCCAAGGGTACTTTTTCACAACATCATTGATGTTTTTAATGTCTGGTATCAATGCAGGTGGATAGATAAACTAAAAACATCGTTATGAATTCAAGCATTTTCTATGAAGTACTGTGGAAAGTATTTTGAAAAAGAAATATCCTAAATTATTAATGATTCGTTTTTTATCAATAAAAATTTCAAAATTTTAAGCTTAAGTAAAATATTAATTCGATTGTTGAAATTATATAGTCTTTTCAAAATATCCTCCAAATGTAATATACATTAATTATGAATTAATTTGTTATCCAAAGAACTAATATTTCTTGATGGTCATATGAAAATATGGCCTTTTTATTTTTATGTCGTATAGTGATCTCTCAAAAAATTAGTCTAATAAATTGAGAAATAATGTTGCAAATTGACCATTAGATTAAAAGAATGATTAGTTTCAGGTTATGGTAATTTGATGGGATTAGTAGGCCGAAACTTCAATATGAATATTAACAAAAGATTGTTTTGTGGGCAAAATATGACTTTAAAAGTTCATTAAATTAAATGATGTTTTGATTTAAATATAAGAAAAATATTATAAAAATAATATGATATTTGTTTACAGGGATGTTTATAAATGCTAACCTAGTAATTGTTAAATAAATCACAAATATATTAGAGGTGAGAGTATGGCTATTAAAAAACAAAAAGCATTGAATGTAACACTATATACTTCGAGTGGAGTTCTATTATTAATGAACGCTAGCTCAGGAGTGGTGAGTGCAGCAGTAGAAAGCAATCATAAACAAGCTCAAGAAAGTACTATCATGCCGACGGCTGGTTTAGCCGATATTTCAGTTTTAGGTAATGCCAGCTTGGTTTCTACAACTGGAAATACCATGACACCTAATTCACAGGGAAACTATGATCTATCCTTGAAATATTCAGGGATGGGGTTAGCAAGTGTTGGAGTGGCTGATAAAAAGGTATTAGTTTATTCTTTGCCACCTGAATTACAAGGAAAGGTTGTGGGAGGAGCGACAGTTCAAATTGATGCTCAGTTATTGCCAATTGTACCTGCGGATGTTCCTGGAGTGGATCTTTTATTTGCAGCGGTAGAGGCAGCTGTTGATGTTTTTGCCGGGGCAGTTAAATTATTGGGCGTGGATGTTAGTGGTTTGCAAGATGCAATTGATGATTTAAAAGGATTAAAGGAATTAGGAAGCTATCATGATACCTTGCCAGGTATAGTTTCAGCCGATGGTAAAACTATTTCAGTCGATTTCACACAAGGATTAGGTAATTATGTTAATCAGGCATACTCATCACTTTTTAATGGTTTAGAAGATGCGGTCAATGGTATTAGTTCAAGTAATCCAGTTGTTAATACGGCCTTAACAGTGCTTAAACGTAGTACGACACCGCTCTTTGATTTAATTGATGAGATTGCCAATGGAAGTTCAACAATTTTAAGTTCTGCTTTAAATGCAAATATTCTGGGTCAAACTAGTGGTACTTTGACAACGACAGTTAGTGACCCTAATACAGCTACAACAACAGTGAGGGCATCAGTTATTAGTAATGCTGTTTTATCAGCCGATATCATTTCACTGATAGATCAAGAAGGACAACCAGTAACTTTGAATTTCCCTAACGATGCGGTTGATCCATTAGTTGATTATGAAGTGGCTTTACCAAGTCTTGATCCGGCTACTGAGGGAGAAACAACAATTAGCGGGTCGGTAGCGCTCAATGAACCGATTCCGGAGGGAACAACTTTTGCTGCAATTGCAACATTAGACGATGGGACTGAAATCAGCGGTAATGTTGATGCTAGTGGAAGTTTTGTAATTGAAACTGGAGTCTTACAAAAAGATCAGATCATTAGCGTAAAAATTAAGGCTACGAATGGTGCTTATACTAAAGATAGTGAAGCTGCATCCTTAACCGTTCAAGCAGGTCAGACAAGTGAGAATCCATTAGAAAACTATTCGGTAAGTGTTCCTACAGTATCGCTATCTTATGCAGGAGATACTTCTATAAAAGGTTCGGTAACCTTAAATCAACCAATTCCAGATGGTACAACATTTAATGCAACTGCTACTCTTAAAGATGGTACAGAAGTAAGTGGAGAGATTGATGAAAATGGTAATTTTACTTTAGATACAGGAATGTTGAACGAAGGTGATATTTTATCAGTCAAAATAGTGGCAACGAATGGAGAATACACTAAAGAAAGTTCATCAGTATCGGTAACTGTCCAAGCAACAATAGGAACTGAAAATCCGTTAGCTGATTATGACGTCGCTACACCAACGGTTGATTCAGCCTATGCAGGAGATACTTCTATAAAAGGTACAGTAGCTTTAAATCAACCAATCCCTGAGGGCACAACTTTTGAAGCTGTGGTTATTCAATCCGATGGAACTGAAGCCACAGGAATAGTAGCAGAAGATGGCAAGTTTGTAATTAATACCGGTGAATTAAAGGAGAAGGATAATTTATCTGTAAAGATTAGAGCTAAAAATGATGTCTATTCTAAGGATAGTGCTTCAACGGCAGTAACAGTTCAGCCACTTGAAATTACTAATCCGTTGGAAAACTATAATGTGTCTTCACCAGCTATTAACCCTGCTGTGGATGGTGATACATCAGTTGAAGGTTCAGTTGAACTTGAACAACCAATTCCAGAAGGTACAATTTTTGAAGCTGTTATAACGATGCCGGATGGAAGTGAGAAAAAAGCCGCAGTTGATGCAGATGGAAAATTCACGGTTGAAACAGGAGAGTTAAAAGAAGGAGATGCTATTACAGTTAAGGTGGTAGCAACTAATGGTGAGAATACGAAAGAAAGTTCTCCAGTATCAATAGTTGTTCAACCAGGGATTGAAGTGACGAATCCATTAAATGATTATGAAGTTTCGAAACCGGATGTCGATGTTCTGACTGAAGGAGATAAACAGATTAAAGGATCAGTTGATTTAGTACAACCTGTTCCGGAGAATACAACATTTGAAGCAGTAGCAATTTTAGCTGATGGAACTGAGAAAACAGGTTCTGTTGCTGCAAATGGTGATTTTACAATTGAAACCGGAATTTTGGAAAAAGATGCAATCCTATCTGTAAAGATCAGAGCTCATAATGACAATAACGTGAAAGATAGTATTTCTGTTTCAGTAGTGGTGCAGCCAGCCAAGGTAACAAATCCATTAGAAAATTATAATGTGATTTCGCCAGTAGTTAATCCTGTTACATCGGGTGATACGTCAGTTGGTGGTTCGGTTACACTGGAACGACCAATTCCAGAAGGTACAACGTTTGAAACCGTTATAACGATGCCAGATGGAAATGAGAAAAAAGCTATAGTTGATGTTGATGGTAATTTCACGGTTGAAACAGGGGAGCTAAAAGAAGGAGATGTTATTTCAGTTAAGGTTGTAGCAATTAATGGTGAGAATACAAAAGAAAGCTCACCTGTGATGATATCTGTACAACCAGAAATTACTGAGACTAATCCTTTGAGCAACTATGAAGTTTCAGTACCTTCAGTTGATACAGTTACCGAAGGAGATATGCAGGTTAAAGGATCAGTTGATCTAGTCCAGCCAATTCCGGAGGGTACGAGTTTCGAGACAGTTGTAACGTTGGTTGATGGAACTGAAAAGATGGGTACGGTTGATGAAAATGGTCAATTCACAGTTGAAACTGGTGCTTTGAAAAAGGATGAAATTCTTTCCGTTAAAGTGACAGCTAAGAACGGAGATTACTCTAAAGATAGTGCTTCTATTTCGGTAAACGTGCGGCCATCAGAAGCAACCAATCCTCTGGAAAATTACAATGTAGTTTCACCAGTAGTTAATCCAATTATATCGGGAGATACATCGGTTACTGGATCAGTAAACTTGTCACAACCAATTCCGGAAGGCACAACATTTGAAGCTATAGTTACACTTCCAGATGGTAGTGAGCTAAAAGGTCAAATTGATGAAACTGGTAACTTTGATATTAGTACTGGTGAATTGAAGGAAGGAGATACTGTTTCAGTTAAAATTGTTGCTCATAATGGCAATAATCAGAAGGACAGTAGTCCAGTATTAGTAATCGTTGGTCCAGCAATTGAAGCGGGGAATCCATTGGCAGACTATGACGTATCACAGCCCGTAGTTACTCCAGTCAAGGCGGATTCTACCTCTATCAATGGATCGGTAGAACTAGTACAACCAATTCCAGAAGGAACTTCATTCAAGGCAGTAGTGACACTAACAGATGGTAGCCAGAAGGTAGGCGTAGTTTCCGCGAATGGAAGTTTCACTGTAGAGACAGGTTCGTTAAACGAAGGTGATATTCTATCAGTTAAGATTACAGCCGAGAATGGCGAATATACAAAGGATGGAGCTTCAATTTCGGTAACTGTCGAGCCTACAAGTGAAGTAACCAATCCATTGGAAAACTATAATGTAGCTTCACCGACAGTTAATCCAATTGTATCTGGAGATACTTCTGTTAGTGGTTCAGTGGAAGTGACAAAGCCAATTCCAGAGGGAACTAGTTTTGAAGTGATAGTTACTTTACCAGATGGTACGGAAGTGAAGGGACAGATTGATGAGAATGGTAAATTTACTGTTGAAACTGGTGAATTGAAAGAAGGAGATACTGTTTCGGTTAAAGTCGTCGCTCATAACGGTAATGACCAAAAAGAAAGTAGCCCAATTTCAGTGACAGTAGGATCAAAAATCCCTGACACTAATCCATTAGCAAATTATATTGTTAATGCACCAATAGTTGATGAAGTATTAGAAGGTGCAACCACAATTAATGGTTCAGTGAATTTAACCCAACCAATTCCAGAGGGAACAACTTTTGAAGCTGTGGCAACTCTTGCTGATGGCACAGAAGTGAAAGGACGGGTTGATGAAAATGGTGATTTTAGTATTGAAACGATTGCCCTTAATACTGGGGAGATTATTTCAATTAGAATTACGGCGCAAAACGATGGCTATTTTAAGGACAGTGCATCAATCTCAGTAACCGTAGGTGAAAAAGAAGAAATCAACCCATTAGAAGACTATGAAGTAGCAACACCAGTGGTTGATAAGATTACAGATGGTGATATGAAAGTAAATGGTTCAGTTGTCTTGAATCAACCAATTCCAGAGGGAACAATATTTGAAGTAGTTGTAACTTTGTCTAATGGAATGCAAAGAAGCTTTATGTTGGCAGACGTACAACCATTTTCGAATAGCAATCCACATACGGGAAGTATTGATGAAAATGGACGATTCTCAATTGACACTGAAAAATGGAACAGCGGAGAATATGTAGACGTACAAATAATTGCGAGAAATACAAACTTTGAAAAATCTAGTCAGAAAGTTTCAGTACTCGTTGATTCTGGACTGCCATCAATCGATAACCCTCTGAATGATTATGAAGTTAGAGCACCATCCGTTGATTCGATTATTGATGGTGACACACAAGTGACAGGCTCGGTTGAATTTAATCAACCAGTTCCGGAAGGAACAGATTTTGAAGTAGTTGTCATCTTGTCTGATGGATCTGAGAGAACCGGTGCAATTGGTTCAGACGGTAAATTTACTGTAGAAACTGGTAAATTAAACAAAGATGATCAAGTAAGAGTTAAAGTGGTGGCTAAGAATGGTCAGTACTCTAAGAATAGTAATATTGTTCAAATAAACGTTGGTGCTAATGATACTGGCGGCAACACAGGTGGCGGCGACGGAAACAACAACAACGGCGGCAATACAGGTGGCGGCGACGGAAATAACAACAACGGCGGCAATACAGGTGGCGGCGACGGAAATAACAATAACGGCGGCAATACAGGTGGTGGCGACGGAAATAACAATAACGGCGGCAACACGGATGGTAATGCTGGTAACAATAGTAGTGGACAATCTGGTAATAGTGAGTTTGAAAGTTCAGTTGTATCTGGTGGTATTAATTCGAGTGGAGGATTACAAAATGAAAGTCTTTCAAATAGAAACGGTCTATCATCCAGTGGTCAAGTAATTGGTAACGGAAGTATTGTGAAATCTAACAATGCTGATGGTCAAAATGTGGCTGAAAAATCTAATAAAACTGGAATGTTACCGAAAGCTGGTGAAAAAACTGCAGGTATTATTTCAATTGGAGGTGCATTATTAGCATTGATTGTAGTTATGTTCAAAAAAGTATTTAAGAAAAGAGAGAATCAATAAAAATAGTTAATATAAAAGACACAAAGTCTAGTTGATGGCTTTGTGTTTTTTTGCGTTGTCGAGTCTATTATTTTTGAACTGGACTGATATTGTGTACAATGATATATGAGAGGGGGTAATAATATGGCAATGAAACCCCAGAAAATCGTGAAAATACTACGACAACATGGTTTTGTTAAAAAGTCGCAGAATGGATCGCACTTAAAAATGTATAATCCCGATACCAATGTGACGCTACCAGTGCCGATACATCATGATAAGGAGCTCGAACATGGAATTGAGAGCAAAATTTTGAAGCAGGCTGGTATTAAGGTTACCGATATCTAAATAAGGTTATGTAATGAACTTTTCATGGAAAGAGTCATTACATAGCCTTATTTTTGTATCGAAATTTAAATTAGTGTAACAAGTTAAAAAAGTGCTGACGAATCTAGATTTGGATGGTATTTTTTTAAACAGAGGAGGAGCCTATGAAAATTAATTATCAGCTAATCGATGATTATGCCACTGATGAAATTGGGATTCGCATGCATCCTAATAATCATGAACTGATTTCAACTATTGAAAAGAATTTAGAGACGAAACATTTAGAAGTAATTGATCCCCAAAATAGTCGACAGTCAAAATTGAGAATTGAAGATGTTCTTATCATTGAGGCCATGGATAATTTGTCCAAACTTTATACCACTGACAAAGACGTTTTTTATTTGAAAGGTAGATTGAAGGATTTAGAATATTTAACAAAATATGGAATTTTGAGAATAAGCAATTCAGTTATGATCAATTTAGATAAAATTGTTAGTTTTAAAAATGGAAAGTACGCGCGCTTAGAAGTTTACACTGACAATGGAGAGAGTTTTGTTGTCAGTCGACACTTTAGTAAAAAAATTCGGGAGTATTTAAGATGATTAAACAATATAAGAATCGCTTTATTCAAGGAACTCTACTGACAATTATTTGGATTGTTTTTCTAACTGGATTTACAAGGCAAACAATGGAGGTAACTTTTTTTTGGAACATTTTGCTTATTTCGGTTAGTTTGAGTTTGATATTTGGTGTTATTTATCCGTATATTTGGAATTACAGTACTTGGATTGCGCCAATAAGTATTATTCTGTCTTCGGTAATAAATTTTTTGACGGGTTATTTTGTTTTATATCTTTATTCAAAAATTCTTTTTCATCTAACGTTGCCATATTGGTTGGTAATTCTATGTGTAACGATACTTCTTCATGTAATATTCTTTTATTTTTATAGAAAATATCAAAATGAAAAGATGGCACGGGAATTGAATCAATTACGTCAACGTTAATGCTTTGGTTGCCAACGACATTAAAAAAAGTCTACTATTAATAGTGTATTTTTAGTGAGAGAGGCTTAATTATGAAAAGCAAACATAATATTTTGACACTGTTTGCGACCAGTTTTATGTCGTTCATGCAATTGCTTGATGCCAGTATCGTTAATGTAGCGATACCTAGTTTAACTAAAGATTTGCATGTACCAATGAATCGGGCCGAATGGATTGTGTCAGTCTATCTGATTATGATTTGTATGCTATTGTTGTTCTGGGGAAGAATGGCTGATCAAATCGGATACATTAAAATTTTTCAAACGGGGACTATTTTCTTCACGATTGGTTCATTAATATGTGCGATGAGTCCATCGTTATACATATTGTTATTTGGGCGAATTGTTCAAGGACTTGGAGCCAGTATGAGTATGGCAACTAATATTGGTATTATCGCAATGATTTTTCCAATGAGTCAGCGTGGCCGGGCCTATGGTATCAACAGTATCATTGCCCAATTAGGAAATATCTCAGGACCTGGTTTAGGCGGATTAGTACTAAGTGTTTTATCTTGGCACTGGATTTTCATTATCAATATTCCAATTGGAATTATTGTTTATATCTATGGTCGTTTTATGTTTCCTAGAGAGAATCGTAGAGTTAAAAAAGTATCTTACGATTGGATTGGTCTAATAACCTATGCCGTTGCAATAGCCACTTTCTTTGTCAGTATTTTTATGGGACAGGATATTGGTTTCGGCAATCGAGCCGTTATACTGACCTTTATGGTTAGTTTGATATTCTGGATTGGTTTCTTCTATGCTGAGAAGCATATTAAATCACCGTTGATCAATTTCAAGATTTTTAAGATATCTCGTTTAACTTTGAGCCTAGTTAGTGCCTTGATAGTCTTTTCAATTGGGTATTATGCCAACGTTATAATGCCGTTTTACTTAACCAATTTTAGATCATTAAGTACTTCATTGACTGGATTAATTATGATGGCAATACCATTTGCTAACGTAATTGCTGCACCAATTGCCGGTTATTTTACGGACAAATATAACGCCGCTAGTGTCTCGATTGTTAACTTGTTTATCTATGCTATTCCTATTGTATTTTTGATGCAGGTTTCAAAAACAGATAGCTTAATAGTCTTTACGTTCATGTTGCTATTTCTTGGAATTGGTAACGGTGGGTTTCAAAATAATCCAATGATTATGGGGTATGCACCTCAGGCTTATCAGGGAATTGCTGGTAGTTTAGCCGCCTTATTTAGAAATCTTGGTATGGGTATTGGCGTCAGTATGGCGACGACTAGCCTTTATTATGGTATGAGTTTGAAAGCTAATAAGCAGATAGCTTATTATCCAACGGCTCATCCAAATTGGTTTTTAAGTGGTATGCATTTTGCTTATTTAACAGCATTAGTATTGCTAATTATTGCAATTGTTTTAGTTTATATGATTCATCGAATTGATAAGCATAACGCCGTTACAAGAAAATACCGATAACTAAGTTAGAAATCATTATTACAAAAGAATCTCGAAAGTAACAATTCGAATAAATCAATTGCTAACTTTGTCTCACTAGCTTCCTTTCTAGTATAATGTAGTGAAAATAGAGAGTAAGAAAGGCGGTAGGGCAATGGAACCAATTTATAATTTTAAGGAAACTGAGATGAATGGTGGGATTATTAATTTCAGAGATTATCAAGGTAAGGTTCTGTTAATCGTTAATACCGCAAGCAAATGTGGCTTAGCACCGCAACTTGAATCCATTGAAAAACTTTATAATAAGTATCGAGCTCAAGGTCTTGAAGTTTTAGGTCTGCCTTCTAATCAATTCCATCAAGAACTTGATAGTGATGAAGAGACAAGCGATTTTTGTCAGATGCATTACGGAGTGACTTTCCCTATGACTCGCAAAGTAATTGTGAATGGCCTGGATGAAGATCCACTATTCACTTATTTAAAAGATCAATCAGGGAAGGGTCGAATTAAGTGGAACTTTACTAAGTTCTTGATTGATAAAGAGGGCAACCTGTTGAAACGTTTTGCACCAATTACAAAACCTGAAAAAATGGAAAACTTGATTATAGATGCTCTAAAAAAATAGATCTCACAACTGTGAGGTCTATTTCTTTTCCTTTGTGAAATCCAACATGTATTCAACTGCTTCATCTAAGGATTTTAGGTGATGTTTTTGACGAATTTCTTCTAACTTTTTTTGTGATTGTTCACTTAATTTTGAAACAGAAAGCTTCTTCTCTGGTTTACTCATTGTCTAATTACCTTTCTAATGGAAGTGCTTTAACTAATAATTCTAATATAGAGGCATGTTTTAAGGCAAATAAGTTGTTTTATTTACAAATTAAATAAATTGTGTTAAAAAACTTGTAGTGGTAGGCTTGCTTCAACGTAGTTCTATAAATAGATGGGATATATTTATATTGCAATTTCGTTTATCAAACGTTA
Organism: Companilactobacillus bobalius; assembly: GCF_002179915.1. Lineage (NCBI taxonomy): Bacteria > Bacillati > Bacillota > Bacilli > Lactobacillales > Lactobacillaceae > Companilactobacillus > Companilactobacillus bobalius. The sequence continues at coordinate 204,042 of NZ_MYFM01000006.1, forward strand.
ATTAAGTGAAATGGTGGTGAGAATATGTTTTTAGCGATAAAGGAAATTCTTCACAATAAAACAAGATATTTCTTAGTTGTTTTCACAGTCTTTCTGATCAGTTATATGGTTTTTTTCCTAACTAGTTTAGCTGTAGGTTTGGCAAGGGGAAATAGAACGGCAGTAGATCAATGGAATGCTGAATCAGTAGTCGTTTCCAGCTATTCTAATAAGAGTTTGACAGTATCAAATATTCCTGAAGGATCTTATAAGGAATATGAGAGTAAGGATGTGGTACCACTTGGTCAGATGACTGTTGTTACAAAGCTCAAAAATTCAGACAAAAAGATCAATACCAATATTTTCGGTGTAAACTGGAATAGTTTTATTAGCCCTAAGTTGATAGCTGGTCGGATGCCGAAGAATGGTAAAGAAGTCATTGCTGATTCGAAACTAGGTAATGACAATATTAAGCTCAATTCAGAGGTAAAGATCAATGGTAGTAAGGATCTCTACAAAGTTGTTGGGTTGACTGAGGATAACAGTTTCTTCACAGTACCGATTATCTTTACCAATATGAATACCTTTAGGACTTTGAAATATGGATCAGATCAAGCAAAGAATATCAGTGCTTTGGTTGTCCGTGATAAGACTAAAATCAAAAAATCTGGATTGTCACAAATTACGATTCCTGATTTGATCAATCATATTCCAGGGTATACGGCCCAAATCATGGTCTTTGCCTTTATGATAGGAGCAATGATTATCATTACTTTCTTGATCATTGGAATTTTCATGTACATCATAACGATTCAAAAGATCAGTCTTTACGGTGTCATGAGAGCTCAAGGAATCAGAACAGCCAGAATCATAGCGGCGTTATTCTATCAGATTTTGATTTTAACGGCACTTGGGGCTGGCTTAGCTCTAGTGGCAATTGCGGCAACTCAATTGGGATTACCGAAGACAGTACCATTCTACAGTAATTGGCCGGCATATGGCTTATTGACCTTGGCAATTATGATCATGGCGCTATTGGGTGGAACCTTATCAATGCGCAAAGTTCTAAAAGTCGATCCATTATCAGCTATCGAAGGGGGTTAAACTTATGCATTTAATTGAAGTTAAAGATGTAGTTAAACAATACGGTTCAGGTCGAACTTTAGTCGAAGCATTACATAAAACTAATTTTACCCTCGATGAAGGTGAGTTCAACGCTATTATTGGACCATCTGGTTCAGGTAAAACGACGTTATTGACCATTTTAGGACTATTACAAACACCAACCTCTGGTGAAATCTATGTCGGTGGAAAAGATGTTACTAAGTTAAGTGCCAAGAAAAAAACAGATTTACGGTTTAATAAATTTGGCTTCATCTTACAGGCATCCAACTTGATTCCGTTTTTGACAGTTAAAGAACAATTCAAATTAGTTGATAAGTTTACTCCGGATAATAAGGAAAAAATGAATCAAGCCGATCTATTGAAGATGTTGGACCTGACTGATGTAGCGACCAATTATCCTAGTAACTTATCTGGTGGTGAACGCCAACGTGCCGCAATTGCCAGAGCTTTATATAATAATCCTGACGTGATTTTAGCGGATGAACCAACAGCTAGTTTGGATTCAGAAAGAGCCAACCAAGTGGTAAGCTTATTAGCCAAAATTGCTCATGAATATCATCGTGGTGTGATTATGATTACCCATGATACACGTTTGTTAACACCGACGGATCGGGTATTTGTTATGCGAGACGGTACCTTAACAGAACAGAAAAAAGAATAAAAAAATCCTCAACCGATTTGGTTGAGGATTTTTTACTCGTCACACAGGGAACGTTCAATTAAATTGTGATTAACATGAGTATCACCCCAAGTACAGATGGCATCCAAGATAGGAATCAAAGATTTTCCATTTTCACTTAGTCGATATTCAACATGTGGTTCAGCAGTTTCAAAGTCGTGTCTGATAATAAGCCCGTCAGCTTCTAATTCACGTAGTTGATTGGCCAATGTTTTATGTGAAACATTTTGAATATGTCGTTGTAATTCACCAAAGCGACCCTGACCAGTTTCGGCTAATTCATAGAGAATGATGATTTTCCATTTTCCTTGAATCATTTGCATGGTGGCATCAAACTCGTTTAAATATTTTGCCATAAGTTTTCCTCTTAGTTTTCCACAGCTAGTAACCTGAAAGTGCGTACTTGTTGTTCATAATACCTGCCATTATACTTTAAAGCGTTGAAAAAATCTTTTTAAGTATTGAGGATATAAATATGAAAAAATTAGTTGTAATAACAGGTGCAAGTTCAGGTTTTGGTGCTGAAATTGCTAAAATTTTTAATGCTGATGGATTTCCATTGCTACTGTTAGGACGTAGGATGGAAAAACTTCAAGAGGTAGCTACAGGTATGGAAAATGTCATGCTTGATTCGGTTGATGTTACTGATTATAAGCAATTTGAAAAGGCTATTCGCAAGGCTGAAACTAAATATGGTAAAACTGACCTTTTGGTTAATAATGCCGGTGTTATGCTGTTAGGAAATGTTCAGAATCAAAATCCACAAGAATGGCAAACGATGTTGGATACCAATGTTATGGGTGTTTTGAACGGTACGCAAATTGTTTTAAATGATATGTGTGAACGTGAACACGGGACAATTTTAAATATGTCATCAATTGCTGGTAAGAAAACATTTGTTAATCATGCTGCTTATGTGGCTTCTAAGTTTGGTGTTCATGGATTGTCTGAAACTGTTCGTGAAGAAAATTCTGCTAAAAATGTTCGTATCATGATGGTGGCTCCGGGTGCTGCCGAAACAGAATTGTTAACGCATGTGACAAGTAAATCAGCATTGAGGGATTATGCTGCTTGGGAAGAAACTATGGGCGGCGTAGTGCTTGATCCTAAGCGCGTTGCTGAAACGGTCAAGTTTATGTATGATATGCCTCAAGAAGTTAATATTCGTGAAGTCGATATTGCGGCCACACGTCAAGATTCATAGAGTAAAAAAAGTCTCGATTGTAATAGTCGAGGCTTTTTACTACACTAATTTAATGGCACGAATATTGACGATGACAATAGAAGTTTCATCGAAAGTTACTCGTCCTTTTTGTGGTTCAATCTTTTTAAGATATCCTTTGAGATGTTCGTAATAACCGGACTTGTCGTTGAAGTAATTCACATCCACTTTTAAAGGGTGTGTTTCTAAATAGTTTAATTGTTGTGTAATGCATTTTTCCTCAGCCGCTGTGGAATACTTTTTTCGAGTATAATCTTTAGTTTTATCTTTAATGAGACTACTGAAACCTTCTAAGGCTCCAAAAGGGGCGAATTGCGCAGCACGATCGATTTGTTCCATTGGTAAATGACGTTTAGAAGAAGTGTAGGGTAAGTCCATAATGTCTTGATATGCAGAGGTGTCATTAAATATTTGTTGTTCAATTAATTTCTTTTCGTCCATTATGCGTGATGACCACCAATCTGATTGTTTCTTTCAATCGTAGTTGAACCTTCTACTAAATCGGAAGCTTTCAAGACAATGTTGCGACTGCCAAATTTCCTTTGTAAATCGAGAATAGTTTCCTGAATTTTACGATCACGATTACGTTCAATTTGAGAATGTTGATCCTGGATAATTTCCTGTGATGTATTGGAAAATAAATCAGTCTGTTTAAAAGTTATTTGTTGCTGGGCTAATTTTTCGTCAGTTAAATTATTGGCGGTGAGGGTGACACGTCGAATTAACAATTTACTGTTGATATTGTCTTCATAAAGTTTTTTGAAAGTCTGTCGTAGCTCGTTAGATGAAGAGGTGAAGGCAGACATTTTAACGTGATTGTGATCCGGTTTAGGAGTTTTGCGACCATAGTAATCATCAACTAATTCGCCATTAAAGCTGTTGTCGATCTGCAAACTTTTAATATCGTAGTCAACGATTAGACCAATACAATTAGTTACTAACTTCTTTTGAACCAAATCGAGAGCTAGATTATCGCTCATGCCACGAACAATTTTTAAGCCATCATCATAAGAGGTTGGTTTCATTAGAACTTGACTGGAATAGAGTCCGTGATTGTCAGACCGATAGTTTTTAATATCGGCAAGTGTAGCCGTTTCATGCCCCCAAGCATGATCAATCAATAGTTCAGCGTTCTTTCCAAATTCATGATAGAGAATTTCTTCATTCATATCGTCGGACAAGCTTCCTAAAGAGCAGCAGGCAATATCTCCCATTGTGTTCAAGCCTAGTTTCTCTAGACGCTTAGAGTAGCCACGACCAATACGCCAAAAATCAGTTAGAGGTTGATGAGCCCAAAGTAATTGACGATATTGATGTTCATTCATTTGTGCAATCCGGACGCCATCTTGATCAGCAGGGATGTGTTTAGCAACGATATCCATCGCTACTTTAGCTAAATAGAGATTAGTTCCGATGCCGGCTGTAGCCGTGATACCAGTTTCAGCTTGAATCTGCTGGATAATAGTTTTGGCTAAAGTGTGAGCGGTAATATTATGTTTTTCTAAATAATCAGTAACGTCCATTAGAACTTCATCGATTGAGTAGACGTGAATATTTTTGGCCTCGATAAAACGTAAATAAATACCGTAAATTTCAGCACTTTTATACATGTAAAAGTTCATTCTCGGTTTAACTACTTTATAGCCAATTTTGAGGGTTGGTGATTTCAATAAGTGTTGGCGGTCGATGGAAGAATATCTGGTTAAACGGTGATGGGGAGCACTATTCATCTTTTCCCGGTTTAGCTTGTAGACGATTCTTTCAACTTGAAATAGTCTAGGACGTCCTGGTACACCAAACTTCTTGAGTGCTGGAGAGACTGCTAAGCAGATAGTTTTGTCAGTTCGTGAGTTGTCAGCAACGACTAGATTATCATTTAAAGGATTTAAATCATGTGCGATGCATTCGACCGAAGCATAGAAAGATTTCAAATCGATTGCCATATAAGTTCTTTCTTTAGTCATTGCTAAACTCCTTTTTAAAAATGTACAAACATACGTTCTTTTTAAAATTATACCATTACAATTTGTACGTTTAAATGATTAAGTCTATAATTGAAAGATAGATAATTATTTTCAGTAAATATCATATTTATACGCTGTAGAAATAAGACATTGCACTCTGTGTGGGTCTTATTTTTTATGGAATTTGTAGGGGAAAGAAGTAAGGATATGAGTAGGAATAGAAAAATTCTGGTTACGTTCGCATTAGTTTTGTCGAACATGATGGCTGGACTCGACGCAACTATTATTAATACCGCCTTGCCAGCAATTATTAGTGATTTGCATGGTATTCAATATATGGGCTGGATCGTTGCTATTTTCCTTTTGGGGATGGCCGTTTCGACACCGTTATGGAGTAAATTTGGTGAGAAACGTGGAAACAAAGTTGCTTACATCACAGCAACGATTGTCTTCATGATCGGAGCGCTATTCCAAGGATTAGCTCCTAATATTATTTGGTTCATTACCGCTAGAAGTATTATGGGAATTGGTGCCGGAGGGATGAACACGATTCCTTTCATTATCTATTCACAAATTTTTAAGAATATTAAACGTCGTTCGCAAGTTATCGGAATTGCCTCGGCTGGTTTCAGTGGAACATCAATTATTGGTCCTTTAATTGGTGGTTGGATCGTTGATACCTTCAGCTGGCATTGGGTGTTCTATATTAACTTACCTTTGGCATTGCTTTCTATCATCATTATCGCTTTCTTCTTTAAAATCAAAGAGAAGCTCAATCATGCTAAAGTTGATTATCATGGGGCCATCTTGATGGTTTTAGGATTATCTTCAATCTTAGTAGGTATTCAATTGTTAGGTGTTTCCTCAATCTTTGTCACACTAGGGTTTATCATCGTGGGACTACTATTGATATTGTGGATGTCACGAGTTGAGAATCGGGTTGACGATCCTATCGTACCTAATCGCTTGTTTAAAAATGAGAAACTAGTAATCGATTTGATTTTGTTTGCTTTATTGTGGGGATCGTTCGTAGCCTTCAATATCTATATTCCAATGTGGGCACAAGGAATTATGGGCTTGAGCGCTCTAATAGGTGGTATGACGCAGATTCCCGGAGCAATCGCTAACTTCATTGGTTCCGAGTTAGAACCTCTGATTCAGCGAAAAATTAGTCGTTATTCGATCATAGGTATCGGGGCAATTGCTTTCTTGATCTCGTTTGCTGGATTGTATTTTGCAAAACAAACTGCCAGTTATACTTTTCTATTGATCATGGGCGTTTTTGAAGGATTTGGTGTAGGTATTTGTTTCAATGCTTTATTGATTGCTGTTCAATTTGATGTTGAACCACGAGATGTACCAATCTCAACGTCATTTGCCTATTTAGTTAGAATCTTGAGCCAAACTTTCATGTCTTCAATCTATGGAGTTATTTTGAATATTGCTTTGATGCGTGGAGTTAGAGAAAGTCACGGTAGTATTACAATGGCAATGATGAACAAGTTGAGTAATGCTGCTGATGCCAAATACTTACCACAACATTTGATTCCTGAAATGAGACAAATCTTTTTTCAAGGAATTCACAGTATTATGCTAACAGCACTCATTTTGATTATCTTAGTTATCATTATTCTGTTGTATCTCTTCAGACGTGAACATTTGAATCGCAAGGCTTCATAAAATATGAAGTCTTTTTTTGTTATAATCACAGTAATCGCTTACAAATAAGAGGAGATAAAATGACAAATATAGAACGTATGCAACGAGGGAAAGTTTATAATCCAGATGAACCAGAGTTAATGCAGCAACAAATTATTGCTCAAGAAAAAAATGATGCTTACAATGCTTTAAAGAGAAGTGATTTCAAAGGTCGTACGCAGTTGTTAAAAGAGATGTTTGCGGAAATGGGGACAGATTGTATGATTGAAATTCCATTTTACGCTAATTGGGGTGGGCAACATGTTCACTTTGGCAATGGCGTTTATGCTAATTTCAATTTGACGTTAGTTGATGATGGGGATATTTTTGTGGGAGATAATACAATGTTTGGTCCTAATGCGACAATTGCAACGGCAGGGCATCCAGTTTATCCACCTTTACGATCAGAGAAGCATTATCAATTTAATAAATCTGTCTATATTGGTAAGAATGCTTGGTTAGGTGCAAATGTGACGGTCCTACCTGGTGTGACGATTGGTGATAATACCGTAGTTGGTGCAGGTAGTGTGGTCACGAAAGATTTGCCGGCCAATGTTGTAGCAGTGGGGACACCATGCAAAGTATTGAGGCCGATTGGGCAGCATGATCACGATTATTTTTATAAGAATGAAAAACTCGATATCTGGAGTTAAAGATATTTTTGTAATCTTTATAATTTTGTCATTGAAAAGATAGTGGTTATTAATTGTAGAATTTATTAAAGCTAACTAGAATTAAATTTGATTATTAGATATATTGTAATTATAAGCAGGAGGCAAATTTTGACCGTACATACTTTGTCAAAAGAAAAGATTGTTGCAGCGGCGGTTCAAATTATAAATAATCAAGAATCCTTAACTTTTACTAGGTTAAGTAAGCTGTTGGGAACACGTTCGCAGGCTATCTATAATTATTTTCCCGATGTAATGGCGATTAAGACCGCTGTAGCGATTGATTTTTATAATCAATTGTCACAAAGATTAGAAGTAGATCTTTTAGGATTGTCTGGCAAACAAGCAATAAAGACCTTTGCAAATGTCAGTGTTCAATTTTCTTTGAGTCATTTTTTAGTAGTTCAAAAAGTTTTAAGTATTCCTGCAAATGAGGATTATGATAAAACTTCAAATAATGGTCTACCTGCAGTTCTTAAAATATTAAATAAATTATTGGATTCTCTCATTGAGGACCAAAAATTACAACTAATAATTTCTAGAATGTTACGTAATTTAATTATTGGAGAAATTATTCACATAGGAAATGATCGATTTAATGATAAGCTTGTAGCGGCGCGTGATAGCTTTGATAAAATGTTGAACATAACGTTACTTTCACTTTAAAAGCACAGTAAATTATGCATGTAGTCTTACATATACAATGTATTTTTAGTGCTGTGCATTTTTTGATATTTTAATTATGTTAGAAAAAAATATCGTTGTGGAGGGAGTGCAAATGCGCAGCAAATTAAATTATGATATGTTACATCCAACGTATAAAGCTTTATACGACATAGTTGGAGAAGATAACTTATTGAAGATATATGAGCTATTTAGGGGGACGCAGTTACAATTGCCTATGAAAATGTACGATCGGGTCGCTTTAAAAGAAGCCATTCGTACAGGTAAGTTAGATGATATGACGAACCAAGAAATATCTTTAGAATTCGGTTATTCACCACGTTGGATCAAAGGTATTAGAGAAAAAAGAGCATAAAAAAATTCCACTAATTCAAAATAAATTAGTGGAATTTTTTATTGATTATAAATATTTTCTAATCCTTCGATGTCTCCTTTGGATAAGGTTGTGACACCTTGATCAATAGGGTACATGACTGAATTAGTATCTGAACTGTGGGCTAAACCTAGAGCATGTCCTAGTTCATGCAGAGCGACTGACTCTTTAATAGATAGATTGGGGTAATCTAGATTTAAACCGGCTTGACCAGTATTAATTGCATAGTGATTGATTACTAATGCTGATGGACCACCATTTCCTAATTCAACAGTATTAGAAGCAATATTTTCTATTTTCTTATGGTAAACAAAAAAGGTAATACTGTTTTTGTTAGTTTCAGCACTTCCTGGAATTAGTTGAACAATACCGGTGTCGTTATATGCGTTGACGGCGGTAGTGAAGACATCACGGACTGATTGAGGAACGTTCTTCTTGAAATGAAAGTAATATGTATCAGAAGTTGTCACATTTTTTAAAGGACTTTCCATAGGAGTAGTGGTTTTACCAACTTGTTTATTATCAGTAGTTTTAGTTTTTCCGCTTAATTTGCGGTTGACAGATGCTTGTAATGAATATAGGTAGGGTTGAAGCTTAATGTTAGTTTCACGTACTTGTTCTTTAACTTGTGTCATCAGTTTAGGATTCTTAGTAATTACTAATACGACTGAGGCTAAGATCAATAGCCATATCCATGATTTTCTTTTCATATTGAGTAAGTACTCCTTTAGAATCATTGAAATATCTCAATTATGATAAATGTTTCATGACTAAAAGTCCAATATTGGCTCTTCTAACCCGTCTTCCGTAAAAGTTGAAAATGCTGGTGGAACGCTGTGGGCACGGCTTGAAGCTAATTATTTCACACTCCGTGCAAAATAATGGATCTTCAAGTCCGGCCTCATTGTAACCGGCAAAGCCGCTAACAATGATCTCACAGCTGACCGCATTTTCAACTTTTACTCCAGACTAAATAGCGTTTCGACTATTTTATCCGAAATAAGTAATTTGATAATATTCTGTTTTTAAATTAAAGAGGTGTTCATATCAGCCGGATTTTGACGATTAGTATGAACACCTCTTTTAGTGATAATCTGGTGAAATAGTCTAGCCTGACAAGGCAAGATATATAACTATTTCGTTGATATACAAATCTAATTTAAATAGTAATCCTTTCTAGTATTAAAGAGTTACTTATTTTGTAAACTTTTCCGTTTAGGGCTGACCCAGGTTCCAGATCCGAAACCTAGAATAGTTTTCATAGCTGGAATGAAGGTCATAACGACGGTAATGGGATTAACCATCCAATAGAAAAGAATATATAGTGGTGCAAACAGAACGTATTTCATTTTTGCTGCATGGTGGTCGAGTAACAGTGCAGTAATGAGTTGTAATAGACCAGCTAATATTTCGAAACTGACAAAAATGAAAGAAATTGCAAAGGCATGGAAAATTCGTTCATAGTTTCCGTGGATGGCAAACCAAATCATTAAGAAGATAAACGCAAAGGAGGTTATAACGAAGAAGAATGACCAAATAATCGACAAGGTTGAATCTAAAAACATCGACATTTGATAACGTCTCTTAATAGGATGGAAAATAAATTTTTTCAAATTAGTTAACCAAACTTCTGTGCCGCCTTGAGCCCAACGTTTGCGTTGTTTGTAGAGATCACGGATTGTTTCTGGAACGTTCATATGGAAGACAATATTAGGGGCAAATCTTGGAACGGCACCAATAGTTTGATGATCCCAAGCAATACTGATATCTTCAGTAGCACGATTTTGACGGAAGCCACCGACATCGATTAGAAAGTCCTTCTTATATAGAGTATTGGCGCCACTGTAGGCGTACATGGAATCATTGATCGAACTTTGACTTCTTTTGATGACGCCGACAATACTGGAAAATTCAACTGTCTGTGATTTTCCCAAAAGAGATGACCGATTTTGAACGTCCATATTGGCAGTAACTGCAGAGGTGTTCATATCTTGTGCATGAATGAAAAAATTCATATATTTCATCAATGCATCTGGTTCAGGAATGGTGTCAGCGTCGTTACTTAAAATATATTCACCCTTAGCAAAGTGCATGCCGATATTGAAGGCGTGCGCTTTACCTTTGTTTTTGATGATATTGATTGTACGTAAACGAGGATACTTTTCCTGAAGACGTTGAATGATCTCTGCCGTTGTATCGGTGGAACCATCGTTCATAACTAAAACTTCGTAATTACTGTAATTCAAATTTTCAAAAAGGTAAGTAATGGTCTCTTCAATCATAACTTCTTCATTGTGAGCTGGAATCATGATAGTTATCATTGGTTGCTTATTAGGTGGAATAGCTTTCCAAGTGTTGTCTTCCTTATCTGTTTTGATAAAACGATAGGACATCGCTCCAAAGAACCATAAAAACGAACCAGTAATAGGATAGAGGCAAAGGATTAAAAGACAAATATTGAGAATCGTACCTAAAGTGGTTGATTCAAATAAATGATCGATGAATATGTTATGCATGCTGTTCTCCTAGTCTAAGTCATTGATATGATATTCATCATATAATTTGTGTATTTCATCAGTATCAAGGTTCTGTTCAGGTTGGACGTTGTATGTTCGGACATTTTCTCGAAATTCTTTATTGCCAAAACGTTTATCGATGAAAGTGTCAATCGTGTTTTCACGCTTTTTTTGATTGATAGGATTGAAAGTGGGCCATTGTTGAACAAGACGTTGACGTTTCCGATTTTGGATAATAGTCATACTGATGGAAAAGATACCTGACATAACGAAAGCAAAAAGGAGAATGATGCCAATGAATTTAATCTCTAAGATACCTTCATGATATGACCAAATATGGGGGACTCTGGGATTAAAACTGGCCCAAAAGGAGGTTATCGTTATAACGATTGGGATAATAACCGCTAACCAGCCGATTAAGCTCATTAGAGTTTGACGGATTTTTAATAACCAATGACCCTTTTCAAAGTATTCATCAGTATATAATTGTTGTTTATTTTCTTGTTTTTTCGACATCAGTCTTTACTCGCAATTTCTTAGGATTTTCAGGATGACCAAAGAGGTATCCTTGTCGAGTTTTAATTTTTAAAAATTTAGCCAGATCCTCATCAGCTTGATTTTCAATTCCCATTAAAATTAGTTCAATATTATTTTCTTTAGAAATCTTATTCCATGATTGTAAATTCAAATCTAACCAAGTATTAGGATCTTCTTTTCGAAAGTTACGCATGGAACATTTTATAGTATCAACGAAAGGCAACATCCATTCAATTTGACGAAGGCTTTTCATTTCAGAACCCACATTATCGATACTAAATTCCATACCGTATTTTTTTGCATCTTTAATACGACTCTCAAATAAGTAACGATTGATATATTTAGGACCATACGCAGAAGTATATTCAATAGAAAGTTGCATGGGATCAATTTTAGAAATGGCCCAACGAACAAAGTATTGAAAATCTGAACTAATAATCTGATTGTATTCAAGATTGATTGAAAGCCGAATTTTTTCAGTTGGTAAAGATTTAAAAGTGTCCTCTAAAAGAAAAACGATTCGTTGTAAAGGTAAGGAATCTAATTGTTTAGGAAGAGTCCATGATCCGTCAGAATTTTGTTGACGTAAAAGACACTCATAACCGATGGTCCTTTCATTATGATCGACTTGTTTTTGAATAAAATATCTTAAATTGAAGTCCTTATTTTCTAAATAATTGTTGTTCGTCTTTCTAGATCTCCAATAGTAAATGACAATTATGATAATAAAAATGATTAGGGTTATTAACGTAAAACGTAATAGAATCATTTCTAAAAAGGCTAAATCCATTCTAGTGCTCCTTATTCCTGTATTTAGGACATAAACTATGCAATTATACCTCGTGGAATAGGCCTTTTATATGTAAAATGACATACATAAATTACTCTAATCATGCGTAGTGAAACCCAAGGGACGTGTGGATTTAATATTTACGATTATTAAATCGAAATTATGATATACAGTGTGACATGGATAATATTATTGTTTTTTATCTGCTGGATGTACCAATAAGAAATAAATGTCGATATGATTCAATCTGACAAGTAAAGATGTAAATTGACCAATGGAATATAGAATTAGAATCTTAAATATATATTCGATATTAACTTTGAAATTTATTCGCATAAATATTGACTATTGAATTATCGCTTTATATAATGTAAGCGTACTCAAATAATGGAATTATTTTTCAGAAGGACTGAATGTTATGAATAATCAAACATTAGTTTCATTAGCAGCTCCTGTTGACGGAAGATTGATAAAGCTCTCTCAAGTAAAGGATCCTGTCTTTTCTCAAGGATTGATGGGACAGGGATTCGCTATTGAACCGGTAAATGGTAATATTGTTTCGCCAGTTACTGGAACAGTTACGCTTGTTTCTGAAACTAAACATGCTTTCGGTATTAAGACCCAAGATGGTGTAGACGTTTTAATTCATTTGGGAATTGATACTGTAGAGCTAAAGGGTGAACCATTCTCTGTTTTAATTAGTCAGGGCGACCAGATCGAGGCTGGGCAAGCTGTTGTTAAAATGGATTTGAAGATGATTGAAGATGCTGGTAAACAAAAAACAGTTATTTTAGCAATCACTAATAGTAATGATATTTTAAAGCAATTGATGACCAGCAAATTCGATCAAGATGTCAAATCTGGTACAACAGTAGCTGTTGCTTCTATTGAGGCAGTTGCTACAAAGAAAAAAATTAAAATTGGTAATGGTAAATATGATCAACTTGCAGCTGATATTGTGGAAAATGTTGGTGGAACGGAAAATATTAATAGTTTAATCCACTGTATAACTAGACTACGTTTTTATTTGAAGGATGATACTAAAGCAAATGATCAAAAGATTGAGAATATGGATGGTGTCATCAGTGTAGCTAAGGCTGGTGGTCAATATCAGGTTGTTATCGGACAAGCCGTTACAGATGTCTATGACGCCGTTATAGCACAGATTGGATCAGAATATGCTAATAATTCAGCAACTGCGGAAGCTGTAGCCCAAACGACTAAAGAAGCCAACCAGCCTAAAGATTTGTGGTCAAATGTTAAAAGTGGGATCAGTAATTTCATTGGCGTCTTAACAGCATCAATGATTCCCATTATTGGAATCCTAGCAGGTTCTGGTATTCTAAAAGGAATTCTGGCAGCATTAACAGGATTCAAAGTGCTATCTACGACTAGTGGTACTTATGTTATTTTGAATGCAGTTGGCGATGCAACTTTTTATTTTTTGCCAGTTGTTTTAGGATTTACAGCAGCTAAAAAGTTAGGTTCAGATCCAATTGTCCTAGCCATTGTCGGTGGAATTATAATTTATCCTAGTCTTGTCACTATGGCGGGAAAGGCCAGTACAGCCAGCACAACATTCTTAGGAATTCCAACAACCTTAGTTTCTTACACTTCATCGGTTTTCCCAATTATCGTGGCTGCTTGGTTAGGTAAGTATGTAGAAAAATTTTTGAAGAAAATCATTCCACTTTATCTTAGAAGTGTCTTTGTTCCAATCATTGAAGCTTTAATTTTAAGTTTAGTAATTATCATTGGTGTCGGACCAATTATCACTGTTTTGAGCAAAGGTCTCTCAAATGGACTAGTGGCTATTTACAGTTTCAGTCCTACACTTTCAGGATTGGTTTTGGGTGGTGTCTATCAAACAATGGTTATCTTTGGACTTCATTGGGGGCTTATTCCTATTATCATCAACGATATTGCTACAAATGGTCACAGTTACATCAATGCCATCGTTTCAATTACAATGGTTGCTCAAGGGGGAGCTGTTCTAGCTGTCTTCTTGAAGACTAAGGATAAGAAACTCAAGGAAGTTTCCTTGGCTGCTGCGATATCAGCATTTTGTGGTGTAACTGAACCGGCTCTATATGGTGTCAATTTGAAATATAAACGAATCTTTGTAGTTGCAAGTATCGCCAGTGCCTTAGGTGGCGCTTTGACTGGATTCTTGAAAGTTAATAACTATGCCTTATCGGGCTCCTTAATCGGATTCCCGGCCTTTATCACACCAGGTGTTGGTATCGGTAGTAATTTTTATGGATATTTGATTTCGCATTATGGTACGCTTGTAATCTCAGTCGTATTAGTTTATCTATTTGGTTTTACCGACAAAATGTTGGCAAAGAAAGCCGATCCGATGAATTTGAATGTAAAAATGGCTTAATAAGTTAAGGAAGAACGTGAAGATATGGAGACGAAACAATACAATCTCACTATCTCTGATCACGATTTTAAGGTTAAAGGATATTGGCTTGATCAAGTTGATGACTTTGGACAAGACGTTGATTATCCGATAGTGATTATTTGCCCAGGTGGTGGTTTTACCTTTCATTCTCAAAGAGAGGAAGAACCAATAGCTCTAAGATTTAATTCGTATGGTATGCATGCGGTAGTTTTGGAATATCAATTAATTGGTAATGAACCAGTTTATCCAATGGCCTTAGAAGAAATGTCTAAGACTATTGAATGGATTACTGAGCAGGCGGAAGCACGTCACATTGATAAAGACAAAATAATTTTAGCTGGATTTTCAGCAGGAGGGAACATTGTAGCAACTTATAACGGCGTTGCAACAAATCCTAAATTGCGTCAAAAGTATCATTTGGATCAGTATCAAGGGCAGCATGCGGCCATTATTTTAGGCTATCCAGTCATCGATATGACCGTCAAGGGAAGCTTTCCAGATGATGATAAAGTACTTAATCAAATTACAGCAGATAAGAATCTGTGGAAAGCTCAAGAACTGGTGAGTTCACAATCGAAGCCGGCGTTTGTTTGGCAGACGCAGACTGATGAATTAGTAAAAGTTGTCAATACAATTAAGTATGTCGATCGATTGAATGATTTGAACGTTCCAGTCGAGTATCATCTTTTTGGTTCAGGAATTCATGGATTGGCGTTTGGAACCTATGTAACTCAGAAACCAGGCAAAAAGAAGTATTTAAATTCTTGGACAGCTAAATGGATTGAATTAGCCTTTAACTGGCTTCAGATGATGAAATTTCTTGGATAATAAAAAAGATCACTTCAAATGAGGTGATCTTTTTGAATCTACTAAGAAATTATTGCCGCTAATGCAGCACCGGTCCGAGAGTTCTTGTCGTTTAAGCTATCTTTTGGATGGCCTTCAAAACAAACTTGACCGCCGAATTTACCAGCATCAGGTCCCATATCAACTAACCAATCGGCTCGTGAAATTAATTTTAGATTATGTTCAATCAGAATTAATGTATTTCCCTTATCAACCAATCCTTCAAATAAATCAATCAATTGTTGAGTATCTTGTAAATGCAATCCGGTTGTTGGTTCATCTAAGAAATAGATTCGACCGGTATGATTCAATTCCATTGCTAATTTAACACGTTGCACTTCACCACCAGATAAAGTGGTCATCGACTGGCTAAGATTCAAATAACCAAGTCCAACTTGGTGGAGTAGACTAACCTTTTTGTAGATATCTGGCACATCTTTGAAAAACTCTAAGGTATCGTTGATAGAAAGATTTAGAACCTCAGAAATATCTTTGCCATGATAAGTGTATTGCAGTGCTTCTTGACTATAACGTTTCCCATGACACAACTCGCATTCTTGAACGATTGGATCCATGAATGCCATCTCGGTGATCATCACACCTTTACCTTTGCAACGGGGACAAGCACCTTTACCGTTATAACTAAATAGTTGTGTTGAAACGCCATTGTTGGCTTTACTGAAAAGCTTTCGTAGAGGATTTAAAATGTTCAAGTAAGTTGCAGGTGTAGAACGAATATTCAAACCTACAGAATCCTGACTCAAATCAATATAGTCTTGATCAGAAACTTGTTGTTTGAAAGCTTGGACTAAAGTACTTTTTCCAGAACCTGCTGGTCCAGATATCACGGTCATTACACCTTGAGGGATTCTGGCAGATACGTCTTTTAAATTATGAGAAGTTACATGATTAACATTTAGCCAAGATTGAGGTTCACGAGGCTTTGGGAAAGTGATTTTTTCTCGCAACATTTTACCCGTAATCGTATCTGACTGTAATAGTTCGTCGTAGGTACCAGTGAAAGTTACTTGACCACCATTTTTGCCGGCTTGTGGTCCCATTTCCACGACATAATCTGCTGTCGAAATAATGGCAGGGTTGTGATCAACTAGGATAATGGTATTGCCATGTTCCTTGAGCTTTTTTAAGGATTGGGTAATTAATTTAATATCGTGAGGATGGAGTCCTACACTTGGTTCATCGAGTACGTAAACTAAATCGGATAGGGAACTCGTCAAATATTTGGCAATTTTAATTCGTTGAGCTTCTCCACCAGATAGAGTATCAGTTCCACGGCCAAGGGAAAGATAACCTAAACCGATGTCGACCAAAGCTTGAATTTTACTATGTAGTTCACGCACCATTGTTTTAGCCTTGGGGTCCGGGATATTATCCAAAAATTTTAGGACACTTACTAAATCCATATCGCTGACTTCTGCAATATTTTTGCCGGCAATTTTACCAGTTAGAGCCTTTTTGTTCAGACGTGTTCCATGGCATACTGGGCAAGGTTTTCGAGTGACAATCTTTGATAAAGCAGCTTCGTGATGACGACCTGAGGCACTATGAATAACAGAGCGAAGCATACGTGGAACCAGTCCTTCATATAACGCCGTACGGCCCCAATTTGCTGGTGGATTTTTCAATTTTTGTTGCGGAGCGTGCATAAATAAATCGTATTCTTCATCGGTATAGTCTTTGATCTTCTTATCTAAATCAAATAGGCCACTGTTACCATATTCCTTCCAACGCCAAGTTCCAGGTTGAAAGCCGGCAAAAGTCATTGCACCCTCGTTGAGTGACTTATTAGGATCAATTAATTGACGTTCATCTACGTCGTCAACAAATCCTAATCCCTGGCATTTTGGACACATTCCCTGAGGTAGGTTAAAGGAAAACCATTCAGAATACCCAACCCAAGGCTGTCCAATTCGAGAAAACATCAAACGTAAGACGGAATAGATGCCGGTGTAGGTTGCCAGAGTAGATCGAGAATTACGACCAATAGGCTTCTGTTCAACCACAATTGCCACTGGTAAGTTGTCGATTCGGTTCACTTCAGGTTGACCGTATTTAGGCAAATATTGTTGGGTGAAACTAGGAAAAGTTTCATTCAATTCACGTCGGGAAACAGCGGCTAATGTATCAAAAACTAAAGAGGATTTACCAGATCCAGAAAGGCCAGCAAAAACGGTCGTTCGATGTTTAGGAATATCTAAACTGACATCCTTTAAATTGTTTTCTTGAGCCCCATGGATAGAGATAGTTCCATCTGCAAATAAATCAGTCATAAAAACCTCCAACAGTGAATTTAATAATTCTATTATATAAAAATAGTCCATAAAATATTCAATAGACGATTTTAACTAAGAAAACTTCAACAAAAATAATCAGGCATCAATGTATTGGCTGTATACATTAATGCCTGATTATTTATATATATATTAATGGATTTGGTAGTCGCAGATGGTATTAATCTACTTAGTAACTTTTTGAATTTTTAGAATAAAGGGGTATTTATTCTTATGGTTGTCTGCAACTATCGGAAGTCATATTTCAACAATCATCCGCCTACAATGATTATTCCACTGAATCATTAGTAACTAGGGCTTGTCATGACCTCTTCCTTAGTACATTTATATACTACGATGTGGGATTGGTCCCAGGTCAAGCACAAATTTAAAAGAATTAGTTAGCATCGACCCAATGGGGATTTTGATTTTCATAAGACAAACGATCAGAATTTAATTCGTTATATAAGTAAATAAAGGCATTATGTGCTTGATTTCTAAAACAGAGGTCAATGGTAGGCATGTTCATCATATGGGCAATTTCACTGTTGTCACTTCCGACTACCAGGCAGTCATCGGGGACTTTTTTTCCATTTTTCCGCAAAGTAGAAATAAACTCTGCGGCCACAAAATCGGCATAAAAAATAACAGCAGAAGGTTTATTTTTAGCAGCTAACCATTTTTGAGCGGCATCTTCACCAGTCCCTGTTTGAGTATGGTAGAACAGTTGAAAGTCTTGATTACTGTCGGGGTAAGAAGCTTTGAAATCATCAATAGCTCTTGTCCGAGCCCTTGTATTAGCATTTCTCAAGCTAGATAAGACGTGTCCGATATTCTTATGACCGTTATCGTAAAGGTGGTTCATTACGTGATAATAGATAGGATAGTGATCGATAAAATTAGAATAAATATTAGGACGATTGACTCGATGCCAAGTCGATATAGGACCAAATTTTGCATAGGAGCTAATAGTATCCCATGAATTGATTCTAGTGAGAATGAAAACAGCATCTAAAGCGTGAGTTGTCAGTAACCTAAGAGTTTTTAATTCGTTATCTGCTGTTTGGGTGAAATAAACATTGACACTATAACCATGTTCAGCAGCAATTTTGGTAAATGAATTAAGAAAATCTCCAACTAAAGGGAAATACTCTTTAGTAAGAAATCCAATCGTATTTGTTCGTTTTTTACGTAAATTCTTGGCAACTTGATTAGGGATGTAATTCATTTCATGCATTGCATCAAGAATGATTTTGCGTTTAGTTTCACTTACGTAACCGTTGCCGCTCACGACTCGAGAAATAGTCGATTTGGAGATCCCGGTCTTTTTTGCTAGGTCATAAATAGTAGTCATTAAGTGTCACCTTTCTGTACCTATAAATATATACTAATCGTTTTCCGGACATTCTGAAGTTAATTCTACCCTGGAAACGTTTACTACGCTAGATTGGTTGTTTTATTATTTAGCGTTGTTATACTGAATTGTGTTAACCATAAGGAAGGTGAGTATTTATCGTTAGTTGACAGCAGTAATATTTCGGCTATTCGCGAGGGTAGCGTAGCAATGAATTCATAGGAAATCAAAGCGAAGGGAAATATTACTAATGAAGTCTAAAAGGGTTCTCGGATCCATGTTTTTAACCATTGCTTCAATTATTTGGGGAGCAATGTTTGTAGTTGTAAAAATTATTGTGAATGAGGTACATCCAATTCAACTAGTTTGGTTGGAGTATCTAATCGCATTAGTATTCTTAATTGGATTTTCAATAATGAAAAAAGAGAAATGGCACATCAATTGGTCAGATTTAAAATTAATTTTTTGGATTGGAATCATTGGAAATACCATTTCGTTAGTTGCTCAAGAAATGGGTACAGGTTTATCAAATGCCCAAACAGGTTCGGTTATCACCTCAACTATTCCTGCATTTATGATCATCTTTGGATGGTTGATTCTCAAAGAAAAATTGGATAAAGTTAAGGTTCTTTCCGTAGTGATTGCTATTCTTGGAGTAGTAATGATTGTTGGATTGAAGATGTCAGGAACTAATGTTATTTTAGGAGTTTTGCTCCTAGTTCTTGATTCAATCGCTTGGGCCTTGATGTCAGTCTTAGTTAAAAAAGTTAAAACTTACAGTTCTTTACAAATTACTATTATGTCAACCGTAGTAGCAGTCGTTGCTCTGACACCATTTATTTTGAGTGATATGTCATCACTTACAAGTATTAACTTTGCTGATCCAACAATTATTCTTAGTTTACTTTACATTGGTGCGGTTTCAACAGCTGTAGCTTATGTAATGTGGAATCGTGGCCTCCAAATCGTCAGTGCCGGTTCATCTGGTTTGTTCTACTTGATTCAACCAATTGTAGGTTCATTTTTAGGTTGGTTGTTGCTCGGTGAACAGATTTCAGTTGGCTTTATCATTGGTTCAGCCATGATTTTAGCCAGTGTTTGGATCTCAGTTAAGTTCGATGGCTCATCCTCGAACGAGACTCGTTTAGAGAGAACACGACCTGCAAAATTGAACGCAAAATTAAAATTGAATAATAATTAATAAGGTAAATCCAAAATGGATTTACCTTTTTTTAGTGATATAATATTTGAATTGCAAAAAAGAAGGTGTAAAAATGATTTATTCACCATTAAATGAATGTGATGTTCCAGCTATCCGTTAATCAACGGATAGTTCCGTTGGTTAATTTCGAGTGAAATTAAATAGCGGAAGGAAATATTATGAATTCAAAAAAGATTTTAGGATCAATATTGCCTGCATCTGGGGTGGAATGTTTGTTGTGGTAAAGGATGTAGTTAGTGTTGTTCATCCATTACAGTTAGTTTGGTTGAGGTATTTAGTAGCGATAATATTTTTAATATTATTTTCTATTTTAAAAAGAGAAAAATGGAGTATTCACAAAAGAGATATAGGGCTAATCGTCATAATTGGTTTGATTGGAAATACTATCTCAATAGTTGCCCAAGAAACTGGTACCTGGTTATCCAGTGCTCAAACCGGAGCAGTAATTACTTCAGCCACACCATCATTTATGGTGATTTTTGCTTGGCTGATTTTTAAGGAAAAAATAACGCGGGTTAAAATCATATCTTTAGTGATGGCAACGATTGGTGTGGTCATGATTGTTGGAATTCATTTGGAAGGTAATAATATTTTACTAGGAGTATTATCATTGATTATTGCAGCCTTAACGTGGGCATTAATGTCAGTCTTGATACAAAAAGTTAATCATTACAGTTCATTGCAAATTACAATCATGTCAACAATCGTCGCAGTTATTTCTTTAACTCCAGTAGTCTTTATGAATACAGCAAGTCTAGTAAATATTGATTTCTTAGAACCTAAAATAATTCTCAGTTTATTATATTTAGGAGTTATTTCGACAGCATTGGCTTTTGTTATGTGGAATAGAGGATTAACTTTAGTTAATTCAAGTTCTTCAGGACTGTTTTTCTTATTGCAGCCAATTGTCGGAACTCTGTTAGGTTGGTTATTTTTGAAAGAATCAGTTTCATTAGGATTCTTCCTTGGAACAATACTGATTGTTGGCAGTGTCTGGATTTCAGTTAAATTTGAGAGTAATTAATAATTAGAAGGGTAAATCCAAAATGGATTTGCCTTTTTTTATGCGTAATTTTAAATATACAGCAATAACAATGATGATTAAACTCATGCTATACTTTTGTTAATGTTGAGTATTGGTGGTAGTGCAAAAATGACAGCAGATGTCCTTTTAAACAAGATATTTACAGTTAATTCTTTAAGAAAAGCTGTAAATAATAAAAATGGTGATTTATATAAAGAAACTATTAATTCATTAAGTATAAATAATGGTGAAATTAAAACAAATTTAGATGCTATTAAGAATATGTACAAGTATATGTATAAGTCTCATAGAAATGAATATTTTTATAAAAATACATTAATAAATAAGATATTGCTTGGTAGACATAGTGTGAGAACTTCAACAGCTATAAGAGAATTACCAATATCTAATAATATATTAGATTTATTGATAATAAATGGTATTGGACAGGTGTATGAAATAAAGACCGGACTTGATAATCTAAATCGATTGAAAGATCAACTTAATGCTTACTATATGGCATTTTCTTATTGTAATGTTGTTACTGATTTAAGTCATCTGGATGATTTGAAGGAGTTACTTAGTGATACGCCAACGGGAATAATACTTTTGACTAATCGTGGTACACTCCATGTTGAGAAGTCACCAAGTGAATACAATGATAAGCTGAATAGCCGGGAAATATTTAGGATACTTCGAAAAGGTGAATTTGAGAATATTATAAAGAAGAACTTTGGTTATTTACCAAAAGTCGGTCAGTCAAAATATTATCAAGAGTGTTTTAAACTCTTTAAGACTATTGAAGTAAAAAAAACTCAGAAATTTATGTTAGATGAGTTAAAAAAGAGAAGTTCAATTAACCAAGAAAATTATAGTTACTTCAAAGACATTCCTAAGGAACTTAAAGCCCTGGTGTATTTTTCAGACTATAAAATCAAGGAATATAATGTGTTGCAAGAATTCCTGAATACTAAATATTGAGAGGAAGCGTGTATTATGTATTTTCCTATACTGAGGGGTAAACAAAATGAATTGTTGGCTTTAAGGGAACTCTTGAATGACGACGTTTTAAGCAAGAAAATATTGCCAATCATAGAGCCGGTAAGTCCTTCATCTACGTTTAGGATATTATTGGAGTCCTTTTATAACAATAATAGAAAAATTGCCGTTATCCAAAATTCGTCAGTCGCTGATTACGAAGGATTCAAGGATGCTGATATAAGTGAAATAAAGTCAAAGGATAATTTCATTCCGGCTTTAGTATTGGAGGGTTCAGATAATGAATCTCTTTCTGATTATTCCAATGTTAATAAAATGGCTATCGTAGGTGAAAAATCAGACTTTAATGATTCATCGTTGATTGATGATAATACGTATTTAGTGATTGAACCAAATAATAGATCGGCTGTTAGAAAATTGAGAAACAGTACAGACCTTTTAGTGGAAATGCATGATCAGTTCAATAAGCAGGATAGGAATGTAGATTATTTATCCAAGACTGATGAATTATTCTCA
This sequence comes from Companilactobacillus bobalius, assembly GCF_002179915.1. Classification (NCBI taxonomy): domain Bacteria; kingdom Bacillati; phylum Bacillota; class Bacilli; order Lactobacillales; family Lactobacillaceae; genus Companilactobacillus; species Companilactobacillus bobalius. The sequence goes on from NZ_MYFM01000006.1 coordinate 226,939, forward strand.
ACAGAGCATTTGTACTATAAAGAAGATGGATATTATGGTTTTAGTGATTATTCAATAATTGGAAGTGATTACAGTAGCGCTGGTTTTGCAGCCAAGGCGGTAGCAATTCACTTAGTGTATTTTGATGAGAATGATGAATTACGTGTTCATCACTTTGTTTCAGATTCTAATGATAATATACAAAATCCAGCGTTAAAAGCTCATGAAGCTCTGGAAAAATTGATTAAGTTTGTTTCTAATCCTAGTTTTGATAAAACAAAGAATGATTCTGAAGCTCTAAGGGAGTTTGAAGAATTGTATAAAATCGATAAGTATTCAGGCTTGGGATATATAAAGAAATTATCTATAAAACATCATTTTGAAATCATGGGAAGGTATTTGGATAAAGATTAATGAAATGTTGCGAAAACTGTTTTAAAGATGTTGATATAAAAGAGCGTATTAAAGCCATAAATGAAAAAGGCCAGTGTGATTTTTGTCAATCAAACGATGTCTACGTTCTTGATATTGATAAAGCGTTAAAAAACAATGACTATTCGAAAAACATAATTGCAGATTTTAATGATTTATTAGATCTTTACACAGTATATGATCGAAAACAGAATGATTATCAAAGGTATTCCGATGATGCTAGAAAGTTGAGTGAACAACTATTTTTTAATACCAATATTTTCAATTTAGAAGTAAATAAAATATCTAAATTATTAAAGGCTTTGCTAGCTGAATATTATGACAAAAACAATGAGTTATTTGAAGGTCTTGTAATACCGGAATATTTATTGGATGATAAGTTGAAAAAGAATAACGGTATCTTTGGTGGAAAAGGATGGAAGGCCTTTGAAAATAGAATTAAATATATTAATAGGTTCCATTCTAATATGGCAAACAAAAAGATATTAGAAGCATTTTTTAATAATTTAATTGTAAATATTGGAAAAGGTAAACGATTTTATAGAGCAAGAATTAGTGACAGTGGCAAGCCGATTTCTAATGAGAATATGGGAGCCGCACCGTCAGGATTGTCGACCCCAGGAAGACTGAATGCTTCTGGAATAGGATACCTTTATTTATGTCAAGATTATAAGGTGGCACTGGGTGAAATAAAGGCTTCTTTAAATGATATTTGCACAGTTGTCTTGTTTGAAACCTTGGAGGAATTAAAATTAGTAGATTTGTCTCAAATTTCTGTGTTAAGTATATTTTCTTTTGAGGATAAAATTACTTATTTAATGAATTTCGATATTTTAAAACAAATTGATATTGTTATGAGGGAAATCAGTAATAAAAATAGATCTGAAATCGCTTATGTACCAACGGAGTACATGAGTGATTTGATCAAAGATATGGATAATGTTGATGGGATTATATATGAAAGTACGATTAACAATGATACGAAAGATTTAGTTTTGTTTGATGATAGAAAGGTTCATTTGCTAGAAGATGAAACTGTAAAATTACGTAATAGAAGGAATTAATTATACGCAATTGCATAAATTAGAGGGGTAAATCCAAAATGGATTTGCTTTTTTTATTTTTTCAGTTTCAACAGAGTCTGAAAATGCTATAATTTTTTACAAAAATAAGATTTCAAAAGAATTTATTTAATTATAAATTTCGTTCCGGAGAGACCAATAGCTAAAAGGACTAAGCATTATGAATTCTAACAAAGTATTAGGTTCTATTCTTTTAGGAGTCGCTGCCAGCATTTGGGGTGGGACTTTCGTTGCAGTGAAAATGGTAGTGGGGCAGATTCATCCACTCCAATTGGTTTGGCTAAGATATTTAGTCGCATTAATCTTTTTAGTCGGTTTCTCATTGATTAAGCGAGAAAAGTGGCATTTGAAAAGAAAAGGTTTGAAATGGTTCATCTTGTCAGGTTTGACAGGGTACGCTCTTTCATTAGTGGCCCAAGAAACCGGAACGTGGTTTTCCAGCGCCCAAACAGGAGCCGTGGTAACTTCTTCAACACCAACTTTTATGGTGATTTTTGCCTGGTTAATTTTAAAGGAAAAATTAGATCGCGTTAAAGTCATTTCTTTGGTAATGGCAACACTTGGGGTAGTAATGATAGTCGGCATCCATTTGACCGGAAAACATATTTTAATTGGCGTTTTATTCTTGATATTAGCTGCATTAAGTTGGTCATTTATGTCCGTCATGATTAAATTGTTGTCGGACTATTCAGCTTTACAAATAACGATTGTTTCAACCATAGTCGCTATGATTTGTTTAACACCATTTGTGATGGGAGATTTGGCATCATTATCAAACGTTAATTTCTTCAATCCTAAAATCATTGCCTGTTTATTCTATGTTGGAGCGTTATCCACAGCCATGGCTTTTGTCATGTGGAATAAGGGTTTAACAATGGTCAGTCCCAGCGTTTCAGGGTTGATTTACTTGTTACAACCAATCGTTGGTACATTATTAGGTTGGTTAATTTTAGGAGAAGGTCTAACTTGGGGCTTTGCTGCAGGGACGGTTTTGATTTTGACTAGTGTTTGGGTTTCAATAAGATTTGCAAAATGAGTATTAAAAAATCCTATTCCGTGTGAAATAGGATTTTTTTGACCGCTTAAACATGTAATTTCTTCTTTAAAGCAGTTGTTAGTAATTCCGAAAAGTTAATATTGTTCTCTTTTCCCAACTTGTTGAGATAGTTGGGGATAGTCAAAGTCTTCTTGATAGTCTTGAAGTCATTTTTACGACGATATTCATCAATATCGACATCAACTAAGGTAACAACGTCGCTATTTTCTGCACTAGGAAGTGTGTAATTTGAATTCGGCACGTCTAAATTGTTATCTTGTCTATCAATAATATTCAAACCGATGTAATCACGAGCCATTTGAATAGCGTCATCAATGTCTTTGCCTTGAGTCAGGCCTTCAATATCAGGAATGCTGACAAAGTAGGGAACTGTTTGATCACTTGTTTTTGAAATTATAATTGGATATACGGTTTTCATTTTTAGTCTCCCTCATCATCCAAACGATGTTTTTTTATTATACTTTTTGCTAATAATTCATTGATTTCTCTATGTCTAGGAATCTGTTCTTTTTCAATGCCATTTGTCCAAATATCATGATTATTACCATGACGATATAAGTACCAACCCTTTTTACTTAAAAATTTGAGCAATCTTTTTTGATTCATTTCAAATTCCTTCGTCTTTTATAATATACGTATTTAATACGTGTGTAAAATGTTATAACTATTGTTACTATATAAATAAAATTACGCAAGATTTGAGATAGTACGATCAAATTAGACATTTTTAAGTAGGATAAAAAAGGACGAGTCCAACTGGATTCGTCCTTTTGTTTTTCTCTATTCTGATTTATGTATATCGCCTAGAATATCTTCACCGGAAAAATCAAAATCCATGTAAGATTGATTTTTGACGGGCAAATGTTGTTCCAAGGTATCAAATTGTTGGAGTTTTACATCTCCACTTGCTGTACCAAGTGATAACAAGTGACCACCGAAGTCATGATTGTCAGATAAGAAGTGATGGTGGAAACCACCAACAGCAGCTCCATCAAAGATTTCAGGTGAGTAATAACTCAACAAAGTACCTGTAACGGTATCTTTTTCAAAAATGCTTTGACTTTCAGCTGTCTTAGCTAGAGTATCGTAAGGTTTGTGTGATTTCTTCACCGCACGAGTTTTCACATTTGTAAATTGACCGTGTAACTCAATTGAGAAGAAAGTATTGGTACTTGTTAAGGATAGAATCTTCTCTTCAAGTTCTTTTTGGCTGATACCATCAACACTTGTTAATGGCTGATAACTGCCGAAATGAATGTTAGCAAAGGGCAGAGTGAAATCATCTTTTACGATATTAACACTACCGTTGCTGTCGACTTGATAAGGCGTGCCGTCTAAAATGACTAACTCACCGTCAAGACCTTCGCCAGTACCGATTCCTGTATCGCCATGTCTTAATAATTCCTTCATAGTGATAGTTCCATCGAGTAACCCTGGGACTAATAAAGCTAATGTTCCGTGTTGATAAAGAATATTTGTGTTTGACATGAAATCCTTCTTTCTATCTTAATTCAAGACGTCGTCAACCAACTTGGATGCTAATTGAATGTTGTCTGAATAATCAACGGGGATGTGCAAGATAACTGGTCCCTTAGTATCAAAAGCTTTTGCTAGCATTGGTTCGAGATCTTCGGCTCTCTCAACACGCATACCAGTAGCACCAAAACTTTCAGCGTATTTAACAAAGTCAACTGGTCCTAATTTAACTCCGGCATCGTGACCATATTTAGCGATTTCTTGGAAACGAACCATATCGTAATAACCGTCGTCCCAAATCAATTGTACGATATTGAGGTGTAAGCGGACAGCTGTTTCTAGTTCTTGACCAGAGAAGAGGAAGCCACCATCACCAGCAACGGAAACAACTGGCTTTTCAGGACGTTCCAACGCAGCAGCAATTGCCCAAGGAAGTGCGACACCAAGTGTTTGCATACCATTACTGAATAACAAGTGACGAGGTTTGTAACTTCTAAAATGACGAGCCATCCAGATGTAGAGACTACCAACATCAACTGTGACAGTTGTGTCGTCATCAACTTGATTTTGCAAAGCATGGATGATAGCAAGGGGGTGGATGCCGTTTTCATCGGAATGGTTAGCTGGAATAGCGTCTTTCTTGGTAAATTTCTCTTGTTGGTCAGCCAGATGTTTGTGCATATCAGAACCTAAGTCGATACCATCCGGTAAGTTAGAGCTGATTTCGTTAAGAGTCTTAGCAATATCAGCGTTCACAATCAAGTCAGGTTGATAATCATTAGTAATTTCAGGCTTGATACTATCGAGATTAATTATTTCTCCCGTGCGACCAATATTCCAATTACGGGCCTCATATTCGATAGGATCGTAACCGACTGCGATAATCAAATCACTTTCCTTAAGGATAGTGTCACCGATTTGGTTACGGAACAAGCCGACACGACCGTAATAATTTTTTTCCAAATCACGCGATATGACACCAGCACCCTGGAAGGTTTCCACAACTGGAATCGAGAACTTGTGCAGAAATTTGTGAATAGCGTCGGTAACTTCATTGGTAGAAGAACGCATACCTGCCAAAATTACGGGTAACTTAGCTTTTTCAATTTTTTCGATAATTTGGTTAAGCGTTTCTGAATCAACGCCACCTTGTTCAACTTTGTGTAGTGGTTTGATAACAGGGCGAGTTACGTCATCATTCAAGACATCTTGAGGAATAGACATGAAAGTTGCCCCAGCTTTAGGTGATACAGCATTTTGGTAAGCGTTTGCAAATGATTCCGATAAATTGTTGGCGTCTTGAACTTCAACACTGTCCTTAGTAGCGGCGGATAGGAGTTCCTTGCTAGAAATACTTTGGTGAGTTAAACGGGCAATATCGTTTCGAGGCACTTGACCACCTAGAGCAATCACTGGATCTCCCTCAGAAGTAGCGGTAATTAGACCAGTAGCTAGATTAGAGACACCAGGGCCTGAAGTAGTAGCCACAACACCAGGCTTACCAGTTAGACGACCAATACCTGCAGCAATGAAAGCTGCATTTTGTTCGTGACGAGTAATTATTAGTTTAGGAGTTCTTGGATCATCATTATGTTCAAGTGATTCAAAGAGTCGATCAATCTTAGCACCAGGGAGTCCGAAGACGTAATGAGCGCCTTGATTGATCATCGATTGGATCAAAGCTTGAGCACCATTAGTTTTTGTCATTGTATCTAACCTCTTTTTTGTGTAGATTTGTTCTATAATTATTTATAGGAAAAAAATAAAGCATTTGTGTTGATTTGTCAACACGTGAGTCTTTTCATGGAGTGAAAGTTAATGAAAAATATTGGATACTTAGCACAAGATATTTCTATCTTACACCGTCAATATTACAAGGATACGAGGGATGAATTCAATCAAATCAACTTGAATCCGACCGCAGCTTGTATTTTATTGGCTGTAAGTGATTATGAAAACATCAGTCAGAACCAAGTGGCCCGTTCCTTAGTAATTGATAAGGGGTTAGCAACTCGAGAGATCAATAAAATGAATCAATTGAATTACTTAACCAAATCAGATGGAGCTGGTAAAACTAAAGTTCTCAATTTGACTGAAGAGGGCAAGAAAATCGTAACAAAAGTCCAAAAGATTCGTAGTCAATGGTGGGAAGATCGCTTTGTTAAAGCTGGTATTCAAAAGGATAGTCCACTAGTTTCTTCCATTGAAGCAGTAGTTTCAACTATTGTTGATCCGATTGAAAAGTAAAAAAGAAGCTTATTCATACCGTTGCAGTATGGATTGAGCTTCCTTTTTGATGTTGGTAACTAAATTTTCTGGTGCTAAAACTTTTACATTTTGTCCCTGACTCAACAGCCACATCATAACGCCACGTTCGCCAAAAGTATCGGCTTCAATAATGACACTGCCACCATTCTGTGATTGTTTGGAATTATGATCTGAGAGTAAATTTCCATTGGCGTCACAGTGTGCTACAACTTTAGCAGTTGGAATGCGGTCGAGTGCAGCTTCAACGATACCCCAGAATTGAAATTTTAGATGAATCAATTTGCCGGGATACATGAATTGAATCTTTTGACGAAATTTACCTTCTTCAAAACGATCTTTATAGTCTAAATCAATCTTGCCAGTTACGTGATAGTCTTCGATTCGGTCAATTCGGTAAAGTAAGTTGTCCTTGTAATCAGGATTGTAGGAAACTAAATAAAAATAGTATTCAGAGAAAATCAGAGCTTGTGGCAGAATATTGCGAATAACTGTTTCCGAATGTTGACGACGGTATCTGATTTCAATAGCTTTTTTCTGTGTAATGTATTTGCTTAAAGTCCAAATTTTATCTAATAAATTTTGTTGATGATGCAAAGGCGTGTAGTTGAAGATCTCATTTTGAATCAAAGGCTGGACCTCACTACGGATTTGACTATTTGCCAAGTTTAAGAGTCCATCGACTGTATTAGTTAATTCACGCCGATTAAGCGCACGACTAGCCAATAAAATTTTGATCAAAACGAGGATTTCCTGAGCATTAAGAATGTGTTGATCACTGTGCATACGATAACCGGAATTGCTCCTCTCATACTGGATTCTGTAGGGCAGACAGATGTCTTCGAAAGTTAAATTTATCTGACTGATATCTCGTTGGATGGCACGTGGAGTCACATTATATTCACGGGCCAAGTCGTTCTTATTCAAAATTTGATTGTCAAGTAGTTTTATATAAATAGCGAAGCGACGCTCAGATGTGTTCAAAACTTTTCCTCTTTTTGCATAAGTGGACAGGATTCGTCTATCTATTATTATAAAGTAATTTTGAAGATAAAATTACTGTATTAAGGAGAATTAGGTGACAATTATGTCTGAAAAAGTAGACTATGATATTTTGAATGAATCATATAAAGGAATAGCTGAAGTTATTGGAGTTGAAGCGATGCTAAAAATTCGTGATAACTATTGTGGTATGCAACTACAACTGCCAATGCGACTCTATGACGCTAATAAATTACGTAAAAAACTTCAAAAAATGGACGTGCAATCGAACCAAATTATGATGTTATCGCGAAAGTATGGCTATTCACCACGTTGGATCAGGGAAGCCAGCAAATAAAAAAGAGCGTTTGACAACGCGTGATTTTACAATCATGCCTACTCAAACGCTTTTTTGTGTCTCTTTAACTTTTTCAATGTGAATCATCTTAGTGATGTTCTTGGGGAGAATCTGCTTCAAATTGTTACGCAGGTTCAAGATGACCATTGAGTGATCGTAATCGTTGATATTGAGAATCTTGATAGAATCGGAAAGCTTTATATCAATGTTACTTAGAATTTTGAATAAATAGGAATCTTCCGTAAAGTTGACTATTTTGAAAGTCGTATCGGAAATGTTCTGACTGGCTAACAAAGAATCAGTGGAATAAATGGGAATTGCGGAATTAATTGGGATGATGTTGCCGTGTGGACAAGTCTGTGGATATTCCAAGTAGATATTCAGACGGTCGATCAATAATAAATCGGGATGATCTGATAAGGTCGTGGCCTTATCGTAAATGTCACTCAACGGGATATCTAATTTCTCATAGAGCCAAGTTTCGATTAAACGATGTTGCTGAATTAAAGGGATGACATCATTTAAACCTTTCTTAGTTAACTTGCTACCGTAGTATTTCGTATATTTAACCAAGCCTAACTTGGAAAGATGTTGGGTACGGTCGGAAATAGAAGCCTTACTGACGTTAGCTTTGATGGCTAGATCTATATTGTTAACATTTTGGAAGCTGCCACCAAGCTCGAAAATAAGTCTTAAAAAATTTAGGTCGTTCAAAATCGTTCACCACTTTTTCTTAATAAGGTTCTTTCAACCTATTTTCTGCGATTCTTAAAAATCATGTCATCTAATAGTAAGGAATTAGTAAAAATTCTTGAATACATACCAACTAAAACCTCGGAGGTTAACCAGTTATTGGTTAAGAATTCCTCGTCATTGACTTCGTTGATTACCTCTCGATGTGTTTCTTTACGCATGATATTCCTCCATTAATAAGAATAAGAGTGATTTATTAGTTTAGACTAATAAAAATAGTTAAACATAAATATAAAAGCTATTGTATGGACATATTGTCAAATAGTTATATTCATGAATCGCTATAACTCTGTCGTTAACGCCTTTAATATAACATAATTATTTTATTTGAAATAGTTAAGTTGAGTTTAAGAATAATTTTTTATATCACATTAGGTAGCCTTGAAAGTCTTTATAATGGGCAAGTAATCGTTTTCTTGAAATTTTATAGAAAAATCGCTGATTGTACTTTTTTATTAGGCGGACTTAAAAAATAGTTTACATAGATTTAAAAAGCGGTAGAATGGTCTTTGGAAAGACGGGTAGGACTTACTTGTCTGATAAAAATTAATTGGAGGAAAGAAACCAATGTCAAAGCAAAATAACACATTTGAACGTGTCTTGGTTGGTGTTGATGATTCAGCTGATGCTCAATTAGCATTTAGATACGCTATGCATCGTTGCATCAAAGATAATTCAACTTTGATCATTACTTCCATATTGGAAAGCGGAGATATGAATGTATATCAAGCCTTAACTAGAGATTATGTTCACGGTGAACGTAAAGATCTTGAAGAGCATATGCAAGAGTATCGTAAAATTGCCTTGGATGCTGGAGTCCAAAAGGTCGAACTTGTAATTGGTGAAGGAGATCCTGGCGAGACAATCGTGAAAGATATCATTCCTACTGCCAAAGCTGACCTATTAGTAATCGGTTCGTTATCTAAGAAGGGGATTAGAAAGTACTTCGGTTCTCAAGCTGCATATATGGCGAAATATTCACCTATTTCAATTATGATTATTCGCTAAAACCAAATTTAAATATAAGGGGAGATTAATATGGCTGAAAAGCGTAAATTAATCCAATATGCCAATGGTCCTTCACTAGAAGAAATCAATGGTACAGTCGATGTTCCAAAGGACAAAGGCTTTTTCAAAACTCTACTTGCATACTCAGGTCCAGGAGCTTTAGTTGCCGTTGGTTACATGGATCCAGGTAACTGGTCAACATCAATCACCGGTGGTCAAAATTTCCAATACCTATTAATGTCAGTTATTCTCTTGTCTAGTTTAATTGCCATGTTGTTACAATATATGGCTGCTAAACTAGGCATCGTGAGTAAGATGGATTTGGCACAAGCAATTCGTGCTAGAACAAGTAGATCATTAGGAATCGTTTTATGGATTTTAACTGAGTTCGCTATTATGGCGACAGATATTGCTGAAGTTATCGGTGGTGCGATTGCTTTGTACCTATTATTCAATATTCCATTAGTAATCGCTGTATTTATCACCGTTGGTGATGTTTTAGTACTGTTATTATTAACTAAGATTGGTTTCAGAAAAATTGAAGCTATCGTTGTATGTTTAATTCTTGTTATTTTATTCGTATTCGTATACCAAGTTGCACTATCAGATCCTAACTGGGGCGCTGCCTTTGCTGGATTAGTTCCAACAGGTAAGACCTTCGCTACACATCCAACAATTGGTGGACAATCACCATTGCAAGGTGCTCTAGGAATCATTGGTGCCACAGTTATGCCTCATAACTTGTACTTACATTCAGCTATTTCTCAAACAAGAAAAGTTGATCATGCTGATGAAAAATCAGTTGCACAAAACGTACGTTTCTCAGCTTGGGATTCAAATATTCAATTAACAGCCGCATTCTTTGTTAATGCTTTGCTATTGATCATGGGTGTTGCCGTCTTCAAGAGTGGTGCCGTTAAAGATCCATCATTCTTCGGTTTATACCAAGCTCTATCAGATACATCAACACTAAGTAATGGCGTTTTGATTGCCGTTGCTAAATCAGGTATCCTTTCAACATTGTTCGCTGTAGCTTTGTTAGCTTCAGGTCAAAATTCAACAATTACAGGTACACTTTCAGGACAAGTTATCATGGAAGGTTTCGTTCATATGAAGATGCCTCTATGGTTACGTCGTTTAGTAACACGTTTGCTATCAGTTATTCCAGTTCTAATCTGTGTTATGTTAACAAGTGGTAAGAGTTCAATTGATGAGCACGTGGCTTTGAATGATTTAATGAACAACTCACAAGTCTTCTTAGCCTTCGCCTTACCATTCTCAATGTTGCCATTACTATTAATGACCGACAGTGTTACTGAAATGGGTAAGAAATTTAAGAACGCAGTCTGGATCAAAGGATTCGGTTGGTTCTCAGTTCTAGCCCTAACAGGATTAAACCTTTACGGATTGCCAGATCAAATCAAGGCTTTCTATGGAGATGGAATTACAGCAGCACAATCAACACAAGCCGACATCATCGCCTGGGTATTAATCGTAGCCGTAGTAGCCTTACTAGTATGGACATTGGTTGATATGCACAAAGGTAATGAAAGATTGAAGACAGAATTAGCAAGTGAACACGTATCATCAACATATGAACACTTGGCTAAACTATCAAGAGAAGCCGGTTCAGAAGCTGAATTCGATAAAGAAGCAGTCGCAGAAAGATAGAGAGCGAAGTAAGAGCGGTCAGCCTCTGAGGATGTGCCTTGGAATTGCCCGTCATACTTGAGAAACTCATTTTTACTATATTTCCAAGAACCATAGTTATCAAAAAATAGAATTTAGAAGATATGAAACGTTAAAACAAAAATGGCTAGAAAATGATAAGTTTTCTGGCCATTTTGCTATATCAAATATTAAAATTAAATACAACGGATGATTTGAATTTCTTATATGGAGAGAAAATATAATGGACAATCAAAACAAAATTAAAAATATTGATAATACTATTCAAGAATTTATTAACTCATCTTTTAAAAGCTCTAGTTTACTTGAAAATGTATTGAAACAATACAAAGAATTGAACGACAATCAAAAGAATGTCATAGAAAAAAGAATGTATGTCATTTATCGGGGAAAGTTTGGTTTCCTTTTTTCGAATTCCTTTTATAAAGAAACACTTTTTTGGATGTATAAAACGATGCAGCATGAAAGATTTTCTAAAGAACTTAAAGAAAATAAAAGTGCATTTTTATCAGAAGCAGTAAAAACTTTGCTGATTTTATATCTAGAAGACAGGGAAAGTAATAAATTAATTCAGGCAAAAGAATACTTTGAACAATTGGAAAAAATTGGAGTATTCGATGAGCAGACTCAAGATATTTATAGCGAAGATACTAAAATTTTATATGCTATAAGGGATAATGGACTATGGACGGAAACAAATTTAACGGTGCCAATAGCAATGAATAGCACATTAGAGCCCGTTAAAGTTTTTCTTCAACAAGATGAATTAGTTGCTAGTGTTTCTTGTACTAGAGGAGCTAATAATTCTATTATTCAAACAAATGGTAATGTTACTAGATTTCAGGATAGAGAATCTATAGTTAGCAATTCTAAATGGACTGTAAAAATAAATAATTATTTATCTTGTGAGAAAAACAGCTCTAAAGATAAAACTGCATCAGTAATGCAAGAGATTGTATGTAAATCGATTAATTTGGTTATTGATCAGTATAGACAAAAGACGGGTGAGTATTGGATTAAAAGAATTTATCCTTCAATGATAGGAATGCATTCTATTAAATATGGTGCTATGGATACTGTGTTTAGAAATATACCAATGTATGATAGAGGAACGTATGAAATATCCCCTAATGTAGAAACATTAAGTCTCTCTGATATATATGAGTCCAACTCGTCGCCACTATATGAAAAGCTTTATTTAGATGCGAAGGCTTATTTACTTATTGAGGAATTGGGTGAAAGCGTATTGTTATTAAATATGGCATTTGAAAATTTTACATACGAAGTTATCTGTCCTTGTATAGAAAAAATTAGTAAGGGAAAATATGCAAAAAATTTTTATTATGGAGTAAAAAAATATGATGATTATTTTTTGAAAGATTATATAACTGAAGAAGAATATAAAGAGGCTGTTTCAAAGAAAATCATTAAAGCAAGTGGAACATCAATGTATGCTATATACAAAATACTTTGGAATGAGTCATCCAAAGTATCTAGTAGAGTTTCAAAAACAAAAATGAATAAATTGATTTCATGTATACGTGATAATAGAAATGAGTTTTCACATGGTAGTTCTAATACAAAAAAGATTTATTTCAATAAAGTTAAAGAACAGTTAGATGCATTTCAAGAATTAATTGAGGTTTGTAGTATACAATGTGACTAAGGTGACTGTGTGTTGAATCTTTAAATCAAAATACCATCACAATGATCAACTTCATGTTGAATAATTTGAGCAATGAAGTCAGAGAACTCTTGTGTATGTTCTTTGAAATTAACATCTAAATACTTAACCGTAATATTTTTATAACGTTTAGTAGGACGTTCACCGTCAAGAGAAAGACAACCTTCAGAAGTGTGATAGGGATTCTGCATACTTATAATAGAAGGATTTATCATAGGAACATTCATTATTCCCATAGAAAAGGCGATGATACGTTTGTTGACGCCAATCATGTTGGCTGCCATACCGACACAGTTTTCGGAATGTGATTGTAGAGTGTCGAGTAGATCTTGAACGACTTGAGAATCATTTTTAGTGGCTAATTTGGATTTTTGACTGAGAAGTGCTTGGTCGTGGTTTATTGGTTTAATCATAATTAAACTCCTAGAATAGAATGTTCTCATTATAAGCGATGAAAGATAGTAGATTCAAGCAACAAACGGCTATAATGAGGGTAGTTAATCAATTCAGAGGAGCGTGGAACCAATGAATCTATTATTTGCGATTGATGATCGTGTCGTCGATCAACTACTAACAGTCTTATACTCAATCAAACGTAATACCTCCGCAACCAGTTTTTCCGTATATGTGATTCAAGATAAGAAATTAACTCATACCCAAAGGATTATCCAGGTCTGTAAGAAACTCAAGATGACCTATCATCCAATCATTGTTTCCAATACCCATTTCGACAAGGCACCAGTGACCGACCGCTATCCGAAGACAATTTATTATCGCTTGCTGGCCTACGAGTATCTACCCAAGAATCTGAAGCGAGTACTCTACCTCGATACCGACGTTTTAGTGATCAATGATTTGAAAAAATTATATAACATGGACTTCGACGGTTACTGGTACGCAGCCGCTAGTCACATCGCACTGGATGTAACTGATTCATTAAATAAGATCCGTTTAGGTAACTTTGATACCGATGGCTATTACAATTCTGGAGTCATTTTGATGAACCTGCCGGAAGAACGAGAACATGTCAAAGCTGAAGATATTTATGGCTACATCAGAATTAAGAATCTAGCACTGTTCTTACCAGATCAAGATATCTTGAATGGACTCTATGGACAGCACATCAAAAAGATTCCCGATGAACTCTACAATTACGATGCTCGAATGAATCCACTCTATTACACCAAGAGTAACGGCGTCTGGGATATTGATTGGGTAATTGAACATACCTCAATCTTACATTTCTGTGGGCGGGATAAACCTTGGAAGTCAGATTACAAAGAACGCTTCTCCGGATTGTACAAACATTATGCACATGTTGCCAAAAGCTTACATTAGTAGGCTTTTTTTATTTTGCCTAAATTTTATATCAAAGTGATATCACTTTGATATAAAGGTGCTATAATACAGATATGGCAGATAAGATGATTGCATTAAGACTAGATAAAGATTTGTACGACCGAATAGCAGAAGATGCAGGTCGTGAGAATCGTAGTGTTAATAATTATATTGTCACCAAATTGAGTGAAGCTGTACCTACAAATAACCTCGAACAGCGCCAAATTGTAGGGTCTATCGTCAGAGGGGATAAGATCAACATGGCAAACGACTTGGTCGAGGTTAAAGGTATCTACTATCGCTATGATTTACTGGCAAACGATTCAGTTAACACCCAACGTAATTATCAGGTTATTAAAGCAAATGGTAATATCCTGACAATACAGGAATTAAAATAGAAAAGTAGGCGGGGAATAATGTTTGGATTTAAGGTAGTGCGTCAAAATCATGTAGGATTGGTTGAAACTTTGGGGAGATACAAGCGTGAAGTTAACGCTGGTTTGAGTTTTTACATTCCCATTTTTCAAAAAGTTAGAATAGTGGACCTTGCAATGATACCGTTGTCCTTAAAAGGATATTCCGTTATTACCAAAGATAACGCTGAAGTACAGACAAACGTTACATTAAATTATCACGTTACCGATGCGCGTAAATTCGAATATGAAAACAGCAACTCAGTTGAATCAATGGTGCAATTAGTCCGTGGACACTTACGTGATATTATCGGTAAGATCGACTTGAACGAAGCACTAGGGTCAACCTCAAAGATCAACGCAGATTTAGCCGCAGCAATCGGGGATTTGACTAATACCTACGGAATCAAAGTAGACCGTGTAAATATCGATGAATTGAAACCATCAGCTTCCATCACCGAATCAATGGAGAAACAAATCAGAGCTGATCGTGAGAAGACAGCCGCCATTGCTAAAGCAAATGGTGAAGCCAGAAGTATTGAAATTGAAACAAAAGCCAGAAACGATGCGACCGTCTCAACAGCCAAAGCCGAAGCAGCTGCAACCATCGCCAGAGCCGATGCCAAAGCATACGAAATCAAGAAGTTGAATGACATGTTAGCATCAGCCGACAATAAATACTTCACAGATCAACAAATCCAAGCATTCGCAGCCTTGGCAGAATCTTCAAGTAATACCGTTGTGATGAGTAAAGAAGATATCGGAAAGTTCTCCGAAATCCCCGTTACCGCACAAGTTATGAATCAGATTAGTAAAAAGTAGAGAGAGCGGAGTGAGGGCGGTTAGCCTCCGAGGATTTGCCTAAGTACTGAAATCGCACGCGGATTTTGCGGGCAATTTCAATACTGTAGCAAACCGGAAGAGGTTGCCCTCACGCAGCTCGTTTCCACTATATTGCCAAGAACATTGGTTATCTAAATAAAGAACCGCTCAAGATTGCAAAAAGAATAATCATCATTTATAATATTTATGTAATCGAAAAGAGACCACAGGAATATGGCTCCCGTGATCTCAATCATGACTCGAAAAATTTCGTTGGTTGGCTAACCCTAGTGGTTAGCTTTTTTTATTATCCAATAGGCCACTGCAAAAAATATGCAGGCGATACCTAGTTGAACAACGGATTCTGCGAAAGCAAACACAGCCCAACGCACCTTATCATTTCACTCATAGTTAACCCTCCATTTCTCCAGTAATCGAGAGGGAGTATACTACTTGTTTTTAAAGCCACTAAAGTCAATAAAGAGAAATGACCCTTTACGACTCTAGCTTGAGTATAACTAAATAAATCAAACTTTTAAAATTTGATTTGTGATAATTGAGCATAAGTATTTTGATAACCCTCAGCATGAGGGCTTTTTTTATCTCTAAAAAAACAAAGCTCTTGACTATATGTTTATATCGACATATACTATTAATTGTCGATAACGACACAAGGAGGCAAATAACTATGACAAAAACATTTAAAACTTTAGAAGACTTTTTAGGAACACATTTCATTTACACATACGATAACGGTTGGGAATATGAATGGTACGCAAAAAACGACCACACAGTTGACTACCGTATTCACGGTGGTATGGTTGGTGGCCGTTGGGTAACTGATCAAAAAGCTGATATCATTATGTTAACAGAAGGTATTTACAAGATTTCTTGGACAGAACCAACAGGTACAGACGTAGCCTTGGACTTCATGCCTAATGAAAAGAAATTACACGGAACAATCTTTTTCCCTAAGTGGGTTGAAGAACATCCAGAAATTACTGTGACATATCAAAATGAACATATTGATTTAATGGAAGAATCACGTGAAAAGTACGAGACATATCCAAAATTAGTTGTGCCTGAATTTGCTAATATCACATATATGGGTGATGCTGGTCAAGATAACGAAGATGTTATCAGTGAAGCACCTTATAAAGGGATGCCTGATGATATTAGAAATGGTAAATATTTCGATAAGAATTATAACCGTATTAATAAATAGTATTAGAATGATATACGAGAACATCGTATATCATTTTTTTTGGAGGAATTATGCCTAAGAGACGAATTTTGCCATATGTATTGCTTGGATTGATAAACAATAAAGGCAAGTTATCCGGATACCAAATCAGTCAAGAATTCAAAAATGAAGTTGGCGAATTTTGGCGTGCATCACACAGTCAGATTTATCCCGAACTAGCTCGTATGAAAGAGGACGGTTGGTTAATTGATCAAGAAGATGGTAAATCAACTTACTATCAAATTACTGAAGTCGGCCATGGAGTTTTGCGTGCCTGGATGGAAGAACCACTGCAAGCAGATGAGGACTTGTTCTCGCTAAAAATGTACTTTGTATTGGATGAAACAGATCCGCTGATGAAGAAACTGATTTTTGAAGAGTTAAAAATTAATCAGGATAAGTATGCTCATTTGCAAATACGACTCCAAACAGTATTTTCCAATCAGCAACAAATAAAAAATAATTATGGTCACTATTTGATTTTGACGCGTGCTATCGAACGAGAAAAAAATCATATTGAGTGGTTAAAACGAGAAAGCGACGTTTAATGACGTCCTTTTTTTGTACAATTGAACTTGACTCCCGATATATTTGAACATACAAAGATGAATGAACCGGTTCGAATATAGTTATTCTTTTTTATTAATAGCCTAACTAACTATTAATAATAGGAAGAAACACAAAAAATAAAAATAATAAGTCTCCATTAATATGTCATTTCATAGGACTTTATACATGCTTTTTGTATTGCGCCGTGCATTTTTACAGTATCCAAGTTTTTGCTATTTTATATATTAGTGGAGTTCGGGAGGAAATAATTTTGAAAAAGGAAAAAATTCGCTACGAGGTTTTACATCCAACATACAAGGCTCTTTATGATTTAGTTGGCGAAGATAATATGATGAAAGTTTATCATGAATTCCGAGGCACCCAAGTACAGATGCCGATGAAACTCTATGATCGTCAAACACTTAAAAAATATTTGGGAAGCATCAGTGATAAGACCATAAGTATTAAAGATTTGTCACACATCTATGGTTTTTCCCAGAGATGGATTAGAAAGGCATTGTTTAAGGATAAAAAATGAAGCTAAGAAATTTAAACTTGGTCGTCCAAAATATATGTAAAAACAATTAATCAAAAAGTAAAAATAAAAATCTGGTTAACCTTTACTAAACGGAAAAAAGCGTCTGGTAAACGTTGCCAAATTTTTAAATTTGTCAAGAATTATTGTTTGGAACGAGCTAATGGACTATACTTTTTTATACATGCTTTAATTAAGCTGGGGTTTTTATGTATATAATTTACAATAACTTGTATATATTCGGAGGACGAAGTGGAATCAGAACAAAATATTAGTATGATGCAGATCGTAGGCATCTTACGCAAACATATAAAAGCAATTTTCGGAACAACTATTGTTGTTACTTTGGCAGCAATTTTCGTTACCTTTTTCGTTATGACACCAAAATATAGCGCCACTACACAAATTTTGGTCAATCGTAAATTATCAGATGATATGCAATCAGCGCAGTTCCAACAAGTTCAGGCTGATGTTCAGATGATTAGTACTTATAAGGATATTATTACTAGTCCTACTGTTTTAAGAGATGTTAATAAGGAAGTAAGCGCGTATCCGGGATATCCGGGTTCAATAAATGCGTTAAAGAGTTCGTTATCCATCAGTAATGCTCAGAATTCTCAAGTGTTTTCAGTAACGGCAAAATCTTCTGATGCAGGAACTGCAGCAGCAATCGCTAATATGACAGCAAAAGTTTTTAAGAAAAAAGTAGTAAAAATTATGAGTGTTAATAATGTTTCAATTGTTTCTGAAGCTACGGCAAATACAAAACCGGTAAGTCCTAGAAAGGCCTTAAATGTTATAGCTGGTGTAATTATAGGCTTAATCTTAGGAATAGCATTAGCATTTATTCGTGAGTTAACTGATAGAACAGTTTCAACTGAGACGTTCTTAACTGATGATTTAGGACTTACGAGTTTGGGAACTGTTGCTGAAATTGATCAAAAAGATATTGAAAGAACTGTTGAACATAAGAAAGTTCAATCTAAATTGAGTATCAATAAATCTTCAAGAAATCATAGAAGGGTCTAGGGAATAAAATGGCATTATTTAAAAAGAAAACTACAAAGCTAGATAATTATAGTTTGAAAAATGGTGTTGGTTTGGTTACTTATGATGACCCTACCAGTACGATTTCAGAGCAATTTAATACTATCAGAACTAATATTCAATTCTCATCTGTAGATAAAAAGTTGAATTCAATTTTATTCACTTCATCTGCTCCATCTGAAGGTAAATCTACCGTAAGTAACAATGTTGCGGTAACTTGGGCTAAACAAGGTGAGACCGTTGTTCTTGTTGATGCCGATCTTCGTCGTCCAACAATCCATAAAACCTTTAATGTAAGTAATCGTGTTGGATTGTCCAGTTACTTATTGGGAAATGCTTCATTTGAAGATGTTATTCAACCAACTATGGTTAAAAATCTATTTGTTATTACTAGTGGACCAATACCACCTAATCCGTCCGAACTTCTTGGGAGTATGAGAACTAAGGATTTAATTAATCGTCTTGAAGATAAATTTGGATTATTAATTATGGATACGCCACCAGTTAATACAGTTACTGATGCGCAAGTCTTGGCAGCACAAATTGATGGTGTAATTATGGTTGTACCTCAAGGAATTGCTGAAAAAGCTGGCGTTGCTCATGCTAAGCAATTATTAGATACGGTTCATGCTAATATTCTAGGTGTGATTATGAATCGTGTCACAAAAGAAAAGTCACAAGGCTATTATGGTGGATACTATGGTGGTTATTATGGCGGATACTATGGAGCTGAGAAAGAGAAATGAAATTAATTGATTTGCATTGCCACATATTGCCAGGCGTTGATGATGGTTCCAAAGATATGCAGATGTCATTAGATTTGGCTAAGGCAGCTGTAGATCAAGGAATTACCAATAGTCTGGTAACTCCTCACCATATGGATGGGGAATACACTAATCACAAACAAGATGTGATTAGAAAGACTAATGAATTTCAAGAAGCTTTAGATAATGCAGGCATACCGTTGAGTGTGTTTGCTAGTCAGGAAGTTCATCTAACAGGGGAACTAATGGATGCCATTGCTAAAGATGATGTTCTGTTCATGGATGAAACTAATCGTTATATATTGTTAGAGATGCCACACGATGGTATTCCTGAATATACAGCGGACATGATTTTTGATTTAACTACTCGTGGTATAACGCCAGTTATTGCCCATCCAGAGCGTAATCAAGGAATCCAAGAGGATCCTGATAAATTATATGATTTCGTTAAAATGGGATGTTTAACACAATTGACAAGTAGCAGTTATCTTGGTGTGTTTGGTAAAAGGGTTCAAACACTTACTGAAGAAATCATTAAAGCCAATTTAGGATTTGTTTTTTCATCTGATGCCCATAATTTTAAGGGGCGTAGATATTTGATGAAGGAAGCCTTTGAGAAGTTAGAAAAAGAAGAGGGACTTCGCAAGGCACAATTATTTAATCTTAATGCAAGAAATATCATCAATGGTGATGACGTTGGTGATACTGATTTTATTGAGATATCTTCATTACCTAAGAAGAAAAAGAAATTTTGGCTATTTTAGTATAAAGACAGTGTTTTTAGGGGGGATTTTAATATGGAATATTTTGATGATAAAAGTGATAAGGCAACTGTTAATCTTGAATATCAGAATAGAAGGTATATCTATCGAATGTCAAAAAGAATTTTTGACTTTGTTGCAAGCTTATTAGGATTAATAATTTTATCACCATTATTTTTGATTGTCGCAGTTATGATAAAAATTGAAGATCCAAAAGGCCCCGTTTTTTATTCACAAATACGATTAGGAAAAAATAAAAAGTCATTTAAAATGTTTAAATTCCGTTCAATGATAGTTGATGCTGATAGTCATTTAAAGGAATTATTGAAACAAAATGAAATTGAAGGTGCTATGTTTAAGATGAAAAACGACCCTAGAGTTACAAGGGTAGGACAATTTATCAGAAAATATAGTATTGATGAACTTCCACAATTAGTTAATGTATTGTTAGGCCAAATGAGTTTAGTGGGACCTCGTCCACCTTTACCAAGAGAAGTTGCTAAGTATACAGATCATGACATGCAAAGACTAACTGTGAAACCTGGTTGTACGGGCTTATGGCAAGTTAGTGGAAGAAACGATGTTGGATTTGATGAAATGGTTAGTTTGGATCTTAAATATATAAGTAAAAGAAGTATTTCTTTTGATTTGTACGTTATGATCAAGACTGTCGGTATTTTCTTTGTCCCTAATGGGGCATATTAATAAATTTATAACTATATTTTTTGTAAGGCTGAGTGTTGATTGCATAATCTCACTGGGCCTTATATTGTTAAAAGAAGTTAATTGAGGATGTTTAACTATGAAAGATTTTTTTATTGGTGTTGCCGGGCACAAGAAATATGATATGCCGAAAGATAATTCTTATGTTCCCATTCAAGTTGGTGCCTCGGGTAAAATGACAATACCAAATTTTACAAGAGATGATATAGGGGATAATATTTCTAATTTGAATTCCAACTATAGTGAATTGACAGGAATATACTATATCTGGAAAAATGTTAATTCTAGGTATAAAGGATTGGTTCATTATCGCAGATATCTTAAAAGTAAAGAAAATCATTTTACTAATGGGGAAAATAAAATTTTTGATAAGATTTTAACTACTTCAGATTTGGAATCGTTGTTTAAAAGCGCTGATGTTATTTTACCTCAAAAGAGAAAATATTATATTGAAACAAATTACTCACATTATGTTCATGCCCATCCATCTGAGGCATTGAAATGTACAAAGAATATTATTTCCGAGATGTATCCCAAATATAGAAGTTCGTATGATGAAGTAATGAATGCAAGATCTGCTCATATGTTTAATATGTTTATTATGAAATCAGAATTCTTTGATGAATATTGTGAGTGGTTATTTTCTATTCTTTTTGAATTACAAAATAGATTAGATATATCAGATTATTCAAAGCAAGAGGCTCGAGTTTTTGGCTATGTAAGTGAACTTTTATTGGATGTATGGTTAAAGAACAATAAGATTTCGTTTGTAGAAGTGCCAGTGTTGTATGTAGAGGGACAACAATTGTTTAAAAAGGGAATTGGATTTATTAAAAGAAAAGTTATTGGACATGGTGAAGCACATATTAAAAGTCATGTTGATTAGGTAATAATTGGAGAGAGATTTTATGAATACACCATTAGTTTCAGTAGTGATTCCAGTATTTAATGTTGAAGAATATCTTAAAAAATGTTTAAAAAGTGTAGAAAATCAAACTTATGAGAATATTGAAGTAGTAATGGTTAATGATGGTTCTACAGACAGTAGTAGAAGTATTTGTAAAGAATTTGTGAATGAAGATTCTAGATTTAAACTATTTGACAAGATTAATGGTGGATTGTCCGATGCAAGAAATTTTGGAGTCAGTAAATCTAGTGGTGATTTTGTTACTTTCGTTGATTCAGATGATTTTATAGATAATGATTATGTCGAGTATCTTTATGATCTTCTATCAAAAAATAATGTAAAAATGTCTATTTGCCAACACAGGACTGTTTTTACTAATGGGAAAGTAGAACATCATTTTTACCATGGAAATGAGAAACTTTCATCTGTAAAAACATTAGAACGACTTTTATATTCTGATGAAGTGGATACTTCTGCTTGGGCAAAATTATATAGCAAAGATTTATTTTGGAATATAGAATTTCCTGTCGGAAAATTATTTGAAGATATTTCAACCACTTATAAGTTTATTATGGCGTCAGAGTACGTTTCTATTGGTAGCGATGAAAAATATAATTATGTATATCGCTCTAAGTCTATTGTTAATAGAAAGTTCAGCTTGAATAAGATGGATTTGATTAGTATGACTGATCAAATGGGGAAAGACGTTAGCAAGAAATTTCCTCTGCTGGAAAGAGCTGTTTTACGTAGAAGGGTCTATGCTAAAATTAGTACACTTAACCAAATGCAAGGTGTTAAAGAACATAGGGATATAAAGAACAAACTAGTGAAACAAATTCGCTTGAATGGATTTAAAGTTCTAGGTGATTCTAAGACGCCTACAAGGGATAAAGTTGCCTTAATTTTAATATACCTTGGCTATCCCGTATACAGTTGTTTTTGGAAGTATTATCTTAAAGTAAAAAAGGGAATATAGTATGGATTCTTTAAATAAAGAGGAAAAATCAAATCCAGTAGTATCAGTAATAATACCGGTATTCAATGTAGTAAGTTATTTAGAAAAGTCTGTAAAAAGTGTTTGTACTCAAACATATGATAACTTAGAAATTTTATTAATAGATGATGGTTCAACAGACGGGTCTGATAAATTATGTGATTCTCTTGCAAATCATGATGCTCGTATTAGGGTTATTCATAAAAAAAACTCGGGAATAGCTGATACTAGAAATGTCGGATTAGAGAATGTGCATGGTGATTTTATAGTATTCATTGATTCGGATGATTGGGTGAAGTCTGAGATGATAGAACGATTGTTGAACGTCCTTTTAAATGAAAATGCTGATATTGTTGCTTGTGAAAACTACTTTGTATATGGCGATAGAATAGAAAAACCAGATACTTCTGGAAAATGTGTTCGTCAAGATAGTGATTCAAGTTTGAAGACATTACTGGATGACAGAAAGTTCAGAAGTAGAACTTGGGGGAGAATTTATAAAGCCTCTACTTGGAAAGGAATTTCATTTCCTTCGGGTACAACTTATGAGGACGTTTCTACGGTTTATAAAACGTACTTAAAAGCCAAAGTTATAGTTTTATTAGATGAACCATTGTACTTTTATAATCAACGAGATAATTCCATAGTTCATTCCGATAGTTATAAGTCCTTTTTTAATTTGTTGGATGCGAGGATTTTGAGAAAAAAGGAACTAGGTAAATTGAAACCAAAATTTTTACCTGAATTAAAAGTCTCTGTTATTGCAGCAATAATTGACATATATAGAGAGGCTGCATTGTCAAATCAGAGATTAGACTTTGGTGAGGATGAAAAACTACAATTAATTCTGTCAAAGAATTATGGGAAGTTAGAAAAAAAACTTCTCTCTCCTAGGTATAGAGCTGAATTAAATCTATTAAAGCTTTCTAAAGGGATGTTTTACTCTATGGAAAATAAGTTGAATAGTTTAGTTATTCATATTAAACGGATGGGGAAATGAGATGGGTTATTTATTAATATTTTTTATCTGCATAATTATTTTCATTGTCTTTATAAGACGTGATCTTACACACCCATTAATTTATTTTTTAATTCCATGGGTTTTGTGTCTTTTAACTTATGTGTTAGATATATATCGGATTAATGGGCAGATAAATCAGGAAGCTTTAAATTTAGTAATTATAGGTACATTAAGTTTCATTTTAGGAACTGTATTAATCCGTAAGACTTTAGTAGGGGCATTTAGAATAAATAATTCTGGAAGTGCTTTCCCAACAACTTATAGAAATTGGTTGATTAAACTAATAATTGTTTTCAGTACCGTATTCAATATTATGTTAGTTGTCATTATGATTAATTATTTAAGAAGTGGTATTAGTTATGCATATATTAGAGACTTGCTATATTCATATAATGATGATGGAACAAAGTTTTTTACTTCTAAGCTAATGTTGAATGTTTATAATATTGTCGATGTTCCAATGACGTATTGTGTTGCACCAGTAGCAGTTATTGAACTCTTTCATGGTAGGCTAAAGTTACAATATAAAGTAATGAGTTGGATAAGTATTGGTGCTTACATAATAGCAACTGGTGGACGATTAATTATTATGTTTATGCTATTCCAGTTTATTTTTGCTATGGGATACTATAGGAAAGATATTCCATGGAAAACTATTAGAAGAGTTGGAATGTTTGTCCTAGTTTTAGGAATAGTTGCTTTTGTTACCACATTGTTTAGGGTTAAGTCTCAAAGTGTCGGATCTTTAAAAATCAATTCAGTATATGCATATTTCAATGTAAACTTACCAATATTATCTCGATGGATAGGTACAGTAGATACTAGTGGCGTTAAGGGAAATGGTCTAGCATTTTTTGGTGGAATCTTTCAGCTTTTGGATGTGATCCTAAACAAATTTGGAATAAATTTACCAGTATATGAAAATGTTGCAAATTTAATTAATATACCTCAACAAAATTGGGTTCAAATATATTCAGGTAATTGGTATAACGCGTTTGATACTATGTTTTATGATTTATATATTGATTTTCGAATTTGGGGAGTCTTCATCGGTTCCCTGATTTTGGGTGGATTAAGTAAATGGATATATGTATTATCTACAGAATTTAAAAATGAGAAATATGTATTTCCAGCTATGATCCTAGTTGAAATACTAGCATCGTCCTTTTTTAGATGGCAATTTGGAACATTTACTTTTACCGGGGCGTTTTTACTATCGTTCTTTATGTTTAAGAATTTAAAAAGTAATGAAACTAATGGTTCAGAGGATTTGAGGTAAATACAATGGAAAAAGTGGGTACAGTAACATTGCATTACCCATATAATTACGGTTCTACCCTACAGGCCTTTGCTTTACAAAAAGTACTTGAGCAAATGGGGTATGAATCGGAAATAATAGATTATATATGTATGTATGATTTTGAAAATTATAAATTGTTTAGAATTCATCAGTATAAGAATAGACCTAAAACTTTTCTTTCAGATATTTTATATTTGAAAAAAAATTTAAAACGAAGACATTCATTTAGAAAATTTCATAAGAAATATCTAAAAATAACTTCAAAAAAGTATAACTCTATTGAAGAATTAAAAAGCTTAAATACTGAAATGAATGCATTTGTAGCTGGAAGCGATCAAATTTGGAACTTTGAGTGTACAGGTGGAGTAGATTCGGTTTACTTTTTGGATTTCGTTAGTTCTTCAAAGAAAAAAATTGCGTACGCACCAAGTATGGGACAAAACGGACAAAATCAAAAAGATCTTGATACCATAAAACCAATGTTAGAAAGTTTTAATTCTTTATCAATACGTGAAAAAAGTATGGAGAAAAAACTAGAAAGCTTAACAAATAGGGACTTTGAAGTTGTACTAGATCCCACTCTGCTTTTAAAAAGTGATGATTATTCCACTTTATTGAATAAAGATAATGATGGTAAGTACATATTTGTTTATCTCTTGGAGCCAAATAATGAATTGGTAGATTATGTATCTAAATTAGCCAAGGAAAAAGAACTAAAGGTATTATATATATCTAACATTACAAAAAAGAAAATTTTTGATTCAGTTAATTCTGAAAATTTATATGGTTTGGCACCAAATGAATTTCTATCTAAATTGAAGAACGCTGAATATGTAGTTACTAATTCCTTTCATGCTACTGTTTTTTCAATAATATTCGAAAAAAGATTTGCAACTTTTAAAACTAGGAAGAGTTTTCCTAGAATGTTAGATTTATTGGGTAACTTAGGATTAACTAATAGGATAATGGATTCAAATTTTAATATGGATGATCAAATTGACTTCAAAACTGTTAATAAAAAACTCGAATTACTTAAGCAGAATTCGATTAATTTTTTGAAATCAGCATTATCAAAAAATGATTAACTTTTTATCAAGAGGAGTAGGTTATGAAAGAAGAACATCGGCTTATAAAGAACACGGGATTAATTGCTTTAGGAAATTTGAGTACTAAGCTGGTTTCTTTTTTTCTATTACCATTATATACGGCGTTATTAACCACTAACCAATATGGTACTGTCGATTATATAATAAGTATTTCAACCTTTTGTGTTCCCTTTGCAACTATGCTAATGGATGAGTCTATGTTTCGTTATTTAATTGATGCAAAAAATGATAATGAAAGAAAATCGATAATTAGTGTAGCGGTAAAAATCACTGGAGTAGGAATTTTAATAGTTAGTGCTATTTGTGGAATATTATATCTATTTATCAATAAAGTGATGATATTGGTTTTCCTAATGTATATGATTTCGTCCGTTGTGGCAACTCTTTTTAGTGCTTTTTTGAGAGGTATAGGAAGAACAGATTGGTATGCCTTATATAATTGTATTACAGGAATTTTGAATGTTATTTTGAATGTAACTTTGATTGCTGTATTTAGATTTGGTGTATATGGTATGCTATTTGCTTTTATAATTGCACAAAGTTCGGTAGCCATATTTACGGCATTCAGAATACATGTTTGGCGTTTCATAGATTTCAAGGCGTCAGGGAATTACAGAGAAATGCTTAGATACTCAATACCAATGATTCCAAATAGTATTTCTTGGTCTATTATAAATTTATCGGATAGAATTGTGATAATGAATGTTTTAGGTGCCAGTGCATCAGGTTTATATGCCGTAGCTTATAAATTTCCTACATTAATGGATACAGTATATGGCTTTTTCTATCAGTCATGGAAAGAAAGTTCTGCACGTGCTCTTGCAAAAGATGATAGTGATGCATTTTTTCAAAAGATTTTTGTGTATTTGATTAATTTTTTAATTTCAGTAGTTCTTTTAATGACCGCATTTATGCCAATTATTTTTAGATTTTTTGTCAATCATCGTTATTATAGTGCAATCTATTGTGTACCAATATTACTTTTTGCAACGTTCTTTTCGAATTTGTCTGGTTTTTTTGGTGGTGTTTTCACAGCCCATAAAAATACGTGGATATTGGGTACAACCACTGTATGGTCTGCCATTATTAATCTGGTTCTTAATATTGTCCTTATTAAGACCATGGGAATATATGCTGCGGCATTTGCTACCTTGCTGTCAAGTTTTTTCATCTATTGGTATAGAAGAATGAAAGTTAAAGGCATGGTTAAATTGAGTTACTCAAAGAGAATCATTTTTATCAATATTATAGCCAGTGGTGTTGTATTGAGCTTATTCATGGTTCAGACACCTTTGGCAATAATTTCTTCCTGCATATTTGCTATGGGGTATTCCATTGTCTTAAATAAACAAATTCTTGGAATTGTTGTTTCTGGAATAAAGGCAAAATTTTTTAATTAATAATTAAATTGTATATCAAAGAGGTAACGAGATGAAAGAACTTGTAAAAAAGATTGTTCCCAACATCTGGGTAATTAAGTATAGAGAGTTTAGAGAACATGGTCGTGTAAAGAATGAATTTCGCGAAGATGCTGTTCAATATAATAATTCAACTAATTTCCATTTGGTAGGTAGTTCGGATAAGGGAGTTAAAGAATTATTGATTTTTCATACGCATGCTTTGGAGAAGGGACTTAGTCATCCGCATTTTAGACCTAATTTTGGAAAAAGAGCACTGTCTGGTTTGAAGGCAAATTTAGATGAATTTGAACGTTTGAATCTTGATAAAAATGACTTTTCTTACCAAAATGCTATTTCCGTTTTAAAATTTTACAAAAACAAGCATAAAAATGCGGGTATTGATACTCCTTTTTTTGATTCATTATTTAATCTTGATGAAATTTCATTTGGAAAGCAAATGGCTGGTGCAGAGAAACATGTTAATAAAGAAGCAAATGACATGAGCTTTGAAGAATTTGAATATTATCGAACAACGCAACGTGAATTTTCACATAAAGGCGTGGATAGTAGTGTATTTGATGAAGCAGTAAAGTTGGCTTTAAAAACACCTTCCGTCTGTAATAGGCAACCTTGGAAAGTCTACACAACAAGTAATAAAAATAAAATAGCTGAATTGTTAAGGTTGCAAAAAGGATTCAATGGTTATGAGTTACCTCCAACATTAAGTTTAGTTACTGTCGATAGAAGATCCTTTATAGGGAGTTATGAAAGAAATGAAGCATATATAGATGGTGGACTCTTTTTAATGAATTTTGATTTTTCTTTAACATACTTTGACTTGGCATCATGCATTCTTAACTCGATGTTACCTAACGAAGAACAAAGGAAGGTAAAAAAAATATTAGGAATTTCACCTTCAGAGGTTTTAATAGCATTTGTTGCGGCAGGGTATCCTAAGGATGAAGTACTAGCAGCAAAATCAGCAAGAAAACCTACAAATGAAGTACTAAAATTTGTTGATTAGTTTTATAGAAGGGGAAATGAATATATGATTCCGAAAGTTATTAATTACTGCTGGTTTGGACATGGAACAAAGCCAGATAATTTTGAATCTATAATTTCATCTTGGAAAAAATATTGTCCAGATTACAAAATTGTAGAATGGAATGAGAAAAATTACGATATAAATTCCAATGAGTTTGTTCGATGTGCCTATTCGATGAACAAATTTGCCTTTGTATCGGATTATGCACGGTTAGATATTATTCATCAGAATGGTGGTATTTATGTTGATGTTGATGTTGAGTTCCTAAGGAATATAGATGAAATTGTCAATAATGGCTCCTTTTTTGCTACTGAGGAAATTGATCGGATTAATACAGGTTTAATTTTTGCTGCTGAAAAAGGGGATACTATTTTAGGTGAAATTTTGAATATATATTCTTCAATGGATAAGGATGCGGCTATAAATGCAATAAATTATAGTAGTACTGTTGAGATAGTGACATCTTTCTTCAAAGATAGAGGATTTAAATTTAATGGGAAACGTCAGAATATTGATAATCATATAATTTATGAAACTTCTGTTTTTTGTCCTCAGCAGTATGGAGAAATTAAGAATTCTAAAGATTTTGGTAATGCTTATACGACACATCATTTTAATAGTAGCTGGGTTTCAGAGAATAAATTCTCATTAGAGAAACAATATAGGCATGCAAGGGTTTCTAGAAGAATAAAAAAATATTTAGGCGTTCATGTATATAATTTAATATTTAAGGTGTATTCACCACTATTTGGACGAGGAAAACAATAAATTAGGAGGATTTATATGAACTACTTAGTGGTTGGCTCAGGTTTATTTGGCTCGGTATTTGCCAACGAAGCGGCAAAAAGAGGAAATAATGTGACTGTTATTGAAAAGCGAGATCATGTTGGAGGTAATATCTATACTAAAGAAGTAGAGGGAATTCAAGTACATAAGTATGGTGCTCATATTTTTCATACTAAAATGAAGGATATATGGGATTATGTTAATCAATTTGCAGACTTTAATAATTATATAAATAGTCCAATTGCAAACTATAAAGGTGAGATTTATAACCTTCCATTTAATATGAATACATTCAACAAGCTATGGGGAGTAATAACACCTACTGAAGCCAAAAGAAAAATTGAAAGTCAAAAAGAAGCGCTTCATATTGAAGGAAATCCCAAAAATCTTGAGGAACAGGCACTATCTTTAATAGGGCCAGATGTGTATGAAAAACTGGTTAAAGGATATACAGAGAAACAGTGGGGGCAATCCGCAAAGGATTTACCAGCTTTTATTATCCGTAGATTACCTGTAAGATTTACATACGATAATAATTACTTCAATGATCCATATCAAGGAATTCCAATTGGCGGCTATACTCAAATTATTAATAAGCTACTAAGTAATGAGTTAATAGACGTTAAAATTAATACAGATTTTTTTGAAAATAAGAACAAATATTTGAAATCTGATAATAAAATTATTTTTACCGGTATGATTGATCAATTCTTTGATTACAGATTAGGTGAATTAGAATATCGTAGTTTACGCTTTGATACAAAGGTTTTGAATGAAGATAATTATCAAGGAAATGCAGTTGTAAATTATACTGATTCAGATACACCATTTACTAGAATCATCGAACATAAGCATTTTGAATTTGGTCAAGGGAATAATGGAAAAACAGTTATTACCCATGAGTATCCTCAAGAATGGCATCGTGGGGATGATCCTTACTATCCAATCAATAATAAAAGAAATAAAGATTTATATTCAAATTATGTTAAATTAGCAAGAAATGAATTTCCAAATGTTATATTTGGTGGTAGATTAGGACAGTACCGTTATTATAATATGGATCAAACTATTATGTCAGCAATGCAAATAGTAAAAAGAGAATTTGAAAATTAGATTACCATGTGAATATCTAGAAATTTTAATGAATCATTAGATAGTCTATCTGTAATAGCTCGGGTATTTATTGTATTAGTTTAATTAATTAGAACATGGATGATTTGGTTTTAGGGGGATAAGATGCATAATAATAGAAAAAAGAAAAAACATACATTAAGAAATGTATTTTTATCATTCGTATTGTTACTTGTTTTGGGTGGAGCAGCATATGGAATGACGCGCTATCGAAGCGTAAAGAATTCAGTAAATAGTTCATTTAAACCATCAGGTGTGACTAAAGAACGTGATGTAAGTAATGCCTTAAAGAATAAGAAGCCAGTGTCTATTCTTTTAATGGGAACAGATACCGGTGCATTAGGTCGAGATTATAAGGGACGTACTGATAGTATGATGGTAATTACTTTAAATCCGAATAATAAGAAGACTACTGTAACAAGTATTCCTCGTGATACGGCTGTTAATATTCCAGGATATAAGTCAGTTTCTCCTGCTAAAATCAATGCTGCATATTCATACGGCCAAACTAAGACAGCTATTAAAACTGTTCAAAAACTTTTGAACATTCCGATTGATTTCTATGCACTTATCAATATGGGTGGTATGGAAAAAGTTATTGACCAGGCTGGCGGAGTTGATGTAACACCGTCCTTGAGTTTTAAATATGAAGGATCTTCATTTACAAAGAATGAAAAAACTCATATGAACGGGAAAAAGGCCTTGGCATACTCGCGTATGAGATATGACGATCCAAAAGGCGACTACGGTCGTCAGACTCGTCAAAGGGAAGTTCTTACTGCCTTAGTACATAAGAGTAGTTCAGTATCTACGTTATTAAATCAAAGCTTTATTAACTCATTGTCTGATCAAACGCAAACTGATTTAACGTTCGATGAATTAACTACAATTGCTAAGGATTATAATTCGGTTAGAAAACATACCTCAGAAACACATTTGCAGGGTAGTAGCGATGAAGTTGCTAAACAAAGTATGGAAGTTATGAAAAAATCTGAATTACAACGCGTAACAAACTTTATTCGTGAGAATTTGGATTTGCCTCACGCTAAGACTGGTAATATTGAGTTTAAACCGTCAACACAGAGTACTAATACCAATAAATCAGTTCAAGATATTAATAATATTGGTTCACAGCGTTCAAATACTACAAATGATTCTACTGCAAAAAGTAAGGGAACTACTAGCAACTCAGGGTATTCAAATACAGGGTATTAGAATTTTTGAAAACTATATATTTACATATGGGAAATCATGATTCTTAAGAATAGTGATTTCTCATTTTTTTGTCAAAAAAGAAGTTTTAAAATGACTTTTGAGGGGCGATAATTTAATGAAAAGAATTAGATGGATTGATTTTGGTAAAGGATTTACCATATTCTTTGTATTGACTGCACATTGTATAGATGAACTTTATGGAACAAATATTTTTCCAAAATATGATGTGTTTTCTAAATTGATGTTGGCAATAATATATACATTTATAATGCCATGCTTTTTTGCACTGTCAGGTTTTTTATATAAGTCACCTAAATCGAATAAAGGATATCTGTATTCAATTAGAAAAAAATTTGTAAATTTTTCGATACCGTATATCGTATTTTCAATTTTATATGTATCTTTACAGCATTTGACGAAAGTTAATAGATTGAATCCATGGGGAAGTCTGATATTTATATATAAACAGCCAATAAGTTACCTTTGGTTTTTATATGTATTATTTTTAATATTTGTTTTTATAGGTTTGATGGATATAATAAAGGTTCCTTTTAACATTCAGTTAGTTTTAAGCATAATTTTGTTTATTGTAGTACAACTGATAAATCCAGTTTACTTTATATATGCGACATTTTCATGGTTACCATGTTTTTATATGGGAATTCTAATTAAGAGGAATATGAATATTCTGAATAATTATATGGTATTTGTAATTTCTTTAATAATTACGATTTTTGGTTTAGCAATAAGAATATATTTAGGCGGTTCATGGTTTAGAAACAATGATATGCTAATGAATACTGCAATTTTCAAAGTTGGAAGTATATTCCTGATGTTCTTTTTCTTCTACCATGTTCAAAATAATAAGTTTTTTGAATATTTTGAGAAGTATGGAAATTATTCAATAGTTATTTATCTGGTACATTTACCTTTGACGTCCTTTTTTTAAATTTTATTGATTAAAATTGGAATTCCAAATTATTTTATCTTTTTGATTTTATCAATAATTTTATCATGGTTCGCTTCATTATTTATTTGTTATCTTTCAAGGAAGGTAAACATAATAAATTTCTTTTTCCATCCTAATAAATATTTAAAAATAAAATAATTACCAACTAATGTACCTTAATGGGTATGAAGCTTTTTTAAATCACCTGTCAATCTTCTAAAGAATATGATTATAAAAGAATCTTATGAAAAAACATCTCATAGCATTAATTTATAT